>NZ_LSJI01000118.1 GCF_001557235.1 Phenylobacterium sp. CCH9-H3 | reverse complement strand
GCGTGGAGCCTTCCTCCCGCCAATCTGAACCGGGTTCGTTGAAGCCGGGTAAAAGTGCGGAAAATCCGATACCTATGCCGAACGCGACCGCGCGACGCGGCTGGCCTGCGCGACGCGGGCGGAACCCGCGGGGAGCGCAGCCGTTCGCCGAAACATGGCGATCCAAGCTCCTGAGCCTCGCAAGGGGATGCCGGACCCGAAGCTCTCGGAAGCCGAATTCCGCGCCCGCTATCTTGAGCAGTTCGCCGACCCTGCGTTCCGCGCCCTGGATGCGGAGCTGGAGCGGATCGCCGGCGTGGCGTGGGACGCCTATTCGAACCATCGCAAGGCGCCGACGACCCGCAAGGCCGGGCCGGAATTCGCGGACCCGGAGTACGACCTGTCGGTCGACTGGCTCGCGGCTCGCGAGGCGGTTCTGGAGGCCCAGGCGCGTCACGAAGACAAGGCGGGCCCCAAACGCTTCCTCATCGTCAACGCGTCTTCGCGCAGCGAACACACCTGTCCCGGCGAGATGTCCAAGTCCTGGCGCTTCGCGGAAATGGCGCTGGATATCTTCCAGGCGGCGGACAACACCGACGTCAAGGTGCTGGACCTGTCACGCCTGTCCTCGGAGTACGGGCGCCACATTCACCCCTGCAAGGCGTGCTTCTCGACGGCTCCCGCGCTCTGCCACTGGCCCTGCTCCTGCTATCCGAACCATGCTCTAGGCCAGACGCAGGACTGGATGGCGGAGATCTATCCCATGTGGGTCGAAGCCCATGGGATCATGATCGTGACGCCGGTGAACTGGTATTCGCCCACGTCGCCGCTGAAGCTGATGATGGACCGGCTGGTCTGCGCCGATGGCGGTAACCCAGACCCCACCCGCACCCATGGCAAGGACGCTCGGGCGGCCAAGCGGATCGAGCTGGAAGGGTGGGACTACCCCGGCCACCTTTCGGGACGCCTGTTCGCCTGCGTCGTCCACGGTGACGTCGAGGGCGCCGAGAACGTCCGCCGCTCCATCCACGATTGGCTGTGCTTCATGGACCTCTGCCCGGCGGGGCCCCGCGCCGAGCTCGACCGCTATATCGGCTACTGGAAGCCCTATGCGGGAAACCACGAGGAACTCGACGCCGACCTCTGCATCCAGGAGGAAGTGAGGAACGCGGCGCGCGCGCTGCTCGAGGGCGTGGAGGCCGATCGCGCGGGCAGGCTCGCGGCGGCCGGAATGGATCTGGCCCGGCCACGCCGAAAATAGCCACCCGGGAGGGGCCTGCGCGCGAGAAGGATGACGCGCGAACCCAGCGGCGGCATCATCCGGGCATGACCACCTATCGCATCGGCGTCATCGGCCTTGGCCAACGCATCGCCCACGTGCTCGCCGCCATGCAGGAAGTGGGCTGGAGCCTGGACCTGGCCGGCTACGTGGATCCACAGCCGGTGGGCCAGCCGATTCTGGCGGCGGCGGGCATCCCCTTGGGACGATCCTTCGCCACGCCGGCCGAGCTGATGAAAGGCGGGCCGTTCGACCTGCTGATGCTGGGCGCGCCGAACCACCTGCACTTCGAGCACCTGGCGTTCGCACTGGACCAGGGCGTGCCGATCTTCGCCGAGAAGCCGATCGTCCGCACCGAGGACGAGACCGCTGCCCTTGCGCGCCGCCTCGCGGACAAGGCGGCCCCGCCGGTCCACGTGGGCCTGGTCATGCGCTCCCTGCCGATCGTGCGGGACGTGCTGGCGCGGATCGACAGCGGAGAGCTGGGCGAGCTCGTCTCCATCGACGCCACCGAACACCTGCCGCCCGAGCACGGCGGCTACCTGGCCCGCAACTGGCGGCGCCGTCAGGAGTGGGGCGGAAGCTACCTCCTCGACAAGGTGGTCCACGACTTCGACGTGTTCGGCCGGATGGTCGGGGCGCGGCCCGCGCGGGTGGCCAGCTTCGGCGGCCGGAAGATCTTCACCGCCGAGCGGGTCGACCCACCGCGCGCCTGGGAGGACGGCTCGGCCGCCTATGCCCTGCGCGACGCCGGCTGGGCCGGCGCGAACGACGCCTTCCAGTCCGACATGGACGTCACCGACCACCAGGTGGCCATCGTGGAATACGCCAACGACGTGCGCCTGAGCTTCCACGCCAACAGCCATACCGCGCTGACCGAGCGGCGGTGGTACGTGGCGGGGACCGAGGGAACCCTGATCGCCGACCTGGTCCGCAACAAGCTGATGGTCCGACGGGCCCTGTTCCGCGGCAGGCCGGAGAAGATCGAGTATGGCGGCGTCACCGCCGACGCACACAACGGCGCCGACCAGGCCATGGCGCGGGACCTGCTGGCCGCCCTGGAGGGCCGCGCAGCGTTTCCGGTCTCGCCATACGAGTCGATGGAGGCCGGCCTGACGGTGATGGCCATCGACCGGGCGATGGAGGCGCGCCAGGTGGTGGAATGCGGGCCGATGTGGGCGCGCTACGACGCCGCCCGTTCAGGGCTTGGCGAGCAGCGCCTCGCCGACGAGGTCCTGTAGGGCGGGCGCCTTCGGATAGGGCGTGTGGCGGTACTGGCGGAAGCCCTCGGCCAGGTCCACGCCGAAGTCGGCGCCCACGCGCCGGCTCCAGGCCTCCATGTCGGCGCCGAGGTCGGAGATGCCGTGCTGCTTCATGACCCAGGCCGCCTGGCTGCGGTGCTCCGCCAGCATGGCGCGCTTGGTGGCGAAGGCGGCGGCGATGTCCACGCCGAAATCCCGTTGCAGCCGGACGCCGTCGCGGTCCCGCCCGCCGATGGCGTCGGCGAAGTAGAGGGCCGGGATCGCGCTGAGGGCCGGCGACGGGCCGGTTCGGTAGTTGGCCACCGGCGCGGCGAAGCAGGCGTCGCGGACGAGGATGCCGATGGCCTCGTGGTCGGGGTGGTAGTCGGCGGGCGAGGCGGTGATCACCACGTCCGGCGCGGCCCAGCGGATGAGCTCGGTGACGGCGCGCCGGGACGCGTCGTCGTTGAACACGCCGAGATCGGGAAAGCCCAGACACCGATAGTCGGCCCCGATCAGCGCGGCCGCGGCGGCGGCCTCGGCCTGGCGGATGCGGCCGGTCTCTGCAGGATCGAACTCGGCCGATCCCCCTTCGCCCGCGGTGGCGGTGACGATGCGGATCGAATGGCCTCGCGCTGCGAGCAGAGCCAGCGTGCCGCTCATCAGGATCTCGACGTCGTCCGGATGGGCGTGGACGGCGAGGACCCGGGCCATCAGCGGTCGAACTTGGTGGAGAGGACGAGGGAGGTGTTGGTGCGCTCGACGCCCTTCACCGCGCCGATCTCGTCGATGATGGCGTCCATCTCGGCCACGCCGGCCGCCTCTACCGTGGCGATCAGGTCGAAGGGGCCGCTGACCGACTGCAGGCGCCGCACGCCCGGCATCCGCTTCAGCGCCGAGGTCACCGCCGCCGCCTGCTTGGGCTCGACCGTCAGCATGATGAAGGCGTGGACCCGGCCCGCTTCGTAGGCGCCGGCCAGCCTTACCGCGTAGCCGGCTATGATCCCCGAACGCTCCAGCTTGGCCAGGCGGCTCTGCACGGTGGTGCGCGAGAGGCCCAGGGCGCGCGCCAATTCGGCCACCGGGGCGCGGGCGTTGTCGCGCAGGCGGGCCAGCAGGTGCTCGTCAAGGTCGTCCATCGGCGTTCCGCATAATCAGTCGGCGATCCGCCCAATTTAAGCCCGCATATCGCCGGGGCGCCAATTGAATGTGGCCGGGCAAAGGGGGATTCTTACGGCCATCCAGAGGGAGGAACTCTATGCGCAAGGTGGCAGTCGTCGGAGCCGGCAAGATCGGTTCGACCGTGGTGGACCTGCTGGTGGGGTCGGGCGCCTACGAGGTCGTCCTGATCGACCAGTCGGCCGAGGCCCTGGCCGAGTTCGCCGGCCGCGACCGCGTGACCACCGCCGCCATGGCCATCGACGAGTCCGGCGCCCTGGCCGCGAAGCTCGCCGGCTGCTTCGCCGTGGTGAACTGCGCGCCCTACCACCTGACCACCGCCGTCGCCCGGGCCGCCAAGGCCGCCGGCGCGCACTATCTGGACCTGACCGAGGACGTGGCCGCCAGCCGTATCGTCCGCGAGCTGGCCAAGGATTCCAAGACCGCCTTCATCCCCCAATGCGGCCTGGCTCCCGGCTTCATCACCATCGCCGCCTGGGACCTGATCAAGCATTTCGACCAGCTGCACGACGTGCGCCTGCGGGTCGGCGCCCTGCCCCGCTATCCCTCGAACGCCCTGAACTACAACCTGACCTGGTCCACGGATGGGGTGATCAACGAATACTGCGAGCCGTGCGAGGCCATCGTGAACGGCAAGCTGCGCGAGACCCCGGCGCTCGAAGAGTGCGAAGAGTTCGCCCTGGACGGCGTCACCTACGAGGCCTTCAACACCTCGGGCGGCCTGGGCACCCTGTGCCACACTCTCGACGGCCAGGTGCGGAACCTGAACTACAAGACCATCCGCTATCCGGGCCACGCGGCGATCATGAAGGCGCTGCTGAACGACCTGAACCTGCGCAACCGTCGCGACGTCTTCAAGGACATCCTGGAGAACTCGGTCCCGGCGACCATGCAGGACGTGGTCATCGTCTTCGTCACCGTCTCCGGAATGAAGAAGGGCCACCTGATGCAGGAGACCTACGTCAACAAGGTCTATGCCCAGGAGATCGGCGGCGAGGTGAAGAGCGCCATCCAGATCACCACCGCCGGCGCGATCTGCGCGGTGCTGGACATGCTGGCGGATAGGTCGATCCCCTCGAGCGGCTTCATCCGCCAGGAAGACATTCCGCTGCACGCCTTCCTGTCGAACCGGTTCGGGCGCTATTACGCCCCCGACGTCCTCCCTCTCCGCGCCGCCGCCGAGTAGCCTCATGACCGTCCAAGCCAAGATCACCTCCGCCTCGGCGGAAGCCGCCGCCGTCCTGAGCCGCCTGGGCGTCGCCGAAGCCCTCTGGACCGGCGGCAATCGCCCCGTCCGCTCGCCGGTCACCGGCGAGGTGATGGCTGAGGTCCACGACGCCTCGCCGGCGGACGTGAACGCGGCCATCGAAGCCGCCCACGCCGCCTTCCTGGCCTGGCGCAACGTGCCGGCTCCCCGCCGCGGGGAGCTGGTCCGCCTGCTGGGCGAAGAGCTGCGCGCGGCCAAGGCCGACCTGGGCGCCCTCGTCACCCTGGAAGCCGGCAAGGTGACGTCGGAGTCCCTGGGCGAGGTCCAGGAGATGATCGACATCTGCGACTACGCCGTCGGCCTGTCGCGCCAGCTGTTCGGCCTGACCATCGCCACCGAGCGTCCGGACCATCGGATGATGGAAACCTGGCACCCGCTGGGCGTCGTCGGCGTCATCTCGGCCTTCAACTTCCCCGTGGCCGTCTGGTCGTGGAATTCGGCCCTGGCGTTCGTCTGCGGCGACGCCTGCGTCTGGAAGCCCTCGGAGAAGACCCCGCTCACGGCCCTGGCGGTCCAGGCGCTGTTCGATCGCGCCTGCGCCAAGTTCGGCGAAGTCCCCGCCGGCCTGTCGTCGGTGGTGATCGGCGGCCGCGATGTGGGTGAAGCCCTGGTCGACCATCCGAAGGTCCCGCTGATCAGCGCCACCGGTTCCACGGCCATGGGCCGCGCCGTCGGTCCCCGGCTTGCGCAGCGGTTCGCCCGCGCCCTGCTGGAACTGGGCGGCAACAACGCGGCGATCATCGCCCCGACCGCCGACCTGGACCTGGCCCTGCGGGGCGTGGCGTTCGCGGCCATGGGCACCGCCGGCCAGCGCTGCACGACTCTGCGCCGCCTGTTCGTGCACGAAAGCCAGTACGACGCCTTCCTGCCCCGCCTGAAGGCGGCCTACGGCTCGGTGAAGGTGGGTGATCCGCGCGAAGCCGGGACGCTTGTCGGCCCGCTGATCGACGCCCAGGGCTTCGAGCTGATGCAGAAGGCCCTGGCCGACGCCAAGGCGGCGGGCGGCAAGGTCACCGGCGGCGAGCGCGTCGAGATGGGCGAGGCCTTCTATGCGCGTCCCGCCCTGGTGGAGATGGACAGCCAGGCCGAGGTGGTGAAGCGCGAGACCTTCGCCCCGATCCTCTACGTCATGAAGTACCGCGACCTGGACGAGGCCATCGCCCTGCAGAACGACGTGCCCCAGGGCCTGTCGTCGTCGATCTTCACCAACGACATGCGCGAGGCTGAGCTGTTCATCTCGGGCCGCGGCTCGGACTGCGGCATCGCCAACGTCAACATCGGCCCCTCGGGCGCCGAGATCGGCGGGGCGTTCGGCGGCGAAAAGGAGACGGGTGGCGGCCGCGAGGCGGGCTCCGACTCCTGGAAGGCCTACATGCGCCGGGCCACCAACACCCTGAACTACGGCAAGACCCTGCCGCTGGCCCAGGGCGTGACCTTCGACGTCTAACGATAGGGCTCTCTCCCCTGCATTGCGGGGGAGAAGCACGCGTCAAACGGGCGTTTGCCTCGCTGGCGCGGCCTTGGCACAATCGGGCTTTCAGACCTTCATTTTGAAAGACCCTGTTTTGACCATTTCTCCTCCGGCGGCGGCGGCCAACGCCGCCGACCCGCTGGTCTCCGTCGACGCCCTGATCGAGGGCCTGGGCTCGGTCGGCTACATCGCCTCGCGCCGGATCGCGACCGCCCTCTTCATGGCCGTGAAGCTGGAGAAGCCGATCCTGGTGGAAGGCTCGGCCGGCGTCGGCAAGACCGAGCTGGCGCTCTCCACCGCCACCTTGCTCGGCCTGCCGCTGATCCGGATGCAGTGCTACGAGGGCCTGGACGAGTCCAAGGCGCTGTACGAGTGGAAGTACGGCAAGCAGCTGCTCTACACCCAGATCCTCAAGGACCGGATGGGCGAGACCCTGGCCGACGCGCCCGACATGGACGCAGCCATGGATCGCCTGCATGGCATGGGCGACCTGTTCTTCTCCGAGCCGTTCCTGGAACCGCGGCCGCTGATGAAGGCGCTGCGCGAGGACGACGGCTGCGTCCTGCTGATCGACGAGGTGGACAAGTCGGACGAGGCGTTCGAGGCGTTCCTGCTGGAGGTGCTGTCGGCCTACCAGGTCTCGGTGCCGGAACTGGGCGTGCTGAAGGCCAAAACGCCGCCGCTGGTGTTCCTGACCTCGAACAATGTCCGCGACCTGGGCGACGCCCTGAAGCGCCGCTGCCTGCACCTGCATATCCCCCTGCCCGAGGCGGCGCTGGAGGAGCGGATCGTGGCCAGCCGCGTGCCGGGCATCGAGGCGAAGCTGACGCGTGAGCTGGTGGGCTTCGTGCAGACCCTGCGGACCCTGGACCTGCGCAAGTCGCCCTCGATCTCGGAGACCGTGGACTGGGCCCGCGCCCTGGTCCTGCTGCACGCCGGCAGCCTGGCGCCCGAGGTGGTGCGTGACACCCTGAACGTGATCCTGAAGTTCGAGCAGGACATCGCCGCGGTCGAGCCCCAGGTGGTCGAACTGCTGCACCGCAAGTGATGCAGCACACCCTCGAACAGTTCTTCCGCGCGCTGCGGGCCGCCGACGTCCGGGTCTCGCCGGCCGAGGCGATCGACGCCAGCCGGGCGATCGCGGTGACCGGCTATGGCGACCGGACCCTGTTCCGGGACGCCCTGTGCTCGACCCTGGCCAAGTCGGCCGAGGAGGTCGAACGCTTCGAAGCCGTGTTCGACACCTTCTTCGCGAGAGATGCGGCGCCCCCGCCGCCGCCCGAGGGATCGGAGCGGGAGGAGCCGTCCGCGCAGGACATGGCGGCCACCGAGAGCTCCCCACTCGCGCAGGCGGTGCTGCAGGGCGACGCGGCCCAGGTCCAGCAGTCGATGGAGGAGGCGGCCGCCCGCGCCGGCGTCGCCGACATCCGCCTGACCACCCAGCGCTCGCGCCTGACGCGCCGGCTGCTGGAGGAGATGGGGCTGGAGGAGATCGAGCGGATCATCGCCAATGCCCGCCGCATGCCCAATGGCGAGGGCGAGGGCCTGGCCGACCGGCTGGACCAGGCGCGCCGGGACCTGTTCGCCCAGGCCCAGCAATATGTGGCGAGACAGCACGACCTCTATGCCGCGGGCTCGGCCCGGGAGCTGCGCGAGGAGCGGCTGGCGCGGAAGCAGCTCAACGCCGACGGCGGCGTCGATCCCGTCGACTACCAGCTCATGCAGGCGCTGGTGAAGAAGATGGCCAAGCGGCTGGCGACCAAGTACGCCCGCCGCCGCCGCGCCGCCCAGAAAGGCCACCTGGACGTCCGCAAGACCCTGCGGCGCTCGATGGCCTACGGCGGCGTGCCGTTCCAGATCGAGTGGAAGGTCAAGAAGGTCGACAGGCCGTCGATCGTGGCGATCTGCGATGTCTCCAAGTCGGTGGCCGCCGCCGCCCAGTTCCTGCTGACCTTCCTCTATTCGCTGAACGAGGTGGTCGACCGGATGGACGCGTTCGCCTTCTCCGGCCGGATGATCAGCGTGAACGACATCCTGGACGAGAACGGGGTCGAGGGCGCGATCCTGAAAGTGCTGCAGGAGATCGGCTTCCAGCAGACCGACTACGGCCGCTCACTGCAGGACTTCGCCGAGCAGCACCTCGACAGCCTGGACCGCCGCACCACCGTGATCTTCCTGGGCGACGGCCGCTCGAACTTCGCCGATCCGCGCCTCGACATCATGAAGCAGATCCACGATCGCAGCCGCGCGGTGATCTGGCTGAACCCGGAGCCCGAGAGCTATTGGGGCCAGGGCGACAGCGTCATGAACCGCTACGCCCGCTTCTGCCACGTGGCCAAGCAGTGCGGCACCATCGAGCAGCTGGAGCGGATCATCGAGGACGTGCTCAGGAGCTACGTCCCGCACTGACGTCGCCGGCGCGTTTCACCTTCAGCGCGGCCGTGATGTGTTCGTGCCGCGCGCGCGTGATGGCGTAGGGGGCGAACACCAGGGCGCCGAGGCCGACCAGCGCGGCGGGAACCCAGCCCCACGCCAGGACAAGGTGAGACAGCACGTCCTCGGAGACCACGGCGTTCACCTGCCGGCCGACATCGCGGGGGAAGCGCAGCAGGTCCAGGGCGAAGCCGCCGATCAGGAGGCCCATCCCGTTGGAGGCCTTGCCCGCGAACCCGAGCCCGGAGAAGAACAGACCCTCCCGGCGCGAGCCGTGCAGATGTTCGTGCTCCTCGGCCGCGTCGGCCATCATCGAGGGGAACACGATGAAGACGAGGCCCGAGGCCAAGCCGAAGACCAGCGCGCTGGCGCAGAGCCACGGCAGGGCGGCTGCGCCGACGGGCGCGAAGAGGCCCAGGCCGCGCGCGCCGGGCAGGACGATCCAGCCGATGGCGACCAGGGCGAAGCCGATGGCGGCCACCGTCTTCTTCTCCATCTTGCGGAGCAGCGCGGGCGTGAGCGGCACGCCGGCCAGGATGCCGGCCAGGTAGACGTAGGTGATCACCTGGATGGTCTCGGGGAGGAGCTTCCAGACGAAGACGTAGGTGTGGTTGTTCAGCGCCTGGTGCACGCCCACGGCGCTGGCGAACAGCAGCATCGAGAGGAACAGGATCAGGAACGTCCGGTTGCGCAGGATCTCGGCCACCTCGCCGACGAAACGGCTGACCATCGGCTCGGGCGGGGTGTTGGGCTGCGGCAGGGCGGCGGCGTAGCGCCAGACGCCGGCGCAGCAAATGAGTCCGCCTGCCAGCACCAGCGCCCCGATCGTCCAGCCGAAGGCCGGATAGCTTTCGGGACGCTGCAAGCCGCCCTCCCCGGCGAAGAACACCGAATAGGCCAGGGCGGTGATCAGGACGCTGACCAGGATGCCGGAGAGCAGCCGGTAGGCCACGATGCGCGAGCGCTCGACGTAGTCGTCCGACATCTCTCCGCCGAGGGCGAAGTAGGGGATGTTGTACATCGAGGCGAAGGCCCGGACGCCGCCCTTCGTCAGGGTCAGCCAGAGGAACAGCAGGAACGGCGTTATCCCCGACGGCGGGGCGAACAGCAGGCCCATGGTCACCATGGTCAGCGGCGCGGCCAGCAGCATCATGGGCAGGCGCCGGCCGAAGCGGGACCTGACGCTGTCCGACCAGGATCCGATCAGGGGGTCGAGCGCCGCGTCCACGGTCATGCTGATGGCGAGGGCGGCGCCGACCATGCTGCCCGACAGGCCGAGAACCGCCGTGTAGTAGAAGAAGATGAAGGTGTTGATCGCCAGGTAGCCGGACTCGATGAACTGCCCGACGCTGTAGAAGAACTTGACCGCGGCGGGGGGCTTCAGCGTAGCCCCATGCGGTGTCGCCTGGGTCCCGGCGGCCTCGCCGCCCACCCCTTGTACGCCGTCCACGACCGCCACCTGGTTTCCTCCCGTGCGGTTCTTGTTGTGGAAACGGTAGCCCCCTGCCGACGCGTGGCAACGGTGACCCCACGTCACGCGAGGCCTATTCCGCCATCTCCAGGGCCGCGGCGACCTCGGCGTGACGGCGGCGGGTGATCGTATAGGCCCCCAGGATCGCGATGGCGCCTGCGACCACTATCGCGCCGAACGGGCCCCAAGCGAACAGGATCCGCTGCTGGAGCGGTTCGGAGAGCGTCAGCCCCACTTCGCGCCCGGCGTCCTTGGGGAAGCGGATCAGGTCCAGCAAGAAGCCGGAAACCAGCACGCCCAGCCCGGTCGCCGCCTTGAAGGCAAAGCCCAGGCCGGCGAAGTACAGCCCTTCGCGGCGGCGGCCGAATAGGCGCCGGTGTTCGTCGGCGGCGTCGGCCATCATCGAGGGAAAGGCGATGGCGCAGAAGCCCGCTCCCAGCCCCGCCACCGCGACCAGGGCGGACAGGAGCGGCGTCGCGGCCGCGCCCTCCAGCGTCACCAGCCCCGCGATCCGCGGCAGGCCGAGCAGCAGCCAGGCGCCCGCGACCAGGCCCATGCCGATCATCGCCACGGTCTTCTTCTCGATCACGCGCGTGACCAGGGGCGTCAGCGGCACGCCCAGGAACAGGCCGCCCAGGAACGAGAAGGTGGCCGTCTGGATCATCTGCGGCTGCAGCTTCCAGACGAAGACGTAGGCGTGGCTGTTGAAGGCCGAGTTCACGCCGACGGCCGTGTAGCAGACGCCCGCGGCGAAGAAGAGGATGCGGAACGAGCGGTTGCGGAAGATCTCGGCCACCTCGCCCGGCAGGCGTCGGAGAAGGTGCCGCTCCACCGGGGGCACGCCCGGGAGCAGGGCGGCGTACCGCGCCGAACCGATCGTCGAGACCAGGGTCGAGGTCGCGATGATCGCCGCGATCGTCCAGCCGAAGCCGAGATACCCCTCCGGCCTCTGCAGCCCTCCTTCGCCCTTGAAGAAGACCGAATAGGCCAGGCCCGTCGCAGCGCCCGTGGCCAGGATGCCGAACACCGTGCGCCAGGCCACGACGCTGGACCGCTCGTGATAGTCGGCGGACATCTCCGCGCCGAGGGCGACGTAGGGCACGTGGAACATGGAAACCCCGGCCCGCACCACGATCGCCCAGCCAGCCAGCCAGGCGAAGAGCGCAAGGTCGGGCAGGCCGGCCGGCGGGGCGAACAGCATGCCGACGCTGAGCGCCATGAGCGGTCCCCCGAACGCCATCAGCGGGATGCGGCGACCGAAGCGCGAGCGGAGGTTGTCGGACCAGGAGCCGAAGAAGGGGTCGACCGCCGCGTCCGCGCACAGGCCGAGGAACAGGGCCGCGCCCACCAGGCTGCCCGACAGCCCCAGCACCGCCGTGTAGTAGAAGAAGACGAACGCCACGGCGGCGATGAACGACGACTCGCCCATGTTCCCCAGGCCGTAGAGGAACTTGACCGGCAGGCTCGGCCGAGGATGCGCGGCCGTGGGCCGGGCTTCGATCCCCTCCGCCAAATCATCCTCCCGCACGCCGTCGGCGCAGGACCGTATTCCCTGTGCGGCCGGTGGCAAGCCTCCGGCGCGCGGCGGCTCAGGCCTTCAGCATGTCCGGCGTGATCGGTAGGCTGCGGATGCGCTTGCCGGTGGCGGCGAAGATGGCGTTGGTGAGGGCCGGGATCGCTGGCGGCAAGGCCGGCTCGCCCAGACCCGTCGGCGGGAAATCGGTCTTCAGGAACTTCACCTCCACCGCCGGCGCCTCGCTGATGCGCATCAGCGGGTAGTCGGTGAAGTTGGACTGCTCCACCCGACCCGCCTCGATGGTGATGGCCTGGTGAAGGGCCTCGGAGAGGCCGTCCAGCACCGAGCCCTGCACCTGGTTGAGCGCGCCATGCGGGTTGATGATCTGGCTGCCCACGTCGGCGGCGACCCAGACCTTCTTCACCTTCACCGCGCCCTCGGGCGAGCAGGCCACATGCGCCACCTCGGCGAAATAGCCCAGGTGGCTGTAGTAGCAGGCCACGCCCATGCCCTCGCCCTTGGGCAGCTTGGCCTTGCCCCAGCCGGACATCTCGCCGACCGCCTGCAGCACGCCCTTCATGCGGGCCGCGCCATAGGCGGCCGGCGGATCACCGACCGTGGGCTTGTCGCCCAGGAGCTTGATCTGGAAGGCCAGGGGATCGGCGCCCGCCGCGTGCGCCAGTTCATCGATGAACGACTGCATGACGAAGGCCAGGGCGTTGGAGCCCGGCGCCCGGAGCGGCCCCGTCGGCACGCCCAGGGACATGGTCGACACTTCCAGTCGGCAGTTGGGCACGAACCGCGCCGGATACTCGGCCGCCGACATGCCGGCGCTGGGCGCCATGGTCGTTCCCTCGCCGAAGGTGACGAAGTGGTCGTGCCAGGCGGTGACATTGCCCGCCGCGTCCACGCCGCCGCGGAAGAAGTGGAAGCCCGCCGGCCGGTAGTGATCGTGGGCCATGTCGTCTTCGCGGGTCCACAGCAGCTTCACCGGGGCGCCGGTCTCGCGCGCGATCCAGGCGGCCTCGACCATATAGTCGTTGGCCAGCCGCCGGCCGAACCCGCCGCCGCCGCGGATCATGTGGACGGTGATGTCGTCGGGATTGATGCCGAGGGTCTTGGCGGTGAGCTGGCGGCCGGGTTCGGGGTTCTGGGTCGGCGCCCAGATCTCCAGCTTCCCGTCCTTGAACTCGGCCGTGCAGTTCTGCGGCTCGAGGTTGGCATGGCTCAGGAACGGATAGGCGTAGGCCGCCTCCACGGTCTTGGCAGAGGCCTTCAGCGCCGCGTCGACGTCGCCGTCGTTGCGGGCCGTGCGCTGGGCCTTGCCCGCCGCGATCGCCTTGGCCTGCTCGGCGAACAGCTTGCTGGATTGTTTCGAGGTGGGGTGGTCGTTCCACTTGACGTTCAGCTTGTCGCGGCCCTTGCGCGCCGCCCACCAGCTGTCGGCCACCACGGCCACGCCGGGCATCAGCCCCTGGCCGATGTTGCCGGGCCCGGGGCTCATGGCATTGGGATCGCCCTCGACCACGAAGGCCTTGCGCACGCCCTTGACGCCCTTGGCGGCCTCGAGGTCGGCGCTCGCCACCGTGGCGGCGAAGACCGGCGCCTTCTCGAACGTGGCGTACAGCATCCCCGGACGGCGCACGTCGATGCCGAACAGCGGCTCGCCCGTGGCGATCTTGGCGACGTCGTACTGGGCCTTGGGCTTGCCGATGATGTTGTAGGTCTTGGGATCCTTCAGCGTCAGCGACTTCGGGTCCGGCGGCGTGACGTTGGCGCAGGCCATGGCCAGGGAGCCATAGGTGCGCTTCTTGCCCGACGGCTTGTGGACCACGTTGCCCGGAACCGTCGCGCAGTCGCCCGGCCCGCAGTTCCAGGCGGTGGCGGCGGCCTGGATCAGCATGGCGCGCGCCACAGCGCCCACGCGGCGCAGCTCTTCCCAGTGCAGCGGCGTGGCCATGCTGCCGCCGGCGAACTGGCGGCCATAGGCCTTGGGATCGCTGTCGGCCTGCTCGATCACGACGTCTTCCCACGCCACGTCGAGCTCCTCGGCGATCAGCATGGGCAACATGGTCTTCACGCCCTGGCCCACTTCGGGGTTCTTGGCGGTGATCGTGACCTTTCCGTTCGGCGCCACCTGAACATAGGCGTTCAGCGGCTTGACGGCGTCGTCCTGGGCCTCGGCCTTGGAGGCGATGGAGAAGGCCAGGGTCAGGCCCCCGGCGCCCACCGAGGTCAGGATCTCGCGGCGGTTGGCCTTCAGGTCATGATAGGTCATGGCTCAGGCCTCCTTCTGGCCGGAGGCGCGCTTGATGGCGGCGCGGATGCGGACGTAGGTGGCGCAGCGGCAGATGTTGCCGTTCATCGCCTCGTCGATCTGGGCGTCGGTAGGCTTGGGCGTCTTGGCCAGCAGAGCGGTGGCGCTCATGATCTGGCCCGCCTGGCAATAGCCGCACTGCGCGACATCCAGTTCCATCCAGGCCGCCTGCACCTTCTTGCCGACGGGATGGGCGGCCATCCCCTCGATGGTGCTGATCTTGGCCGCGCCCACGCTCTCCACGGGGATCTGGCAGGAGCGCATCGGCTGGCCGTCGATGTGGACGGTGCAGGCCCCGCATGCGGCGACCCCGCAGCCATACTTCGTGCCGACGAAGCCCAGGGTGTCGCGCAGCACCCAGAGGAGCGGCGTGTCGCCATCGACATCGGCGCTGACCGCCTTGCCGTTCACGGTGAGGGAATAGGCCATACCTGCATCTCCGCCCTTGTCCGGACGATGCTACCCGTGCGTCCCCCGTCGGGAAAGCGGCGGTGCATGACGGAGCTGTAATGTTCGCCGATCGCCTATTCCCGCTCCACCGGGAAGCAGATGTCGGCCGTGAAGCCTTGGGGCTCGAAGCGGGCCACGACGTGGCCGCCGTTGTTGCGCAGCGAAATATCCAGGAGTCGGGTGCCGAAGCCCCGGCGCGATGGGGGCTTCACCGCCGGGCCGCCGGTTTCGGACCACCGCAGGTGCGCGTTCGGGCTATCGTCCGCGATCAGTTCGAGCTTCACCCGGCCCTTGGGCGCCGACAGCGCGCCGTATTTCACGGCATTGGTCGAAAGCTCGTGCAGCAACAGCGCCATGGCGATCACCATGTCGTTCGAGATGCGGAGATCCTCCAGCCGTGGGTCGATGTCGAAGCGCGACGGGTCGAAGGGCGTCAGCGCCCGGCCCAGCAGATCGCCCAGACGCAGGGAGCCTCCGGACCCCTGGGTGACCAGATCCTGGCTGTCGGCCATGGACTGCAGCCGGGCCATGAGGACGGCCTTGAAGTCCTCGACCGTGCCGACGCCCTTCGCCGTCTGGGCGACGATGGCCATCATCACCAGGATGCCGTTCTTGGCCCTGTGGGCCAGCTCCCTCAGCACGAGGCCACGGCGTTCCTCCGCGGACTTGCGGTCGGTGATGTCCAGGTTCGACCCCACGGCCCGCACGACGCCGGACGCATCCTTCAGCAGACGCCCGCGGCTCAGGATCCAGCGCGGCCGGGTGTCGGCGGCCGGCCGCGTGCGATGCTCCATGCTGAAGAGGGCGTCGTCCGGTCCTTCGCTGGCCCGGCGGTAGGCGTCGCGCACCAGCTCCCGGTCGTCGGGGTGCACCAGCTCGGGATAATCCGCGATCGTCAGCGGCCGGTCCGGCTCGACGCCGAACAGCTCGCAATTGCGGGCGTTCCACCTCAGCTCGCCGCTGGGGACATCCCACTCCCACAGGCCCAAGCCGGCAGCTTCCACCGCCGCCTCCAGGCGCCGGAGGCGTTCGCGCAGGACCTCAGCGGTCTCATTGTCGCCGCCCTTCGCCAAATCCTCGGCCCCCAACGGCCGTACGCTACAGCCGGCCGCAATCTGACCCCCCGCGCCGGGCGCCACAACAGCCTATGTGAATAGGTCGCAGCTTCAGCTTGGAGTCGCCGTCAGGCGCGCGGCAGCAAGACCACCGCGTCCGACAGCTCGTTGGGATTGTCGCCGGGCCGGGACGGAAAGCGTTCGGCGAGGACATCGCCGCAGAGCGCTACGGCCGCGGTGAAGCCCTCGGCCGGCCGACCCCGCTTGAGGCCGGCGACCAGGACCGACATGGCCCGGTCCCAGGTGTCCTCAGGAACCTGGGCGTGGATGGCTTCGTCCGCGATCAGCTCGGCCATCCGCTCGGCGGCCGAGACATAGATCAACACCCCGGTCCGCTCGCGGGTGGCGTGGAGGTTCTTGGACAGGAACTGCTCCTCGGCGCGGGTCCGGACGCGCTCGCGCTTGAAGCCCCGCGGCGTCAACGCCCGGCGCACCGGCGGGATGGCCACGATGAAGAGGGTCGCCACGAACAGCAGCCCCTGCATGAGCAGCGTGCCCACCAGGGCGGCGCGGGCGGTGGCTTCGCCCACGTCCTCGACCTGGTCCGCGGTCCAGCCGCCGAACAGGGACATGTCCGGCGCCGTCACCTCGATGCCGAGCAGCAGCAGGATCGTGGGGGCCAGCAGGGCGACGCCCGCCGCCCAGGCCAGCGGCGTCGCGTGATAATCCGCACTCTCCTCGGCCAGCACGCAGTAGATCTCGCCTGTCGTCCGCGCCTCGGCGGCTGGAGCCCGGACCCGAGAGGATGAACGGCAACAGCCACCAGAGGCCGCTGCCGCCCCGCCGGCGACGCCCGCCGAAGGCGCGGAGGATGCCGCTCAGCACCCAGAAGACGATGACGATGATGACGATCAGGGGAACGCCGACGCCGCTGTCGCCCCGCTCGTCGGCGGCGATGGTGACTTTCGGGGCCGACTCCGCCTCGGCCACGGCCGCCTTTTGCTCTTCGGGCGGCAGGCCGATCTGGCGCGCGATGGCTTCGGTCCCGTCGACGACGCCCTTCTCCATGTCGCCCGCCTTGAAGGCTGGCAGGATGGCGCGCTGGATGATCAGGCTGGAGAGCGCATCGGTCAGGACCGGCTCCAGCCCATAGCCAACCTCGATCCGCACCTTCCGCTGGTTCGGCGCGACGATGAGGATGGCGCCGTCGTCCTGCTCCTTGCGGCCGATGCCCCAGGTCCGGAGCAGCTGGTAGCCGTAGTCCTCGATCTCGTAGCCCTGCAGGTCGGGCAGGGTCGCCACGACGAGCTGGTGGCCGGTCTGTTGCTCCAGCGTCGCCAGCTCCCGGGTCAGCCGCGCCTCCGCCGCCGGCGACAGGATTTCGGCATTGTCCACCACCCGCCCGGTGAGGGGCGGGAAGCTCGGCGCCGCGAGGGCGAGGGTCGGCAGGACCAGCGCGAGCGCCAGCCCGACCCGAAGGCGTCGGAGCAGGCCCAAGCTACTTCGGCGGCGGCGACCCGGGCGCGGCGCCGGCGGGCGGGGCGGCGGGCGGGGCCGTGGGCGCGAAGTCCACGGTGGGCGCCGACTGGGCCGTAGCGGTGGCCTGGAACAGCTGCATCGGCTGCGTGGACGAATACATGGTCTTGGCCCAGATGATTTGCGGGAACGTGCGCAGGGTGGTGTTGAAGTCGCGGACAGCCTCGTTGTAGTCGCGCCGCGAGATGGCGATCCGGTTCTCGGTGCCCTCGAGCTGGCTCTGCAGCGCCATGAAGTTCTCGTTCGACTTCAGGTCCGGGTACTGCTCCTGGAGAACGCGCATGGGGGCCAGCGCCAGGGACAGGTTGTTCTGGGCGGCCGCATAGCGCTGGAAGGCGGCGGGGTCGGTGGTGATGCCGGCGTCCGAGCGGACCTGGGTGGCGCTGGCGCGCGCCTGGGTCACGGCGACCAGCACGTTGCTTTCCTGGGCGGCGTAGCCCTTCACGGTGGCCACCAGGTTGGGGATCAGGTCGGCGCGGCGCTGGTACTGGTTCTGCACCTCGGCCCACTGGGCTTTCGCCTTCTCCTCCTTGGTGGGGATCGCATTGACCCCGCAGGCGGCCAGCGCCAGGGGCGCGATCAGCACGAGCGCAAGGCTCCGGAAACGGCGGATCAGGCTGTTCATCGAGGTTCCCTTCGAAGCCCGCAGAAGGCTGAAGTTATGTGGCCTGGACATTGATCCTGCGCAACGCCGACGGCACAAGGGCCCATGGCCAAGGCCAAGCCCTATTACGCGCCCGGCAGCCTCAGCGCCGTGTTCTACGACCGGATCACCGGTGCGGACGCGAAGCTGTTGGGCGACGAGGACATCTATGCCGATCTGCCCTCGGCGGGCGCGTCGATCCTGGAGCTGGGCGCCGGGACGGGCCGGCTGACCACGGGTCTGGCCAAGCGCGGTTTCCAGGTCTGCGGCGTGGACATCTCGCCCGTGATGCTGTCCCAGGCCGAGGCCGCCGTCGCGCGCCTGGAGCCAGAGGTTCGGCAGCGGATCGAGCTGCGCCGAGGCGACATGACCTCCCTGGACTTGAAGCGCACCTTCGACCTGGTCATCTGCCCTTTCTTCACCCTGGCCCACGTGCCGACCGGCGCGGCCTGGCGCAACACCTTCGCCGTGGCCGCCCGCCATCTGGCGCCCGGCGGCCTGGCCGCCTTCCATCTGCCGAAACTCGAACTCATGCAGGGCCTGGACGCGCCCGACCCGCGCCGCCCGGTCCTGGACCAGCACCTGGGCGACGGCCGCGCCCTGCTGCTGTTCGTGCTGGAGCGCAGTTTCAAGCCGGGCGTGAACCGGCTTGAGCAGGTTCTGGAGTACGTCCTCGCCGACGAGACCGGCCGCATCGCGCACCGCAGCGCCGAGCGGCTGACCTACTACATGACCGACCCTGTTCCGCCGGCCGCCACCGCGGGCCTCGTCCCGGATCGGCCGCCCATCGACCTGGGCGGGGTCGGCGACATCTATGTGTTCCGGAAGGGCTAGGCGGCGATCTTTGCGGGCGTCACCACGGTGACCGGCCATGCCGGCTTGGCCGGGCGTTGGCGGATCTTCTCGCCCTTGAGCCAGATGAAGAGCGCCTCCCAGTGGATGGCGGCGACCACGCCCACGGTCATCCAGGGATGGGCGAGCCAGGCCCGCGCCAGATTGCGGTCGGTGAGCGCCTGGCGTTCGGCCACGAAGCCGGTGGACAACACCCGGCCCTCGGCGTCGTCCACATCGACCAGCACCTGGACCTTGTCGCCCGGCGGCCGGACCCGGAAGGCGTAGCTCAGGTCCATGTCCATGAAAGGCGAGACGTAGAAGCCCTTCTCGCAGGACTGTTTCACGACCGGCGCATCGTCGGCGGGGATCAGGTAGCTGTGCCGCTCGCCGAAGGTGTTGTTGACCTCGTACAGCACGGCGCTCAGCGCTCCGTCCGGCCGGTGGCAGAAATAGACGCTCAGCGGATTGAACGCCAGGCCCAGGATCCGCGGCATGGCCAGGAGGCGGATCGGCCCGCCGTGGGCGATCCCGGCCGCCGCGAGCTGCGCCTCCACCTGCTGCTTCAGCGGCGTGGCCGAGCCGTCGCCGTGGCGCCGCGGATCGAAGCCGACCAGGTTGAACCGGCGTAGCGAGAACAGCTTCAGGCTCCGGTCCAGCTCGGCCAGCTCGTCCAGGTCCAGCAGCAGCATGAAGATGCGGTAGCGCAGCGAATGGCGCCGGGGCTTCAGCCGGGTGTGCGAGACGATCCCGGGAAAGAGCCCGGAGACCGACATCAGGCGGCCTCTTCCGCCAGGGCCGGCGGGCGCACGTGGATGCGGCCGTTCTCGTCCGCCACGGTCCAGGGGCGCCGGACGCCCCCCAATTGCTCCGCCACCGCCAGGCCCGATTGCAGCGCGTCCTCGTGGAACCCGTGGCCCAGGTAGGAGCCGCAGAACCAGGTCCGCCGGACCCCCTGGATATCCCAGAACTCGGCCTGCGCGGTGATGGCGGCCGCGTCGAACAGCGGGTGGTCGTAGATTTCGGTGCGGATCAGCTTGGCCGCGTCGATCTCCTTGTTGGGATTGAGCGTCACGAACAGGTGCGGCGCGTTCTTCAGGCTCTGCAGCCGGTTCATCCAGTAGCTGACCGCGCCTTCGCCGGGCGCGTCGCGCCGGCCGATATGGTTCCAGCTGGACCAGGCCCGGCGCCGCTTGGGCATCAGGACGTCGTCGGTGTGCAGCGCCACCAGGTTGCGGCTGTAACGGAAACAGCCCAGCAGGCGCTTTTCCTCGGGCGTCGGATCGTCCAGCAGGGACAGCGCCGTGTCCCCGTGCGTGGCGATCACCACCTGGTCGAAGCGCTCGCGGCCGCCGCCGGCCAGCCGCAGCTCCGCGCCGTTGGGGTCGCGACGGACGCCCACGACCCGCACGCCCTTGCGCGCCTCGCCCCGGAACGCCGCCGTCAGCTTCTCGACATAGGCGCGGGAGCCGCCCTGCACCGTACGCCACAGGCCGCGGCCGACGATGCTCATCATGCCGTGGTTGAGGAAGAAGCGGATCAGGGAGGCGGCGGGATACTGGCCGATCTCCTTCAGCGGCGTCGACCAGATGGCGGCCGCCTGCGGCAGGAGATGATCGTCGCGGAACGCCTGGCAGTAGCCCTTCTCTTCCAGATAGGCCTCCAGCGAGGTGAGCGGCGTCTCCAGCCGGGCAAGGTCCCTGGGGGCGTGCCGATAGAAGCGGGTGATGTCGCGCAGCATGCCCCAGAAGCGGGCGGAGAAGAGGTTGCGCTTCTGAGCGAAGACCCCCAGCGCGCCATAGCTGGAATACTCGAACGCACCGTCGTCCAGGCTGACCGACAGGCTCATGTCGGCGTTGACGCTGGGCACGCCCAGGTGCGCCAGGAGCGCCGTGAAGTTGGGATAGTTGCTCTCGTTGTAGACGATGAAGCCCGTATCGACCGGCACGAGCCCGTGATGGCCCGGCGCGTCGGCGGTATTGGCATGCCCCCCCAGCCGCGGGTCGGCCTCGAACAGGGTGACGTCGTGCTTCTCCGACAACAGCCAGGCGGCGGACAGCCCGGCCACCCCACCACCAACCACGGCTACGCTCAGCCGCTCCCCGCCGCTCATCTGGACTCCAAACCTTGTCTGCGCGCGACGCCCCCCGGCGTCCGACGCGCGCCCGAGTGCTTAGCAAATGCTACGGCCGCCTCACAGCGCCGGATGCGTCTGGTCGCGGAACATGGTCGTATCGCTGGATGATGCTGTTGCAGATCGTAGTGGGCGTGCTTCTCGCCATGACCGTGGTGATGGTCGCGGCGTGGGCCTTTGGCCTGGCCGTGAAGAACGGCGGCTGGACGGACGTGTTCTGGAGTTTCGGGACCGGGCTGCTGCTGGCGGGCGCGGCCGTCGTCGCCAGCGGCAGCGACACCAGCCAGGCCCGCCGCCTGCTGATCGCCGGCTTCATGCTGCTCTGGGGCCTGCGCCTCGGCCTTTACCTCGCGCCCCGCGTCGCCGGCCACCCGGAGGACGCGCGCTATGCGGCGTTCCGCAAGTCCGCGAAGAACTACCCCCTCACAATGCTGTGGGTCAGCCTGCCCCAGGCGCCGGCCACCGCGCTCCTGGCGCTGAGCGTCGTGGCCGCCGCGCAGCGGCCCGAGCCCTCCCTAGACCTGCGCGACACCCTGGCTGTGCTCATCTATCTCGTGGCCATCGTGGGCGAGACGGTGTCGGACGCCCAGATGAAGCGCTTCCGCGGCGATCCGGCCAACAAGGGCAAGGTCATCGACACCGGCCTCTGGGCCTGGTCGCGGCACCCGAACTACTTCTTCCAGTGGCTGGGATGGATGGCCTATCCCGTCATGGCCCTGGATCCGTCGCGCCCCGTCAGCGTCCTGACCCTCGCGGCGCCGGCTGTCATGTACGGCCTGCTCCGCTATGTCTCCGGCGTCCCGCCGCTGGAGGAGGCGATGCTGAAGTCGCGCGGCGACGCCTTCCGCGACTATCAAAAGCGGGTCAGCGTCTTCTTCCCCCTGCCACCCAAACAGCCCTGAGTCCGCATGAGCCTGATCTCCGCCACCATCGACACGTTCGAGGGCGCGCCCCTGCCCGACATCGTCCGCAAGACCGCCATCCACCTGCTGGTGGCGAACGCGCGGCGCGAGCATTCGAAGGCCGGCGCGGGGACCGAGGCGGCGTTCGCGCGCGATATGGCCGAGCATCCCATTGCCGAACACACCGATGCGGCCAACGCCCAGCACTACGAGGTGCCCGCAGAGTTCTTCCTGAACTGCCTGGGCCCGCAGCTGAAGTACTCGTCCTGCTTCTACAAGAACGCCGGCGACACGATCGCCGAGGCCGAGGAGCATGCGCTGAAGGAGACCGCTGAGCACGCCGACCTCCAGGACGGCCAGCGGATCCTGGAGCTGGGCTGCGGCTGGGGCTCGCTGTCGCTCTGGATGGCGAAAGCCTACCCCAAGGCGAGGATCACATCCGTTTCAAACTCGGCGAGCCAGAAGGCCTTCATCCTGGCCCGCGCCCAGGAACGCGGCCTGTCGAACCTGGAGGTGATCACTTGCGACATGAACGACTTCGAGGCGCCCGGCGCGTTCGACCGCGTGGTGTCCGTCGAGATGTTCGAGCACATGTCGAACTGGCGCGCCCTGCTCGGGCGGGTGAAGACCTGGCTGAAGCCCGACGGCCGGCTGTTCATCCACGTCTTCACGCACAGGACGACGCCGTATCGCTTCGACCTCAACGATGAGGCCGACTGGATCGGCAAGTACTTCTTCTCGGGCGGCGTGATGCCCAGCCACGGGCTGATGGCCCAGTTCCCCGACCTGTTCCTGGTCGAGCAGGACTGGCGCTGGAGCGGCAAGCACTACGAGAGGACCGCGCTCGACTGGCTGGGCCTGTACGACCGGAACATCGCCAACATCCGGCCGGTGCTCGAGGCCACCTACGGCAAGGACGCGACGCTCTGGCATCGGCGCTGGCGGCTGTTCTTCCTCGCCACCGCCGGCCTCTTCGGCCACCGTGGCGGGACCGAGTGGGGCGTGAGCCACTATCGGCTGCGGCCGGCCTAGGGCCCGGGGGGACACCGAATGATCCGATTGATCGCGACCTATTTCGCCACGGCCCTCGTGGTCCTGGCGCTGGACATCGTCTGGCTGACCCAGTTCGGGCCGAAGGTGTATTTCCCGACGCTTGAGCCGGTGGCCCTGCCCTCGGCGAGGCTCCCGCCCGCGGTGGTGTTCTACTTCGCCTACATCCTCGGCATCCTGGCCCTGGCGATCTGGCCGACCCGCGACAAGCCCCTGCTGAAGACCACCGTCACGGGCGGGATGCTGGGGGCCCTCTGCTACGCCACCTACGACCTGACCAACCAGGCGACGCTCAAGGTTTGGTCCACGCACATCACCCTGATCGACATCACCTGGGGCACGTTCCTGACCGCCGTGGGCGCGACGGTCGGCGGCTGGGTGTTCCGTCGCATGAAGGCCTAGGCGTCACCGCCCTCCGCGTGCCATTCTCTTTCGAAGATAGATCACGATACAGTGTAAATCTGTACGCGGAGGAGATGCCATGGACGCGGTGCTCGAACGGCAGGACCTGAACCAGCGGCTCGAGGCGGCCGCCCTCAACGGCATGACCATGGCGGTCTGGGCCGATGTGCAGCCCAACAAGGCGGCCGTGGTCGATCCGGACGGAACCCGTCGCTCCTTCGCCGAGGTGAACGCCAACGCGAACCGGATCGTCCGCCTGCTGCGCAAGGCCGGCCTGAAGGCGGGCGACGCGGTGGCGCTGGCCATGTCCAACCGCCACGAGTTCCTGGAGGTCCAGTCGGCCACCCTGCGCGCCGGGTTCCGGATCACCCCGATCAACTGGCACCTCACGGCCGACGAGATCGCCTACATCCTCAACGACTGCGAGGCCCAGGCGGTGTTCGTGGAGACCCGCATCTCGGCCGCCGTCGCCGCCACGGCGCAGGCGCCCGACCTGAAGATCAAGATCGCCGTCGGCGGCGATCTGGACGGGTTCGTCAACTACGACGCGGCGCTGGCGGGGCTCGACGGCTCGGACATCGACGATCCGGTCCTGGGCAACCAGATGCTCTACACCTCCGGCACCACGGGCCGGCCCAAGGGTGTCTTCCGCCCAACGCCGGTGATCACGCCCCAGGCGATGTACGCCCTGCGCGGCTACGACAAGGACTCGGTCCAGCTCTGCGCCGGCCCGGCCTATCACGCCGCCCCGCTCGCCTTCGACGTTCGCGCCGCCATGGGCGCCGGCGCGACCCTGGTCTTCCTCGACAAATGGGACAGCGAACACACGCTGCGGACCATCGCCGCCCAGCGCGTGACGCACATGCACCTGGTCCCGATCATGTTCCAGCGCCTGCTGGCCCTGTCCGACGAGGTGAAGGCCCGCCACGACATCTCCTCGGTGAAGTACATCGTCCACGGCGCGGCGCCCTGCCCGCCCGAGGTGAAGCACGCCATGATCGCCTGGTTCGGCCCGGTGCTGAGCGAGTACTACGCCGGATCGGAAGGCGGCGCGGGCTTCATGATCAATTCGGAAGAGTGGCTGCGGAAGCCCGGCTCGGTGGGCAAGCGCCCCGAGCTCCTGGGCTCCAAGATCCTGGACGAGCAGGGGAACGAGTGCCCGCCGAACGTCTCGGGGACGATCTATCACCAGCTGCCGCCCGGCGGCGGCTTCACCTACTACAAGGACGAGAAGAAGACCCAGGCCAGCCGCGTCGGCGACTATTTCACCATGGGTGACATGGGCTATTTCGACGAGGATGGGTACCTGTTCCTCACCGGGCGCAGCGCGGAGACGATCATCTCGGGCGGAGTGAACATCTACCCGCAGGAGATCGACAACGAGCTGATCAAGCACGAGGCGGTGGCCGACAGCGCGACGGTGGGCGTGCCGCACGACGAGTGGGGCGAGCAGGTCAAGGCGGTCATCCTGCTGAAGCCGGGCTACGAGCCCTCCGACCTGCTCGAGCAGGAGATCCTGGCCTTCGCCCGCGACAGCCTGCCCAGCTTCAAGGTCCCGCGCAGTCTCGACTTCGTGACCAGCCTGCCCCGGTCCGAGGCCGGCAAGATCCAGCGCGGCAAGGTGCGCGCACCCTACTGGGAAGGCCGTGCGCGACAGATCTGAGGCATGGCGCAGGCGCGGCATCCGACCGCGAAGACGCCAAGAACGCCAAGAGGTCGGAGGGGCCTGCATCGCCTTGGCGCGCTTGGCGCCTTGGCGGTGATCTTTCGGCGCTGACGCGCCCCCAGTCTTCTGGCTGGCGCTTTTCGGGCTTCGAACCTACGGTCCCGTCAGTTTTGCTTCTGGGGGACCATTCCGTGAAGGCCTTCATCCTCGGCGCCGCGCTCGCCGCCATCGTCGCCACGCCGGGCTTGGCGCAGGCCCAGGCCACCACTTTCGTCCAGGCCGGACGCGTCCTGCTCGACCCGGCCACCGGCAAGGTCGAGACGCAGAAGACCCTGGTGATCCAGGGCGGCAAGGTTGTGCGTGTCGCCGACGGCTACATCTCCGAGCCCGGCGGCAAGGTCGTGGACCTGAAGGACGGCTTCGTACTGCCCGGCCTGATCGACAGTCACGTCCACATCACCGGCCAGCAGAACCCGAACGCCCGCCTGGAGGAGGTGACCCAGTCTTCGGCCGAGCAGGCCATGGTCGGCGCGCGCTACGCGAAGAAGACCCTGATGGCCGGATTCACCACGGTGGCCGACCTGGGCGGCGACAACGAGGCGGTCTTCGCCCTGCGCAAGGCGACCGCCCTGGGCGACGTGCCCGGCCCGCGGATCCTGGCGGCCGGCTCGGCCATATCGGTCCACGGCGGCCACGGCGACGTGAACGGCTATCGCGAGGACGTGATGCACGTGCTGCGGCCCGGGTCGGTCTGCTCCGGCGCGGCCGACTGCGCGCGGGCCGTGCGCGAGCAGGTCTGGAAGGGCGCGGACGTGATCAAGATCACCGCCACCGGCGGTGTGCTCTCCAACACCGCCGCGGGCCTGGCCCAGCAGTTCGCCGAAGAGGAACTGGAGGCGATCGTGGAGTCCGCCCACCGGATGGGCCGGCGAGTGACCGCCCACGCCCACGGCGGGGACGGCATCGTCAGCTTCATGAAGGCCGGCGGCGATTCCATCGAGCACGGCACCTATCTGGATGCCGAGGGCATCGCCCTGATGAAGAAGAACGGCGCCTATCTGGTGCCGACGCTGATGGCCGGAGACTTCGTCTATCGGGTGGCCAGCGGCCCCAACAACTTCCTGACGCCGGCGCAGTCGGCGAAGGCGCTGGAGGCTGGCCCCAAGATGCTGGACATGGCCCGCCGCGCCCACGCCGCCGGCGTGAAGATCGCCTTTGGCACCGACACCGGGGTCTCGGCCCACGGCGACAACGCCGGGGAGTTCGGCCTGCTGGTCAAGGCGGGCCTGACCCCGCTGGAGGCGATCCAGTCAGCAACCGTGCACGCCGCCGACCATCTGCAGATCTCGTCCGTCGCCGGCCGGCTGACCCCGGGCCACGCCGCCGACCTCATCGCCGTCGCGGGCGATCCCCTGAAGGACGTCGAGGTGCTCAAGCAGGTCGGGTTCGTGATGAAGGACGGGACGATCTACAAGGAGTGAGGCGCTTCATCCCTCCCTTAATGGGGAGGGGGGATGGAGCGAAGCGACAGACGGGTGGGGCCGTGGCGACCGGGCGCTGAACGTAGCCCTTCATCCCCCACCCGGGCTGCTGCGCAGCCTGTCCCTCCCCTTAAGGAAGGGACGAGAGGCCGCGGGAAAAGAAGGGAAACCAAGCGTGTTTGGCCCGGTGCGCCGACGCAGGGCATAAGCCGCGGCCATGATCCCCTTCATCGACCTGCAGTCCCAGCGCCAGCGGCTGGGCCAGCCCCTCGAGGATGCCATCCTCAAGGTCGTGCGCTCGGGCGCCTACATCATGGGCCCCGAGATCGCCCAGTTCGAAGCCGAGCTCGCCGCCTTCGGCCAGGCGCCGCACGCGCTGTCCTGCGGTTCGGGCACCGAGGCCCTGGTCCTGCCCCTGATGGCCTGGGAGATCGGGGCCGACGACGCCGTCTTCTGTCCGTCTTTCACCTTCGCGGCCACCGCCGAGGCCATGCCGCTGGTGGGCGCCTCGCCGGTTTTCGTGGACGTCCTGCCCGACACCTACAACCTCGACCCGGCGAAGCTGGACGCCGCCATCGCGGCGGTGAAGGCGGACGGCAAGCTGACCCCCCGCGCCGTGATCGCCGTCGACCTGTTCGGCCAGCCGGCGGACTATCCCGCGATCGCCGCGGTCTGCGACAAGCATGGGCTTAAGCTGATCTCGGATTCGGCGCAGGGCTTCGGCTGCACCCTGGGCGGCCAGCACCCGATCCATTGGGCGGACGTCACCACCACCTCGTTCTTCCCCGCCAAGCCTCTGGGCTGCTACGGCGACGGCGGCGCGGTGCTGAGCAAGGACGCCCGGTTCCACGACCTGCTGGTGTCGCTCCGCGTCCATGGCCAGGCGGCGAAGTCCGACCTCGAGGGGCGCACCTTCGACCACGACCCCAAGTACCTGAACATGCGGGTCGGGATGAACAGCCGGATGGACACGATCCAGGCCGCGGTCCTGCTCCAAAAGCTGACCATCTTCGCCGACGAGATCGCCGCGCGAAACAAGGTGGCCGCCCGCTACGCCGAGGGTCTCGGCGATGTGGTCCGCGCCCCGCCGGTGATCGAGGGCGGCGTCTCGGTCTGGGCCCAGTACGTCATCGAGACCGACGACCGCGACGGATTGGCGGCCCACCTGAAGGCCGAGGGCGTGCCGACCGCCGTCTACTATCCCGTGCCCCTGCACCAGCAGGCGCCCTACGCCGGCTATCCTCAGCCCGGCGGCCTGCCGGTGACGGAAGCCGCCGCGGGGAAAGTGCTGGCCCTGCCCATGCACGCCTACCTGACCGACGCCGATCAGGACCACATCATCTCTTCGATCCGCAACTACGTGAAACGGAACGGCTAGACGGGCCTGCCGGTGCGTGAGAGGAGTTCACTCAAACAAGCGTTTGAGGGAGCGTCCGATGAAAGCCGCAGTCTATTACGAGAACGGTGGGCCCGACGTCCTGAAGTACGAGGACGTTCCCGATCCCCAATGCCACCCCAAGGGCATCGTCATCCGCGTCGAGGCGGTGTCCATCGAAGGGGGCGACACCCTGAACCGGTGGCGCGGGCCGCTGATGACGAACCCGCACGTGGTCGGCTACCAGGCGGCCGGCGAAGTGGTCGAGGTCGGCGCCGAGGTCAGCAAGTTCAAGGTCGGCGACAAGGTCTGCACGACCGGCGCGTTCGGCAGCCATGCCGAGCTGCGCGCCGTTCCGGCCATAACCGCCTGGAAGGTTCCTGACGGGCTCAGCACGCGCGAGGCCGCCGTGATCCCGGTGACCTTCGGCACGGCCGACGACTGCCTGTTCGAGTTCGGCCGGATGAAGAAGGGCGAGGTCGTGCTGGTCCAGGCCGGCGCCTCCGGCGTGGGCGTGGCGGCGATCCAGCTTGCGGCCCGCGCCGGCGCCTCGATGGTGCTGGCCACGGCCTCGTCGGACGAGAGGCTGGAACGGCTCAAGGCCTACGGCCTGACCCACGGCATCAACTACAAAACCCACGACGTCGTGCAGGAGGTCATGCGCCTCACCGACAAGAAGGGCTGCGACGTGATCGTCGATTCGGTGGGCGGCCCCACGCTGCAGTCGTCGATTCTGAGCCTTGCCTATCGGGGCCGCGTCTCGATGGTGGGCCAGGCGGGGCGCGAGCCGATGACGGTGGACGTCGGCTCGATGATGGGCGGCAATCGGAGCCTGTCGGGCGTCTTCCTGGGCGCCGAGATCGCCACCGACCGGGTGCAGAAGAATATCCAGCGCCTGATCGAAGACGTCGCCCGCGGAGAGCTCAAGGTGCTGATCGACAAGGAATTTCCGCTGTCGGACGCGGCGGCGGCGCACCGTTACATCGAGAGCCGCCAGGCCGTGGGCCGGGTGCTGCTGATACCCTAGCGCCCGAAGATCTTCAGCCACAGGCCCGCAAGGCCGAGCAGGATGAACGCCCACATCGCCAGGGACAGCAATAGGGGAACGATCACACGCATGCCTTCGCTCAGCCCTCCCCCCAGGCGTTTCTTACGACCATGATTGGCGCACAAGCCCGGCGAAGACCAGTCGATTCACGCGCCAGGATCGCCGCAGGCGTTGGCGTGCAACCAACAGGGTATGTGCAAGGAGGGACACGCGATGCCGAAAGCCCGTAACGGCGACGTCGAGCTGGAGTACCAGACCTTCGGCGACGATCGGCCGGAAGCCGTCCTGCTGGTCAATGGCCTGGGCTCCCAGATGACCCGCTGGCCGGAGGCGTTCTGCGAGATCCTGGTCGGCCGCGGCTATCGTACCATCCGCTTCGACAACCGCGACACCGGCCTCTCCACCTGGCCCACCGAGCGCTACACCCTGAAGGACATGGCGGCTGATGGCGTGGCCGTGCTGGACGCGGCCGGCGTCGCCCGCGCGCACATCGCGGGCGTGTCGATGGGCGGGATGATCGTGCAGCGGATGGCCATCGACCATCCGGACCGCGTGCTCTCCATGACGTCGATCATGTCCGCCCCGTCGGGGAACGTGGTCGCCACCCCGGAGGCCATGGCGGTGATCAGCAATCCGCCGCCCAGCCCCGAGGCGGACTACGAGGCCTTTGTCGCGCACGGGATGAAGAACGCCCGCACCATCGGCAGCCCTGGCTACCCCTGGAGCGACGCCCAGCTGCGCGAGCGGGTGATCGCCGAGCATCGGCGCGCCTTCAACCCCGCCGGGGTGGGCCGCCAGCGCGCCGCCATCGGCGCGGACGGCGACCGGACCGAAGAGCTGCGCCGCATCGGGGTCCCCACCGTCGTCTTGCACGGCGCGGACGATCCCCTGGTGCAGCCAGTGGGGGGCGAGGCCACGGCCGCCGCCATCCCGGGGGCCGAGCTGCGGATGATCCCGGGGATGGGCCACGACCTGCCGCCCGGCCTGTACGACGTGTTCGCCGACGCGATCTGCGCCGCGGCGACCCGAGCCAAGACTAACGCCTGAGAGAACGAGGAAATCCATGGGACGACTTTCCGGCCGCACGGCCGTCATCACCGGCGCGGCCAGCGGCATCGGCCGGGCCTCGGCGAAGCTCTTCGCGGCCGAGGGCGCGAACATGGTCATCGCCGATCGCGCCGATGGCGTCGACGAGACGGCCGAGGCCATCAAGGCGGCGGGCGGCAAGGCCGTGGCCCTGAAGGGCGACGCCGGCGACGACGCCTTCGTGCAGTCGCTGGTCGCCCGGGCGCAGTCGGAGTTCGGAAGCCTGGACGTGTTCTGGGCCAACGCCGGCATCTCAGGCGGTTTCGCCCCGCTCCACGAGCAGACCGCGGACTATTGGGCCGAGATCCTGCGGGTGAACCTGATCGGGGCGTTCCTGGGGGTGAAGTACGCGTCAGAGGCCATGATCCCCAACGGCAAGGGCTCGATCATCTGCACCGCCTCGGTGGCAGGCATCCGCTCCGGCGCGGGCGGACCGGCCTATTCGGCGTCGAAGGCGGGCGTGATCAGCCTCGTCCAGACCGCCTGCAACGAGCTCTACGGCACGGGCATCCGGGTCAACGCCGTCGCCCCGGGCCTGATCGAGACCGGCATGACCAAACCGATCTTCGACGGCGCGCGGGCGCGCGGCAACGAAGACAAGATCGGCCAGCTCAATCCGACCACGCGGTACGGCGAGCCCGAGGAGATCGCGGCGGCCGCCCTCTTCCTCGCCTCGGACGAGGCGTCGTACGTCAACGGCCAAACCCTGGCGGTGGACGGCGGCCTCTCCACATCGCATCCGGTGGTGCGCCGCAAGCGATGATCCTGCTGATGCGTCATGGCGAAACCTTCTGGAATCGCGAAGGCCGCATCCAAGGCCACACAGAAAGCGACCTGACGCCGCTCGGCGAGCGTCAGGCTCGCGCCATGGCGGGCCTGGTCGCCGACCTGGTCCGCCACGACGGCGGCCGCTTCCGGCTGGTCTCCAGCCCCATCGGCCGCGCGCGCAGGACGGCCGCCATGGTGGCGGAGGCGACGGGCCTCCCGATCGAGATCGACGCGCGCCTCGCCGAGATCTGCTGCGGCGAGTGGGAGGGCCGGCTGCGCTCGGAGATCGCCCACATCCACCCCGAGGTCTTCAAGACCCGGGAGTGGTTCTTTGGCGCGCCCGGCGGCGAGACCTTCGAGGAGGTCGCCGCCAGGGCCTCGGACTGGCTGGGCTCCCTGCCGCCGGAGGGCGAGCGCCGGGTCATCGCGGTCAGCCACGGCGTGTGGGGGCGCCTGGCGCGGGGCGTCTATGCCGATCTCGATCGCCAGGCGACGCTGGACCAGGACGTCCCCCAGGACGCGGTCTACCGGCTCCGGGGCGGCCTCATCGACCGGTTCGACTGCGAGCCCGTCACGCCCTGACGCCCCAATTTGAGTAGCAGCGCCTGTGACTGCGACATCTCGCAGTCTGCGTCGCCAAGGCGGGCCCGGGCATAGGGCACGGCCGCTGGGGTCCGAAAGCGCCGGACGCCCAAGCGTCTTTTAACCTTTGCCGTTCGTAAGGTCGTCGATGCGTCTCTGCAGCCCCCTCTTCGCCATCGCCGGCGGCCTCGCCCTGGCCACCGCGTCCGCCGCCTCGGCCGCGCCGCTGCCGGCCACGGCGAACGCCGAGTCCGTCAACGCGGGCCTGCAAGCCATGCGGGACTACAACCTGATCGTCCTGAAGGACCTGCAGTCCAGCTCGCAGGTGCAGGGCCGGACCTTCGTCGGCGGCAATCTTTCCGGCGGCTCGTCCAACTACATGACCAGCCCCGGCAGCCAGGCGGGGGGCGTGGCCCTGACCGTGGGCGGCAACGTCACCGGCGGCGCCAAGAACATCAACAACGGCGGTTCGGTGAAGGTCGGCGGGAACCTGGACTCCGGCGCCAACATGAACGGCGGCGGCAGCGTCTACGCCGAGGGCAACGTCAAGAAGGTCAACGCCAACGGCGCGTCGGTCTATTCCGACGGCAACGTGTCGAACACCAACGCCAAGGACATCTACTACGGCGGCGCGGTCAGCAGTTCGAACGGGACCAAGCACGGCGGGGACCACAGCGCCGACGGCATCCAGGCGGCGATCGCCGAGACGACCGCGAGCCTCGCCACCGATCTCGTGGCGACGTCCGACTTCTTCGCCGGGCTCGACCCGACCCACTCTCTTACCTACTCCGCAGGCGGCCAGCAGGCGATTTTCGACGCTGGATCCGGCACGGGCGTGGCGGTGTTCGCCATCTCGGACCTCAACGCGGCCCTGAAGAACCGCAGCCAGCTGATCTTCAACGCCCCGACGGGCTACGACGCGGTGATCATCAATGTCGGCGGCCTGAAGGTCAGCCTGCCCAGCAGCATCAACTTCAATGGCCCGGCCGGCCTCGGCTCCAACGTGATCTGGAACTTCTACGAGGCCACCAGCGTCGATCTGGGCTCCAAGTCCTGGTACGGCTCGATCCTGGCGCCCGAGGCGCAGATCAAGAACAACAACTTCGTTTCGGGTTCGGTCGTCGCGGCCAGCATGATCCAGAACGGCGAGATCCGGATGAACGGCCTCGCGGCCCCTGGCCTCACGGCGCTGTCCGGCACGGCCGTGCCGGAGCCGGCGACCTGGGCGATGATGATCCTGGGCTTCGGCGTGATCGGCGGGGCGCTCCGCCGCCGGCGCGCGGCGTTCGCGTTGACGCGGGAGCCGGTCGGGAATTGACCGGCTTTTGAGCGCCAGACGGCGCCATTATCCCCTCTGCGGCGAGTCGCGTTGCGCGAAAGCTCTGCCTTGGCTAACGGCAAGGGCAGTTTCGCGGCCCGAGGTCGCGAAGGTCGGGGAAATTCACATGCGTATTCGCCTTCTGGCGGCGTCCACCGCCGCCATCGTCCTGGGCGCCACGGCCGCGCAGGCCGGCGTCACCGAGCTGAACGCCGCTCTGGACTCGATGAGCTACTACAACCTCATCGTGAAGGGGGACGTCACGACCACCAGCGAGGTCGAGGGCCGCGGCTTCGTCGGCGGCGCCCTGAAGGGCCAAGCCACGCAGTTCAACATGGACAATCTGTCGGGCACGGGCCTGACGGTGGTCGGCAATGTCGAAGGCGGCAAGAAGAACACCTGGGGCGACATCAAGGTCGGCGGCAACGTCGCCAGCGGCGTGGAATTCCAGAGCGCGGGGGCCCAGGTGCTGAGCTATGGCGGCACGCTCTCGAACACCAACGTGAACTCCCCCGACACCGCCGTGCAGGTCGCCGGGCTGGGCGCGACCCTTGCGGCCGAGCGTGACACCATGTTCGCGAACCTGGACGAGCTCTCGCTCTACCTGAAGAACCTCGACTCCACCGACACGACCACGCTGGACGGCTCGAACCTGAAGTTCGACGCGGGCGCCGGCTCGGGCGTCGCCGTGTTCAGCATCGACAATCTGAGCGCCGCGCTCGCGACCACCAGCGACCTGAAGTTCGTTTTCCCCACCGACTACGACATGGTGGTGATCAACGTCGCGGGCGCGAACATCAGTCTGCCGGGCGGGTTCAACTTCAACGGCCCGGCCAACCTGGGCACCAAGGTCATCTGGAACTTCTACGAAGCCACGACCTTGGATTTCGGCTCCAAGGCCTGGTACGGCTCGGTCCTGGCGACCCATGCGCAAGCCACCATCGGCAACTTCATCGAGGGCACCGCGGTGTTCGCGGGCCTGACGGCCAATGGCGAGATCCATACGCCAGGCTTCACCAACTACGACATCCCGCCGCCTTCCACGGTGGTGCCGGAGCCGGCGACCTGGGCGATGATGATCCTGGGCTTCGGCGCGATCGGCTCTGCGATCCGCCGGCGGCGCACGGCGATCGCCGCCTGACCTAGTGCAAGGGTCCGCGACGCCAGCGCCAGGGGGGCAATCCCTCGCGGCGCGGCGCCAGGTAGCGGAACGCCGCCAGGGCGCCGAACGCCGTGGCCACTCCCAGGGCGAAGGCGGTCACGGCGGCGGCCGACACACCCGCGGTCCCGAACCGAAGGCGGCCGGGCTCCATCCAATGGACGAGGTCTCCGCTCGGCTGTTCCGGGGTGAACTCCTCGGTGGGCAGGGTCATGGCGATGCTCCAGCTGACGCCACGGCCTAACCCGCGGCTTCGGCGGGGGTTCCTTGTCCGGCCCCGCCTGAGGTAGAAGGCCCGACCTCGCACTCACGACTTCCGCTCGGGACCATGGCCGGACACTCAAAGTTCAAGAACATCATGCACCGCAAGGGCCGCGCCGACAGCGCCCGGTCCAAGCTGTTCTCCAAGCTCTCGCGCGAGATCACGGTGGCGGCCAAGATGGGCCTGCCCGATCCCGCCATGAACGCCCGCCTGCGCCTGGCGGTGAACAACGCCAAGGCCGAGTCACTGCCCAAGGACGTGATCGACCGGGCGATCAAGAAGGCCTCCGGCGGCGACGCGGAGTCCTATGACGAAATCCGGTACGAGGGCTTCGGCCCCGGCGGCGTTGGCGTCATCGTCGAGGTGCTGACCGACAACCGCAACCGTTCGGCCTCGACGGTGCGCTCCACCTTCACCAAGTGCGGCGGTAACCTGGGCGAAACCGGCTCGGTCTCGTTCATGTGGGATCGCGTGGGCCAGATCACCTACGACGCCAAGGCCGGGTCCGAAGACAAGGTCATGGAAGCCGCCATCGAGGCCGGCGCCGACGACGTGGAGTCCGACGAGGACGGCCACACGATCTACACCGCCTTCGAGCAACTCTCCGATGTGTCGACGGCGCTCGAGGCCGCCCTGGGCCCGGCCCAGTCGACCAAGCTGGCGTGGAAGCCGAAGGCCCTCACCCCGCTCTCAGGCGATGCGGTCGGCACGCTGATGAAGCTGATCGAGACCCTGGAAGACGACGACGACGTGCAGAACGTCTATTCCAACGCCGACATCTCGGCCGAGGACCTGGAGAAGCTCACAGGCTGATGGCCAAGCCGCCTCCCAAGGGCCCCGAACGCGAGGACCCGCGCGTCACCGACCTGCGCCGCTACAGGCAGGAGCGCGAGAAGGCGGCGCGGAAACCCGCGCCCAAACCCAAGCGTCCGCGCGAGTCCTTTCTCGGATCCAATCCCAGGGCGGGCCTGATCCTGGTGATCGCGATCGTGGTCCTGGCCGCCCTCTACCTGGTCCCCACCTTCCTCTAGCGGGAACCTGCGGCGACGCTCGAGCCTTGGCGTCGCATGGAAGCGATCTTCACCGCCTATGCGCTCCCGATCCTCGCCGCGCTGTCGGCGGGCGCGGCGATCGGCTTCGAGCGCGAGTCCGGCGGACATGCCGCAGGTCTTCGCACCCATGCGCTGGTTGCGCTGGCCTCGGCGCTACTGATGCTGCTGGCCGTGCACCAGCTCTCCTGGCTGACGGACGACACCCCCTATGACGTCGTCCGCATAGATCCGGTGCGGATGGCGCACGGCATCCTGACGGGGATCGGCTTCCTGTGCGGCGGCGTCATCTTCCGGTCGGGGCTGTCGGTGCACGGGCTCACGACCGCCGCCTCGCTCTGGGTGACGTCGGCCCTCGGCACCTTGTACGGCGTCGGAGCCTATGGCCTGGCCATCGGCGGCACGGTGGCCACCGTGGCGGTCCTGACCCTGTTCCGCCGCATCGAGGGCCGCCTGCCCAGCGGCGACGTCATCGACGTCTGTGTTCGCTACCGCCGCGAAGGCCCGTTCCCCGAGGACGCTTTCCTCGACCTGCTGACCGAGTTGAAGCTCCAGCCGCGCTCGGTCAGGCACAGGCTGCTCGACGGCGGAGGCGCCATCGAGCTCGGCGCGTCCCTGCGCGGGCCTAGCGGCAGCCAAACCCGCCAGCTCGCCGAGCGGCTTTGCGGCGACCCGCGCATCCTCGGCTTCGAGATCGACCCCCGCAATCCTTGACCCAGCACGCTCCGCGCTTGCGAAAACCGGTATGGCCCGTCCACAGTGCCGGCGACCAGATGGGGGAGAGAAACATGACATTCCGACCGTTCGCCGGCCTCGCGGCCGGGGCTGCCGCGCTGAGTCTGGCCGGGGCCGCCCAGGCCGCCGGCGACTACGTCTCCATTGTCCAGGAGACGACGCTCAACGTCCCCGCGGAGACGGCTTGGGCCAAGGTGAAAGGCTATTGCGACATCGGCGCGTGGCTGAAGACCACCTGCGAGATCACCCAGGGCAAGGACGGCGAGCTGGGCGCCCTGCGCAAGATCGCCGGCCGTATCGAGGAGGTGATCGTGGCGGTCACCCCGATGTCCTACACCTACGCCGATATCGATCCGAAGATCCTGTACCATGGCACGGTCGAGATCCGCCCCGTCAGCAAGACCAGCTCCAAGCTCGTCTACAGCCTGTTCTTCGACCAGACGACGGTGCCCGCCGACCAGCGGGAAGCCAACAAGATGCGCCGCCAGCAGATGTTCGCCGGTGTCATGGCGACCATGAAGGGGATGGCCGAGGCAAAGTAGCCACGTCGCGGTTCGATGGCGCATGGTCAGGAAAGTGACACTTGCGTCACTTTCCTTGACTGATCACCGTTCAGATCGCATGCTGCCGCCAACAACAGGCGAGGAGCAACCGAATGGCCGCCGACGGCAACATCACCAAGGACATCATCTACGACGCCGTCGCACCCGACGACTTCGAGTCCATGCTGGAGCTTGACCGGTACGGCAATCGCTCGACCGCCTTCGACAAGATCATCAGCGCCACCCACGACCACTTCTGGGATCCGCTTGATCCCAAGTACATCGACTTCTCCGAGCCCTTCGACATGGAGAACGAGATGATCCTGCCGGAGGACATGGTCGTCTCCCTGCAGACCAAGTACGTCTCGGACCGCCTGTCCAACCCCAAGGACCGCATCCGCTTCGTCAACCAGTTCGCCCTGCGCAGCTTCTCCTCCATCCTGCACGGCGAGCAGGGCGCGCTGAACCTGTCGGCCAGCCTCTGCCATGTGCTGAAGGACCAGGGCGCGCAGGAGTACGCCGCCAACCAGACCCGCGAAGAGGCCCGCCACGTCACGGCCTTCGCCAAGTACATCAAGGCCCGCTGGGGCCGGCCGGTGGAATGCGGCCCGACCCTGAAGGCGCTGCTGGTCGACATCATCGGCAGCCCCGAGGTCTACAAGAAGATCATCGGCATGCAGATGCTGGTGGAAGGCCTGGCGATGGGCGCCTTCGCCACCTTCTTCAAGGTGAGCAACGACCCGCTCTGCAAGAAGCTGATGCAGCTCGTCATGACCGACGAGGCCTTCCACCACAAGTTCGGGAAGATCTGGGCCGACCGCACCATCCCGCACCTGTCGGAGAAGGAGCACGAGATCATCGAGCTCTGGGCGGCGCAGTGCTTCCAGACCCTGCTGTTCAACCTGGTGGGCCCGACCCAGCAGCGCAGCCTCTATGAAGAGTTCGGCCTCGACCCGGACGTGGTCATCGCCGAACTGGCCGAGATCATCACCGACGAGACGCGCCGCGAGGGGATGAAGGAGCAGACCAACATCTTCCGCGTGCTGGTGAAGACCCTGCTGAACGCCGGCATCATCACCGAGCGCACGCGCGCCTTCTACGCCATGTACGTCGACATCGACGAGCTGAAGGCCGAGGGTGACGTCATGGTGGGCGACGCCATCGCCGAGGAGGGGATCCGCTACCTCCAGGAGATCAACTTCGCCGACAAGGCCAAGCAGGTCCTGATCGCGGCCGAGTAGGCCTCCGCGCTCAACGACCGAACGCCCGCCCGGGATCTCGGGCGGGCGTTCTGCTGTCGGCCGGTAAGACTCCTGACCAAGCTGTTCAGCGGCTGGTCATCCGGCGCGTGCGTCCCTATATCGCGCGCCGAGGGCGTTCATTTTCGCTCAACCTTCCTCTATTGCACTGCAGCATGATCCAGCGCCTCATCCTCGCCGCCGTACCGGCCTGCCTGATGCTCGCCCCCGTTTCGGCCATCGCCGCGGTGGAGCCGGTCGGGCGCATCGAACTCTCCAAGATGATGGGCCGCTGGTACGAGGTCGCCCGCGTGCCGAACGTCCTGCAGAAGGACTGCCAGGCCGGCGCCTCGGACTGGACGCCGCAGGCCAAGGGCTTCGCCGTGGTGCAGTCGTGCCGCAAGGATAGCCCGGACGGACCGCTGAAGGTCTGGAAGGCCAAGGCCACGGTCGCCGACCCCCACACCAACGCCAAGTTCAAGATGAGCTTCTTCGGTGGCGTGGTGAGCCAGGATTATGTCGTGGTCGAGCATCGCCCGGAGCAGGGCTGGCTGGTCCTCGCCACGGCCAACGGCAAGTATCTCTGGCTCATGTCGCAGAAGCCCACCCTGCCGGCCGCCATCCGCACCCAGGCCCTCGCCCGCATCCGCCAACTCGGCTTCGACGTGGGCCGGCTTGAGTTTCCGATCCCACCGCGGAGCTGACGGACGGGTTGAATTCGGAACGAAGGCGGAACAAGGTGGCGGGATGGACGTCACGATCGTCACCGTCTCCCGTCCCGAGACCACGGCCACCGTCACCCGCGGCGCCGCACGCCTGCTGACGGCGCTGGGCTATGCGCCGCTCGCGGAGGTGACGCTGCCGAACGGCCGGCGCGCCGACCTGATGGCGCTGGGACCCAAGGGCCAGATCTTCATCGTCGAGGTGAAATCGGGGATCGAGGATTTCCGCGTGGACGTGAAGTGGCCGGAGTACCGCCCCTACTGCGACGCCTTCGCCTTCGCGGTGGCGCCCGAGTTCCCGCGCGACATCCTTCCGGACGAACCCGGCCTGATCGTCGCCGACGGCTTCGGCGGCGCGATCCTGCGCGAGGCGCCGGTGGAGCCCCTGGCCGGCGCACGCCGCAAAGCCCTCACCCTCGCCTTCGCCCGGCTCGCGGCCCTACGAGCCGGCGGCGTCGCGGCGACGGAGCTCTAGCGCGGCGCCCGTTTGGCGAGGATGCGCTGGAGGGTGCGCCGGTGCATGTTGAGGCGGCGGGCCGTCTCGGAGACGTTGTGGTTGCAGAGCTCGTAGACCCGCTGGATGTGCTCCCAACGCACGCGGTCGGCGCTCATCGGGTTCTCGGGCGGGGCCGGGGCCGTGTCGCCGCGGGCCAGAAGCGCGCGCACCACGTCGTCGGCGTCGGCGGGTTTGGAGAGGTAGTCCACCGCCCCCGCCTTCACGGCCTGCACGGCGGTGGCGATGTTGCCGTAGCCGGTGAGCATGATGATCTTCGCGTCCGGCCGCGCATCGCGCACCGCCTCGACGACCTTCAGGCCCGACCCGTCCTCCAGCCGCATGTCCAGCACGGCGTAGGCTGGCGCGTGGACCTTCACGGCGGCGATGGCCTCCTGCACGCTGCCGACCAGGGTGGGTTCGAAACCGCGCTGCTCGAGGGCGCGTCCCAGCCGGGTCCGGAGCGGCGCATCGTCGTCGAGCACCAGGAGGCTCCGGTCGGCCAAGGCCGTGACTTCAGCTGACAGGTCGGTCATGCGTCGTCCCTCTTGCTTGCGTCAGACTGTCGCACCTCGGCGAATTTCTGCAAGCTTTGCAGCGTGTCCATCAGGTCGCCTCAACCAATGAGCGAGGCCACTTGGCAGCAACCACGGCGCCGCGGGGCTTCGCATTGTGAAATGTCACGACGGCCCCGGTTCGTTCCAAAAGCGTTTTGGAAATGAAAAATCCCAGGCCCATCCCGATGTGGCCGGTGCGCGACCCTTCGGCGCCGGGCCGGCTGGTCACATAGGGCTCGCCGAGCTTGGCGAGGATTTCCGGCGAGAAGCCCGGGCCGTCGTCGCGCACCTCGATGATCACGCTTTCGGCATCGAAGCGGGCGGAGACCAAAATCTCGGACTTCGCGAAGTCGACGGCATTTTCCACGAAGGTCGAAAAGGCGTGGGTCACTTCCGGCAGGCGGCGGATGTCGGGGGTCTTCACGCCCTTGGCGCCCGTAACGATGGCCTCGACCCGCACCTCCCGGCTGGCGTTGGCGTGGGGTTCGATCACCTCCTGCACCAGCTGGCGCAACGACAGGCGCTCGTGAACCTCGTCGGACGCCTTGTCGGGCGTGGCGGCTAGGCGCTTCAGGATCTCGCGGCACCGTTCCGCCTGGGCGATCAGGAGTTCGGCGTCCTCCTTCACCTGCGGAAGCGTCGCCTCGCGCGCCATCTCCTTGGCGACGATGGAGATCGTGGCGAGGGGCGTGCCCAGTTCGTGCGCCGCCGCTGCGGCCAGGCCCCCGAGGGCGGACAGCTTCTGTTCGCGCGCCAGCACCGTCTGGGTCACATCGAGCGCCAGGGCCATCCGCGCGGCCTCCACCACCGACTGGCGGACGTAGCCGGCGACCAGGGCGATGCCGGCGATGTTGGCGACGCCCGCGGCCAGGCGGAAGTCGAGGGACAACCGCGGCTCCGGCACGATCGAAGGGTACGGCAGCGACACCACCGCCAGCACCATCGACAGCGCCGAGCCCAGGCCGCCCAGGATCAGCAGCGGTCGCAGCGGCAAGGTGGCGGCCGCCAGCGTCACCGGCGCCAAAAGGATCAGGATGAAGGGATTGGCCGTGCCGCCGATCAACCCGAGCAGCAGCGACATCTGCAAGAGGTCGAACGAGAGCTGCAGCACGGCCTCGCCGTCGCCCATCACCCGCTGGGGCGTGGAGGCGACGCCGGTCAGCACGTTCACGAAGGCGCCGGCCGCCACCACCATGGCGCAGAAGGCGTAGGGCGCCGGATAGCCCAGGGCGAAAGCCATGGCCGCCAGCAACGCGACCTCGCCGCCGACCACCACCCATCGCAAGGTCACCAGGGTGCGGACCCGCAGGTGGCCGCGCCGGATCGCCGCCGAGTCCCAGACGTCTTGCGCGTCGGCGGGGGGAGCCGTATCGAGGCCGGCGGTCGGTGGCGGCTCGCTCATGCGCAGCCGCCGGGCGTCGCGGCAGCAAGGAATGCAGACATGTCCAGGAAGATCCTGGCCCTCATCGCGGTTCTGGCGCTCGCGCTCGCCATCCTCACCGGTCTCGCCGTCCGCAAAGGCGTCCTGGGCCCCCAACCGCAAACCGTCGCCGTGGGCGGTCCGTTCCAGTTAGTCGACACGTCGGGGCGTACGGTCAACCAGGACGTTCTCAAGGGCAAGTGGAGCGTCGTCTTCTTTGGCTTCACCCACTGCCCCGACATCTGCCCGACGACCCTGTTCGAACTGGGTCAGGTGGAACCGCTGTTGGGGGCGGACGCCGACCGGTTCCAGGCGGTTCTGATCTCGGTGGACCCCGCGCGGGACACGGTGGCCCAGATGAAGGCCTATGTGGCCAACGACGCCTTTCCGAAGCGCCTGATCGGCCTCACCGGCTCGACGGCCCAGGTGGACGCCGCCGCCAAGGCCTATCGCGTCTACTACCAGAAGGTCGGAGAGGGCGACGACTACACGGTGAACCACGCGGCCTACAGCTATCTGATGAACCCCAAGGGCCGGTTCGCCTGCGTCCTGCCGTACGACCTGACGCCCGAGCAGACCGCAGCGAAGATCAAAGCCGCCATGAAACAAGGCGCCGACGCCGCGAGCTGCTGAGCCCGAGCCACTTTGCCGCAAGGTAGCGCTTGTGGAGCCTATTAACGTTCCGCATGTTATGCTGCGGCGCACAAAGGCACGGTGGAATGCTCTACACCCTCTATGAAGCTGGCTACTACGCCGCCTCTCCGCTGCGGTTCGCCGCGCTGGCGACGCGGGACTTCTGGAGCTCGGCGCTCAATCCGGCGGCCGACAGCGATCTGGGGCGGCGGCTGTTCGCCACCGCCGACCTGTTCGCCAACCTTACCCGCCGATACGGCAAGCCCGACTGGAAGATCGACAGCGTGACCATCAACGGCTGCGCGGTACGCGTGCGGCCGACGACGGTCTGGTCGACACCCTGGTGCAAGCTGACCCACTTCGCCCGCGACATGAGCGACCTGCGCCGGGCCGGCAAGACCGAGATCGAACCCGCGCTGCTGATCGCCGCGCCGCTGTCCGGCCACTACGCCACCCTGCTGCGCGGCACGGTAGAGGCGTTCGCCCAGGACCACGAGGTGTTCATCACCGAATGGACGAACGCCCGGGACGTGCCCATCGTCGAAGGCCGCTTCGATTTCCACGACTACATCGACCACATCCGCGAGATGCTGCGCCAGATGGGTCCGCGCCCCCACGTGGTCGCCGTCTGCCAGCCGGGCCCGCCGGTTCTCGCCGCCGCCGCCCTGATGGCCGAGGACAAGGAAGAAAGCCGCCCGGCCTCCATGACCTTCATGGGCTCGCCCATCGACGCGCGCCTGTCGCCGACCGTGACCAACAAGCTGGCCGAAGAACGGCCGTTCGCCTGGTTCGAGTCGAACATGATCTACAACGTGCCGCCGCCCTACCTGGGCGCGGGCCGGCGCGTCTATCCGGGCTTCGTCCAGCTGGCCAGCTTCATGTCCATGAACCTGGACAAGCACCAGGAGGCGCACCGCAAGTACCTCGCCCACCTGATGGACGGCGACGGCGACAGCGCGGACAAGCACCTGGAATTCTACGACGAATACCTTTCGGTGCTGGACCTGACCGAAGAGTTCTATCTCCAGACCGTCGATGTGGTGTTCCAGCGCTACCTCTTGCCCAAGGGCGAGCTCTACCATCGGGACCGCCGCGTAAAGCCCGAGCGGATCACCGACATTGGGCTGCTTACGGTCGAGGGCGAGAACGACGACATCTCGGGCATCGGCCAGACCCAGGCCGCGCACTACCTGTGCCTCAGCCTGCCGACGGAGCTGAAGGAAGACTACATCCAGCCCCACGTCGGCCACTACGGCGTGTTCAACGGCAAGCGCTTCCGGGAGGAGATCTATCCCCGCGTCCGCGCCTTCGTCCGCCGGATGGAGAAGGAGCTTCCGCGCGCCAAGTCGCCCGCCTCGCCCTCCGCCGACGTCGTGCCGATCCGCTCCAAGGCGGCGAAAGGCTGAACCGCCGCGCCGGCGGGGGATGAAACTTCGCCGGACTCGCCTAGATTCCACGCGATGAGTCTCTTCGGCCGCAGCCTCGCCGACGGTGACCGGCTGGAGGTGGCCGGCGCGGCCGTGCGCCTCAAAGTGAACCGCCGCGCGCGGCGGGTGTCGCTGCGCCTCGACCGCACCCGGCGAGAGATCGTCGCCACCGCGCCCTCGCTCCGCCGCCTGCCGGAAGCCGCCGCCTTCGCCCGGGAACGCGCGGGCTGGATCGCCGAGCGCCTGGCCGAGTTGCCGGGCGTGCAGCCGCTGGCGGCCGGCATGCTGATCGAGGTCTTTGGACGTCCCGTCCGCCTGGAGGCCGCCCCCGGCCGTGCGCGCTGGATCGAGCCGACGGACGGCTCGACGCCGCGGATCGTCGCCATGGGCGAGGGCGAGGGGTTCACCCGCGCGGTGATCCTGGTGATCCGCAAGCGGGCGCTGGAGGTGCTGACCGAGCGCACCCGGCACTACGCCCTGCGCCTCGGCGCGCCGATGCCCAAGGTCAGCGTGGCCGACGCCAAGTCGCGCTGGGGCTCGTGCAAGCCCGGCCCGCGGGGGACCGCGGGCGTGATCCGCTATTCCTGGCGGCTGGCGCTCGCCCCTTTCGAAGTGGCCGACTACGTGGCCGCTCACGAATGCGCCCACCTGCTGGAGCTCAACCACGGGCCGCGCTTCTGGGCCCACGTCCGCAATCTGGTGGGCGACGAGCGCCGACATCGCGACTGGCTGCGGGCCGAAGGCGCCCGGCTGCACGCCTTCGGCCGTTGAGCCGTCAGGCGGCCGCCTTCTCGCGGTCCAGGAGGATGCGCTTGCGCTCCACGCCCCAACGGTAGCCGGAGAGGTCGCCGTCTAGCCGCACCACCCGGTGGCAGGGGATCGCGATGGCCAGGGCGTTGGCGGCGCAGGCCTGGGCCACGGCGCGTACGGCCCTTGGCGCCCCGATACGCTCGGCGATCTCGCGGTAGCTGGCGGTGGCGCCGCTGGGGACCTCCTGCAGCGCGCGCCAGACCCGTTGCTGGAACGCCGTGCCGCGGATGTCGAGCGGCAGCGCCAGGCCGTCCGAGGGACGCTCGATCAGGCCCACGACGGCAGCCACCTCCTGCTCAAAGCCCTCGTCGCCGCCCACCAGGTCGGCGCGTGGGAACCGGTCCTGCAGGTCGCGGACCAGCGCGTCCGGATCGTCGCCCAGGAGGATCGCGCAGACGCCCAGCGCGCTCCGCGCCACCAGGAACGCGCCCAGCGAGCATTGGCCGACGGCGAACCGGATCCGCACGTCCGCGCCGCCGGCCCGATAGCGGGTGGGCGTCATACCCAGCATGGCGTTGGACTGGGCGTAGAAGCGGCCGCCCGAGTTGAAGCCGGCGTCGTAGATCGCCTCGGTCACGGTCTCGCTGTTGGGCAGTTCCTCGCGGACCCGCCGCGCCCGCACCCCGGCGAGGTACTCGCGCGGCGTGACGCCGGTGACCGCCTTGAACACCCGGTGGAAGTGGTGCGGGCTGAGGCCGGCGCCCGCGGCGAGTTCGGCCAGGCCCGGCGGGTCTTCGGCCGCCTCGATCCGGCGGCAGGCCTCGAGGATGCGGGCGTTGCGCTCCGCGTCGGCCGACTCGGCATCGGGTCGGCAGCGGCGGCAGGGGCGAAATCCCGCCGCCCGCGCCTCGGCGGGGCTGGCGTGGAAGGCGACGTTTTTCGGGTTCGCCAGGCGGGCGCCGCAGGAGGGGCGGCAATAGACCCCGGTGGTGCGGACCGAATAGTAGAACTGGCCATCGAAGGCGCGGTCGCGCGCCGCGATCGCCGCCCAGCGGGGATCCTGCGTCGTCTGGGCGCCGGGGTCGGGAAGGGTGTTGGTCGCGGTGGTCATGGCCGTCTCCGGAGAATGGGGTCATCGGATACTGAGGGCCAGGGCGATCGGCGACACTCCGAGCCTTGCGGTTGAATCCGGGGGGCGTCCCCGCGGCGGCAACGCCGGTTCCACGACAAGAACCGGATAGCTCCAAGGCCGCGCTTGCCGGCACCAGTCCCGCCCTCTCACGGACCGGACTGGAACCCATGACCGCACGCTCTCACCTGCTCTCCGCCCTGACGATCCTTGCTGCGCCCGGCGCCGCCTTCGCCCAGGCCACCGCCAATCCCGTGACCAGCGCCGACGACGCCTTCGGGTTCACCATCGGCGAGGAGTCGGTGGGCATCTACGACGCGAGCTCGGTGCGCGGCTTCGACCTGGAAGCGGCGGGCAACTACCGCGTGAACGGCAGCTATTTCGTCAAGAGCTCGGGGGTGAGCAGCTTCTTCCTCGACCGGACGACCGTGCGCATCGGCCTGAACACGCTGAACGTCGACCTACCCGGCCCGTCGGGCGTGGTGGACTTCAAGCTCCGCGACCCGGTCGCGGGCGAGCCCAGCCTGCTGACCACGGGACTCGACGAGTACGAGCAGCCCTACATGGACCTGCTGCTCAAGGGGCGTTCGGCGGACGGACGGCGTTCCGGCGCGCTCGGGCTGGGCTTGGTCTTCGACAAGAAGGACGCGCAGGGCGGCGAGGACGGCCGCTCGTGGCTGCTCGGCGGCACGGCCCGCGCCACGCTGGGCCCGGTCACGGCGCAGGTGTTCGGGGGCGAGTACGACTACGAACGCGCGGCCACGTTCCGCTTCACCCTGGACAATCCCGACGTTCGGCCTCGCCTGAAGCGCGGACGGTACCTGGGCCAGGACTGGGCGAGGGCGCGGGGACAGCGGCGCATCGCCGGGCTCCTGGCGGACGCCCCGCTGGGCGGAGGCTGGTCTGTCGGCGCCACCGGGGTGTTCTCGCAGGAGGATCCGACAAGAGCCTATTCCCAACTCTTTTTCGACGTGGACGGGGCTCTCGGCGCGCGTAGCCTGGTGGTGGCGTCGCCCCAGCAGCGGGCCACGGCCTGGTCGGGCGAAGGGCGGCTGAGCTGGACCGGCGAAACCGGCGCGGCCAGCCATCGCGTCACCTTCGTCGGCCGCGGCCGGCGCTCGCGGCATCTGTTCGGCGGCGATCACGTCGTGGACCTGGGCGTCGCGGATCTGTCCCGGCCCGCGCTGCAAGCCGCGGCGCCGGACCTTTCCACGGCGCGCGCGAACCTGCGCGACGAGACCGACCAGTGGGGACTGGGCGCCTCCTATCGCATGACCTGGTCGAACCGGTTGACGGTGAACGCCGGGGTCCTGCGCACCGACTACGAGAAGACCTTCATCGCCGCGGACGGCGTGGCGCGAAGCCGCGCGGTGACGCCCCTCTTGGTCAACATCGGCGGCGCGGTCCGCGTGGTTCGCGGCCTGGACCTCTACGCCAGCTACAGCCGCGGCCTTGAGGAGGCGGGCGCCGCGCCCAGTTCCGCGGCCAACCGCAACGAGGTGCTCAGCGCCATCCGCGTGACCCAGCGCGAGATCGGATTCCGCTACGACCTGTCCGGCGGCCTCGTCTTGCTCGGCGCCGCGTTCGAGACGGAGAAGCCGTATGCCGGGCTGGACGGCGCCACGAACGTCTACCGCACGTTGGGGAGCGTGCGGCACCGCGGTATCGAGGCGTCGCTCTCAGGTCGGCTCTCCGAGGCGCTCACCGTGGTGGTCGGGGGTATCTGGCTGGATCCGGAGATTTCCGGCGACGAGGCGGACAGCGGCGCCATCGGACGGCGACCCGTGGGCGTGCCGAGGCTACGCGGCGTCGCCAGCCTCAACTATGCGGTGGCGGCGGCGCCCGGATTGTCGCTGGACGCGGGCCTGGACTATGTCGGCGCCAGCCCCTTCCGCGCCGCGCCAGGGCCGGACGGGCGCCAGCCGCGGCTGCCCGCCGAATGGGAGGCCAACTTCGGTCTGCGCTATCGGCTCGACGTCGCCGGGTGGCGGCCGACGCTCCGCGCGCAGGTGCTGAATGCGTTCGGCGGCTACGGCCTGACGGTCAACGGCGCGGAGACCCTGGACTATACTGCGCCTCGCCGCTTCCGCCTCCTGCTGACCACGGAGTTCTAGAGCGGAGGCGTGCTCAGTACGGCGGGTCCTGCTGACGCTGGCGCGGCGGCGGCCGGTCTTCGAATTCCGAGGGCGGCGGCTCGTCGCGGTCGCCGCGGAACAGGTCGCCGACGCCTTCCAGGATCTGTTCGATAGGACCGGGCTCCTCCACCTGCGGGATCACGCCGCCCGGGATCGGCTGGACCTTCAGGCGCGGCAGGGCGGCCGTCATATAGTCGCGCCAGATGCCGGCCGGGGCGTTGCCGCCGGTGACCCGGCGCATGGGCTTGTTGTCGTCCTTGCCCACCCAAACTGCGGTCACGAAGCCGCCGGTGTAGCCGACGAACCAGGCGTCGCGGTAGTCGCTGGTGGTGCCCGTCTTACCGGCCAGGTCGTAGCCCGGGACGTTGGCCCGCGCGCCCGTGCCGCCGGTGACGACGCCCCGCATCATGGTGACCATGTAGGCAAGGGCCGGCTGGCCGATCACCTGCGCCCGCGCGGGGCGGTCCACGCCGCGGTCGTAGAGCACGCGGCCGGTGGCCGTGCGGATCCGCTCGATGCCGTAGCCCTTGGCCAGATAGCCGCCGTTCGCGAACGGGGCGTAGGCCTGGGCCATTTCCAGCGGGCTGACCTCGACCGCCCCGAGCGCCATCGAGGGGTCGAGCTGGATCGGCGAGCTGATTCCCAGCCGCCGCGCCACAGCGGCCACGTTCGACGTGCCCACCTCGTTGGCCAGCCGGGCCGCCACGGTGTTCACCGACTGCGCGAGGGCGGTGGAGATGGTGATGGGCCCCAGGTACTGGCCGGTGTAGTTGCGCGGCTCCCAGTTCCCGATCTTCACCGGCTCGTCGACCACGGGGGTGTCGGGCGTGCGACCGGCTTCCATGGCGGCGAGATAGACGAACGGCTTGAAGGCCGAGCCGGCCTGGCGCCGGGCCATGGTCGCCCGGTCGAACTGGGTCTGCAGGTAGTTGGTCCCGCCGACGTAGGCCCGGATGCGGCCCTCGCCGTCCAGCGAGACGAGGGCGCCCTGCTCCACGCCCTGGCCCTTCGCCGCGGCGACGCCCGCCTGCACCGCCTGCTCGGCGCTGGCCTGCAGCGGCAGGTCGAGGGTGGTCTCGACGACGAGGTCCTCGGTGGGCTCGCCCACCAGCGTGCGCACCTGGTCGTCCACCCAGTCGGTGAAGTACTGGGCCCGCTGGTTGGCCAGGACCGGGTTGACCCGCACCTTGGTGCGGATGGCCTGCTCCCGCTCGGCCGGCGTGATGAAGCCGGCTTCCAGCATCTCGTCCAGCACGATGGTGGCGCGCCGCGCCGCCCGATCCGTCGAGGCGACCGGGGAATAGCGTGACGGGCCCTTCATCAGGCCGGCCAGCAAGGCGCTCTCGCCCAGGGACAGCTCGCGCGCGGGCTTGCCGAAATACCGCTGGGAGGCGGCCTCGATCCCGTAGGCGCCGGCCCCGAAATAGACCCGGTTCAGATAGAGCTCGAGGATCTGCTTCTTGGAGAACCGCGCCTCCAGCCAGACGGCCAGGATCAGCTCCTGCGCCTTGCGGCGATAGTTCTGGTTGGGGGTGAGGAACAGGTTGCGGGCGAGCTGCTGGGTGATGGTCGAGCCGCCGCGCAGCGGTCCGCCCTCGCCCTTGTGCTGCATGTTGTAGATCTGGCTGCGGACGATGCCCCAGGGATTGAAACCGAAGTGCCAGTTGTACCAGCGGTCCTCGATGGCGATGAACGCCTTCGGCACGTAGGGCGGGAGGCGGTCCAGGTCGACCGGCGGCGCATACTGGCTGCCGCGCACGGCGAGGAGGGCGCCGGACCTGTCGAGGTACGACACCGACGGCTGGCGTTTCACCTCATAGAGCTTGGATGTGTCGGGCAGGTCGACCGCGAACACGGCGAAGAAGGCGACCAGGAAGATCAGCCCCCAGACACCCAGCACCAGGATCCAGTAGATCAGAGCCTGCAGGAACGAGCGTTTTGCGCGCGGTTCGCGCCCGCGCCGCGGCGGCTGCGCATTGGCCATGGATTTAGTCGTCCTACCGGTCTGTTCGCCGCCCGCCGGCCCTATAGCCCAGGGTAACGGAACGCCAAACATGATTGACGGTGTATGAACGACGGGAGACGCCCCGGCCGATCGGGCCGGGGCGTTCGTGGCGCGTCAGACCATGGTCGTCGCGCGGCGGCGCATGACGGCGCCCGTCGCGCCGAAGCCGGCGATCAGCAACGCCCAGGTGGTGGGTTCCGGCACCGCGCCGAAGCGGACTTCGGAGAGGCCGACCGGCGCATAGCCGTAGGTCTCTGGATAGGCCTGGTGATTGCCGTCGAGCGTCAGCTGGACGTAGCGCGCCTGGCCGCTGAAGCTGAACACCTCGGCGGCGAGCGGTGCGCCCGTCCCGCGGGCGAACTCCCCGGCCAGGACCTGGGCATAGTCCACGCCGTTCAACGAAATCGACAGGGTGAAGGCCTTGGACGCGCGATCGAGAGTGGAGGCAAACTCCTCGACGCCGAAGTTGTAATTCCACACCTGGAGGCTCGAGAGGTTGAACACGCCGCCCAGATCGAACGTCAGGGTCGCCTCGTCGACACCGAGGTCGGTCATCCACATGTTGGTGTAGTTGGCGTCGTGCAGGCCGCCCGACAGGCCGCTGCCGTCGATCAGGTTGGAGGCCTTGTACTGGCCGAAGAAGGGGAAGGTGTTGCTGGCGGTGACAGCGACGGGGGTCACGGTGACTTCGGCCAGGGCGGGGGTGGCCAGCGGCAGCGAGGCGAGGGCGGCGACGGCGAAGAATTTCAGCATGCGAACGACTCCGGGGTTTACGAACCCCGGACTGGTGACGGACTCCCTTGGCGCTCCAGTCACGGTTCCATGAAGGAATGGCGTCGACGCCTAGCGGGTCTGCATTTTCGCATACCTGATGCGAACAAATAGCAGTTGCACCGCCGATCTTAACACCGTTATCTTAGCATTGCTCAGTTCGAAGCGCGCCAAGGGAGGGGATACCCGAGGCGGGCCAACGCGGCGGACCGGGCCGGTACTCAAATCCTTGACGCCGACAACTCCCCGAACGCTGGAGGGCTCAATGAAGCTCCAACTCCTTGCGGCCTGCGCCGCCCTCGTCACCCTGTCCGCCGGTTCGGCTTTCGCCGGTGACGCCGTCACCGCCAAGCTGGCCGCGCCGGTCGCCGAGAAGACCAAGTTCATCGCCGGCGGCGCCATGTTCAACTGCGAAGGCGACACCTGCGTCGCCGCGGCGCCGACCTCGCAGACCTTCGCCGCGTCCACCTGCAAGACCATCGCCGACAAGGTTGGCGTGGTCGCCTCGTTCGAAGGCCGCAAGACCCTGGACGAAGGCAAGCTGGCCAGCTGCAACGCCAAGGCCATCGCCAAGGCCGGCGGCACCCAGCTCGCCAAGCAATAGACGCACAAGTCTCCCAGCAGCTCTCAACCCGAGCTTCTGTCGCACTGACCCGCCGGGAAACCGGCGGGTCTTTTTTTTCCGAGGTCTGCCTGCGAACGCAGGTGGGCCTGCCGGGAAACCGGCGGGTCTTCTTTTTGGCCGGAATGCCCCCACTCGCGATTTTCGCAGGCAAAACAGGCGCAAGGTTCCCGTCGCGGAACCCTTCTCCCTCCGTTGCGACGCACAACATCGCGTGCTAGTAGGCGCGCGGCTTTGGGCCGGGGGCGATTTCGAGCCCCAGGACCGCTGTGCTTTTTTCAAGCGCTTTCAAGCCTTTAGTCGCAGCGGATCGGTCCGTTTGCGGCACGTGAAACGCGACCCGGGCGGATAATAGTGGCGGACGACACCTCTCTGGCGAATGTGGGCTCCCGATACGCCCAGGCCCTGTTCGATCTTGCGAGCGACCAGAAGCAAGTGGCGGCGGTGGAAGCCGACCTCAAGTCCCTGAAGAAGGCCCTCGCCGAGTCCAAGGACCTGCGCGTCTTGCTGGCTTCGCCGACGTTCAGCGCCGAGGACAAGGGCAAGGGCCTGGTCGGCATCGGCGCCAAGGCCAAGTTCAACATGACGACGCTGAAGTTCCTGGGCCTGCTGGCCGAGAACGGCCGCGCCGCCGCCCTGCCCGACGTCATCGACGCCTTCGCCAAGCTCGCCGCCGACGCGCGCGGCGCGGTGTCGGCCGAGGTGACCACCGCCATCGCCCTGACCTCCGCCCAGGCCAAGGGCGTCCAGGCCGCGCTCCGCCAGGCGCTCGGCAAGGACCCTGAAATCACGACCCGCGTCGATCCGGCCCTCCTGGGCGGGATCAAGGTGAAGGTCGGCTCCCGTCTGTTCGACGCTTCGCTGCGCTCGAAGCTCGACTCCCTGAAATTCGCCCTGAAGAGAGCGTAAGAACCATGGATATCCGCGCCGCCGAGATCTCGGCCATCCTCAAGTCGCAGATCGCCAACTTCGGCGAAGAAGCCGACGTCTCCGACGTCGGTTCGGTGCTCAGCGTCGGCGACGGCATCGCCCGGGTCTATGGCCTGGACAATGTGCAGGCCGGTGAAATGGTGGAGTTCCCCTCCGCCGGCGTGAAGGGCATGGCCCTGAACCTGGAGCGCGACAACGTCGGCGTCGTGATCTTCGGCGAAGACCGCGCCATCAAGGAAGGCGACGAAGTCCGCCGCCTGGGCGAGATCGTGGACGTGCCGGTCGGCAAGGGCCTGCTGGGCCGCGTCGTGAACCCGCTGGGCGAGCCGATCGACGGCAAGGGTCCGATCCAGAACGTGGCCGAGCGCCGCCGCGTGGACGTCAAGGCGCCGGGCATCATCCCGCGGAAGTCGGTGCATGAGCCCGTGCAGACCGGCCTGAAGGCCATCGACACCCTGATCCCCGTCGGCCGCGGCCAGCGCGAGCTGATCATCGGCGACCGCCAGACCGGCAAGACCGCCGTGGCGATCGATACGATCCTGAACCAGAAGTCGATCAACGCCGGCACGGACGAGAGCGCCAAGCTCTACTGCATCTACGTCGCCATCGGGCAGAAGCGCTCGACCGTGGCCCAGATCGTCAAGACGCTCGAAGAGCGCGGCGCCCTGGACTACACCATCGTCGTGTCGGCCACGGCGTCGGAGCCGGCCCCGTTGCAGTTCCTGGCCCCGTTCGCCGGCTGCGCCATGGGCGAGTGGTTCCGCGACAACGGCATGCACGCCGTCATCATCTATGACGACCTGTCCAAGCAGGCCGTCGCCTACCGCCAGATGTCGCTGCTGCTGCGCCGTCCGCCGGGCCGCGAAGCCTATCCGGGCGACGTGTTCTACCTGCACAGCCGCCTGCTGGAGCGCGCGGCGAAGCTGAACGAGGACAACGGCTCGGGCTCGCTGACCGCCCTGCCGCTGATCGAGACCCAGGCCAACGACGTGTCGGCCTACATCCCGACCAACGTGATCTCGATCACCGACGGCCAGATCTTCCTCGAGACCGACCTGTTCTTCCAGGGCATCCGCCCCGCCGTGAACGTGGGTATCTCGGTGAGCCGCGTGGGCTCGTCGGCCCAGATCAAGGCGATGAAGACCGCCTCCGGCCCGATCAAGGGCGAGCTCGCCCAGTACCGGGAAATGGCCGCCTTCGCGAAGTTCGGCTCCGACCTGGACGCGGCGACGCAGCGGATGCTCGCGCGCGGCGAGCGTCTGACCGAACTCCTCAAGCAGCCCCAGTACGCCCCGCTCGCGGTGGAAGAACAGGTGGCGGTGGTCTACGCGGGCACCCGCGGCTATCTCGACAAGGTCCCGACCGCGCATGTCGGCCGCTTCGAGCGTGAACTGCTGGCCCACCTGCACGCCAAGCATCAGCCGCTGCTGGACAAGATCCGCATCGAGAAGGACCTGAAGAACGTCGAAGACGACCTCAAGAAGGTTCTCGCCGGCTTCGCCGAGACCTTCGCTTAAGACCTGACGGACAGGAGCAGGTAGCCGGCGATGGCCAGCGTCAAGGAAATGCGCAATCGGATCTCTGCGGTGAAATCCACCCAGAAGATCACGAAGGCGATGCAGATGGTGGCGGCGGCGAAGCTGCGCCGCGCGCAGAACGCCGCCCAGGATTCCCGCCCCTATGCCGAGCGCATGGCGGCGGTGATCGCCAATCTGGCCGCGGGCGTGTCGGGCGACGGCGCGCCGAAGCTGCTGGTCGGCACAGGCGCGAGCCAGCGTCACCTGGTGGTGATCGCCACGTCGGACCGCGGCCTGGCGGGCGGGTTCAACTCGTCCATCGTCCGCGCCGCGCGCGTCCGCATCGACGCCCTGCTGGCCGAGGGCAAGGACGTGAAGATCATGACCGTGGGCCGCAAGGCCCGCGACCAGCTTCGCCGCCTGCACGCCCAGCGTCTGGTCGACACCTTCGAAGTCGGGGGCAACCCCTCGCTCGCCGTGGCCGAAGAGGTGTCGGCCAAGATCCAGTCGATGTTCGCCGCCGGCGAGATCGACGTGGTCACGCTGTTCTTCTCGAAGTTCCAGTCGGTGGTGACCCAGACCCCGACCGCCAAGCAGCTGATCCCCGCCGAGGTGGCGGCTGGATCGACGCCGATCGACCTCAAGGGCGCCTCGTATGAGTACGAGCCCGACGAGGAGACGATCCTGGCCGAGCTGCTGCCGCGCAACATCACGACCCAGATCTTCTCCGCCATGCTGGAGAACCAGGCTGGTTTCTTCGCCGCCCAGATGACGGCGATGGACAACGCCACCCGCAACGCCGGCGACATGATCGCCAGCCTGACCCTGCAGATGAACCGAGCCCGCCAGGCGCAGATCACCAAGGAGCTGATCGAGATCATCTCCGGCGCCGAAGCGATCTAGAGAGAACCCAGACATGTCCGAAGCCGTCACCGCCAAGAAGCCCGCCCGCAAGCCGCCCTGCCCTACCCCTGATGCTGCCCGTCAGCAGCGACCCCCTACTGCGCGTGGTCCGCCGGCGCGGCTCTCCCATGCCCGCGCGGCCCACGGTGATCGGGGCGGCGCCTACGCCTTGGCGACCACCAGAGCGATTCGGGTCGCAGTCCGAAGCCTTGACCTAGTCTGACATATATGTGTTTTTGTCTTCCTCCTATATGGGAGATAAGGATCGCCCCGACGGGCGGCCAGATTCGCCGTTAATGGAACCCGGTCAGCCTAGCGATGGGTTAGCCAAGAACCGAAAATCGTGGGTCGAAGGCAGTCCCTTCGCCGTGACGTGGCCTCAGGGGCCGACTGAGTTAGGGGCGGGACGTGAGCATTCGAGGCAAAGCCTTTGTCGCAGGAATCTATGAGCATCCCTGCAGGGGGGCGGCGAACAAGACGCTCGCGCAACTTCATGCCGAAATTGCGAAGGCAGCGCTCGCTGACGCCGGGCTGAGCATGGGTGATGTGGACGCGTACTTCTGCGCCGGCGATGCGCCTGGCCTGGGTCCGCTCAACATGATCGAGTACCTCGGCCTGCAGAACGTACGGCACATGGATAGCACCGAAACCGGCGGGTCCTCCTATCTGGTCCATGTCAATCATGCGGCGCAGGCGATCGCGGCCGGTCACTGCAACATCGCGCTCATCACGCTAGCGGGCCGCCCCTTAGCGGACGCAAAAGAGGGCAAGTCGGGCAGGTTTCACAACACCGAAGCGCCGGATTTTCCGTTCGAGGCGCCGTTCGGCGCAAACGTGGCCAACATGTATGCGATGTGCGCCAAGCGCCACATGCACGAGTTCGGAACAACGTCCGAGCAGCTGGCCTGGATCAAGGTCGCAGCCTCCCATCATGCTCAGTATAATGAGAACGCCAGGCTGCGAAACATAGTGACGGTCGATGAAGTCTTGGCCTCTCCGATGATCGCGGATCCGCTTCATCGGCTCGATTGCTGCGTGATTACCGACGGCGGGGGAGGCTTGGTCGTCGTCAGCGAAGCCGTAGCCAAAGGGTTGCGACGCCCTCTGGTCAAGGTTCTGGGCGCTGGCGAGGCGCCCAAGCATCTCTCAGCGGGACGGGTCGATCTGACGTTTTCTGGCGCGCGCTGGTCGGGGCCGAAGGCCTTCGAAGAGGCGGGCGTGACGGCGAAGGACATCAAATACGCATCAATCTACGACTCGTTCACGATCACGGTGCTCGAGACCATTGAGGATCTCGGATTCTGCGAAAAAGGAGCGGGGGGGCGGTTCGTCTCCGACGGCAACCTCATTTCCGGAGTTGGGCGCTTGCCGTTCAACACCGACGGTGGTGGGCTATGCAACAACCACCCGGGCAACCGTGGCGGCATGACAAAAGTCATCGAAGCGGTTCGTCAGGTACGGGGCGTGGCCCATCCTCGCGTCCAGGTGCCCGACTGTGACATCGCCCTGGCGCACGGCACCGGAGGGCTTCTTGGCTCCCGCATGGGAAGCGCGACCCTTATTCTCGGACACCAAGACGCATGAGCAATCTGAACAAAATCAAGCACCGCGTCGTCACGAACGTCGAGAATAGGTTATTCTGGGAGGCGGCGGGACAAGGCAGGCTCATGGTCGGGTCTTGCAATGCCTGCGGCGAAAACCATTACTACCCACGCTCGATATGCCCAATTTGCTACTCAACTGATACCGAACTCAAGGAAACATCGGGCCTCGGTCAAATCTATAGTTTCTCCGTCACACGCCAGGCGGACCCACCATACATCATCGCCTACGTGACTCTGAATGAGGGCGTTACGATGCTGACCAACATCGTTGACTGCGATGCCAGGGCGCTTTGTATCGGGCAAAGGGTCCGTGTTCATTTTGTCGAGGCCGAAGACGGCTGCGCGATTCCGATGTTCACCCCTCTATGACCGCCTCGCCGAATCGAAAGCGCCTTCAGCCTCGATCGGTTATGGCGCGACCATCTCAGATCGCTCCCCAATCCAATAAGCCGCTGCTCGGCTTGAGGCTAAACGGTGTGACCCATGCTTAGGATGTCGTTCGAGGACGCTGCGGCCAAAGGCATGGTTGTCGCCTGGCACGCCGCGCGCGCACCAGACCGCCTTGCGATTTCGTCCGAAAGAGGCGACCGCACATTTTCGGAGTTGAACGCTCAGGCCAATCGTCTCGCCGAGTTGCTGCGGGGCGCCGGCTTGGTGCCTGGCGATGGGGTGGCGCTTCTCTGCGCTAACCGACCCGAATTCGTCGAAACGGTCATCGCCTGCCAACGCGCCGGGTTCCGACTAACGCCGGTCAACTGGCACCTTACTGCTGACGAAGTCGCGTATATCGTCGAGAACTGCGAGGCAAAGGCCTTCGTCGCTGACGCACGGCTCGCGGCAGCCTCGATCCAAGCGGCCTCCGCAACGTCTGGTCTGCACGTCAAGCTCGCGGTGGGCGGGCCGATCAAGGGTTTCGCGTCATACGACACGTTGATGGCGCGCGAATCCGGCGAGAATGTTCCAAATCCCCTTCTGGGCAGTCAGATGCTCTACACTTCGGGCACGACGGGGCATCCTAAGGGAGTCTATCGGGGCAGCGCGCCACCAGCTTCCTCTCTTTTTGCAAAAATGGTCGAGACGGCGCAGTTCAATGGCGCAGACGACGTTTCGGTGGTGACCGGACCGCTCTATCACGCCGCACCTCTGAGCCTGAATCTCCTGCTCCCGCTCTCCGCGGGGGTTCACACGTTACTGATGGACAAATGGGATGCGGAGGCAATGCTCCGTTTAGTCGATCAGCATCGCATCACCCATACCCACATCGTGCCGACGATGCTCAATCGGCTCCTCCACCTCACCCCCGACATCCGCTCGAAATATGATGTTTCATCACTGCGCTGGGTGCTTCACGGCGCGGCTCCATGTCCGGTGCATGTGAAGCAGGCGGCGCTCGAATGGCTAGGGCCCGTTGTTTTCGAATACTATGGCGCAACCGAAGGCGGCGGGGTGTTCATCGAGCCGGCCGAGTGGCTGAACAAACCTGGCTCTGTAGGCAGGCCCACTGCGGGGGTCGTCATGCAGATTCAGGATGAGAATGGTAAGGAATTGCCGCAGGGCGATGTTGGAACCGTCTATTTCGAGGCGCCTGCGACCGGGAGGTTCGAGTACTTCAAAGCTCCGGAGAAGACTGCAGGCGTCTACCGTGGAGCGTTCTACACGATGGGCGATCTGGGCTACGTGGACGAGGATGGATTTCTCTTTCTGACCGGTCGCAGCGCCGAGGTAATCATCTCTGGCGGAGTGAATATCTATCCATCGGAAATCGATCAGGAGGTCCTCCAACACCCGGCGGTCAAGGATGTGGCGACGGTGGGCGTGCCTAACCCGGACTGGGGCGAAGAAGTCAAGGCCGTGGTCCAACTCAACCAAGGATACGAACCCAACGAGGCGCTTGCCCAGGAAATACTGGTCTTCGCGGCGGCGCGCCTCGCCACTTACAAACGCCCGCGCACCGTCGATTTCGCCGATGATCTTCCGCGGCTTGAGACCGGCAAGATCGTGCGACGAACGGTCCGCGATAGATACTGGCAGGGCGAGAAGAAGATCTAAATCCAACGAAACAAGGATCTGGGAATGGCTGGATTGTGCGAGGGGCGCGTCGTCATTGTGACGGGTGGGGCGAGGGGTATAGGGCGGGAGCACTGCCTAGAGTTTGCGCGCCAAGGCGCCAGGATTGTGGTGAATGATCTCGGTAGCGAGCGGACGGGGGAGGGCAGATCGAGCGAACCCGCTGAAGCCGTGGTGGCGGAAATCAGGGCGATGGGAGGAGAGGCGGTCGCCAATGGCGACGACGTATCAGATTGGGAGGGCGCCAAACGGATGATCGATCAGGCGACCGCGACTTTTGGCAGCCTCGATGTTCTCGTGAGCAACGCTGGCATTTTGCGCGATCGCATGCTGGCCAACATGGCGATCGACGAATGGGATGCGGTCATCAAGGTTCATCTTCGCGGCACTTTTTGTCCAGCTCGCCACGCCGCTGATTATTGGCGGGCGCGCGCCAAGGAAGGCAATCCAGTCGACGCTCGGATCATCAATACTACTTCTGTTTCCGGGTTACTGGGCAATCAGGGGCAATGCAACTATGGCGCGGCCAAGGCGGGCATCGCCGCCTTTACGATTACCGCGGCGATGGAGCTCGCGCGCTACGGGGTCACGGTGAACGCGATCTCGCCGGGGGCGCTTACCCGGATGACGGAAGATCTTGGTTACGGCGTCGAGGTGCCTGCGGGTGAGTGGAACCCCCGTGATCCTGCCAATATCGCACCGATCGTCGTCTGGCTCGGGAGCAGCGAGTCGAAGGACGTGACGGGCCAGGTCTTCGAATCCACGGGGGGGCGGCTGACAGTCTTCGAGCGCTGGCATCGCGGGCCGGCCATAAATCCGAAGCGGCGTTTCGACCCGAACGAACTCGGCCCAATCGTCAAGGACCTCATCAGCAAGTCGAGACAGCCGGATGCGATTGGCGGTTGAGGCGTTCCCAATCAGGCAAGGCGGACCACCGATTCAGGTCCGCTGGTTCCCAACGGCGATCTAAGACGAAAAGAGGCGGGCGACCGAATGACACGAATGCTGATAGTGAAAGAAAATCCCTTTAGGACTCGGCGTTCGCTGCCCGAGCGCACAACCATCAGCGGTGGACTCTTCAATACTGTAGCTTTCCGAGAAGGGAAGGGCCATATCCGCCAGGTATTCCAGAGCAATATTTCCTCTAAAACGATGGCGTTATTGTTCGTACATCTCGGCTCAAGGCTTATCGACTATGGTCGTGCAATATTGATATTTGGTAAGCGTTGGAGTTCGTGCCATTAGCCTGCAGGTGGACTACATTATCGTGGGTGCGGGATCGGCAGGATGCGTCCTCGCCAATCGTCTTACCGCTGACGGCAAGACGCGCGTGCTTCTATTGGAAGCAGGCGGCGACGACCGGCCGATGCATAACCCCTCACAATTCTTATCGAATGTGATGATCCATGTCCCTGTGGGTTACTCGCAGACGTTAAAGGATCCGAAGGTCAACTGGCTCTACCAAACCGAACCCGATCCCGGCTCGGGCGGGCGTCAGCATGCCTGGCCGCGTGGCAAGGTGTTGGGCGGCTCATCCTCAATCAACGCGATGCTCTACATTCGCGGCCAGCGGGAGGATTATGATGGCTGGCGGCAGCTCGGATGCGAAGGCTGGTCCTATGATGATGTGAAGCCGTATTTTCTGCGTTCGCAGCATCAGGAGCGCGGAGCGGACGATTGGAACGCCACGGGTGGCCCCCTAAACGTCTCCGACATGCGCGACGGCCATCCTGTGTCGGACGCCGTCATAGATGCATGTGTGCAGGCGGGCCTGCCGCGTATAGAGGATCTGAACGCCGCTCAGCAGGAAGGGGCGACTTGGTTCCAGGTGACAATGAAGAACGGCCGGCGCTGGTCCGCCGCGGTCGCATATCTACATCCGGTTCTGAAGCGATCGAACCTTGTCGTTGAAACCGGTTCCCTCGCCACCCGGGTCCTCTTCCGGGAGAAGCGCGCGGTCGGCGTCGAGTTCACCCAGAACGGTATGCGACGGACGGCGACAGCCAATGCCGAGGTGATCCTGGCCGGCGGCGCGGTCAATTCGCCCCAACTCCTACAGCTTTCTGGCGTCGGTCCTGCGGCCCTTCTGCAAGAGCACGGAATTCCCGTGGTGGCGGACGTGCCGGGCGTAGGCGAAAACCTGCAGGATCACTACGTGGTCGGCCTGCGTTACCGGTTGAAGAAGGGGGTCCTCTCCGTCAATGAGATGTCTAAAGGTCGGCGACTCGTGGGGGAGGCCCTGAAGTACGCCTTCTTGAGGCGGGGGCTTCTCACGCTGTCGGCCGCGCATATCGCCGCCTTCGTCAAATCGCGGCCCGATCTCTCTACACCTGACATCCAGTTCCATATCTTGCCGGCCACCATGGACGCAGAAAAGCTCGCCACCCAGCAGAAGATGGAACTTGAAGGTGAGCCAGGCCTCACCATCGCTCCCTGCCAACTGCGCCCTGAAAGCCGTGGCACGATCCGCATCAAGTCGGCCGACTCCAGCGTTTACCCAGCTATCGCGCCCAACTATTTGGCCGATCCGCTCGACCAAGAGGTCGCGATTGCGGGCCTTAAGTGGGGACGCAAGATAGCGAGCCAACCGGCTCTCGCTCGCTACATCGACCACGAGATGAACCCCGGGCTAGGATTCGAGACTGACGAAATGTTGCTGACTTATGCTCGCATGGGCGGCACCACCATCTACCACCCGGTCGGCACCTGCATGATGGGCCGCGGGCCTATGGCTGTGGTAGATTCGCAGCTCCGGGTGCGAGGCGTTGAGGCGCTGCGCGTCGTAGACGCCTCGGTCATGCCGCGCCTCGTTTCAGGCAACACCAACGCACCGACGATGATGATCGCTGAAAAGGCTTCGGACATGATCCTCGGGAAGGCGATGGCGGCAAGAGAGATATTAAGAACGATGAAGACAGATACACGATACACGCTTGTCCTCGACGTTGGTGACCGTTCCAATCCTGGGCCGTAACTCCGTAAGCCGAGATGTGTCTGAGGCTTGGCTGACCTATTGATGAGACGGGAGGGGCGGGCCGTCGGACCCCTCAACCCTGGAGTTACTCTTTCCCATCTCGCTTGACGTCTTCCCGGCCTTCCGGGAAGACCCGCGCAAGCTGACACCATGATCAGATGTCGCAACGGCGACCGGGCTCTGGCGTGATGTCCGCCGTTATTACGCCAGCTTCAGCTATCAGGCGGCCTCGTGGAACAAGGCCCGCCGCGTGGTAGCGAAGGTCGAGTGGCACCCCGGCGAGTTGTTTCCGCGCGTCGGGTTCATTGTGACCAACATAAGCCGGCCGCCGGAACGGGTGACGCTGTTCTACAATCAGCGGGGTACGGCGGAGCAGCACATCAAGGAGGGAAAGAACGCGATCGTCTGGACCCGCCTGTCCTGCCGCCGCTTCGCCGCCAACGCCGTGCGGCTGCGACTGCATGCCCTGGCCTACAACCTCGCCAACTTCCTCCGCACACTGACGTTTCCCAATGAGGTCAGCCATTGGTCGATGACCACATTGCGCGACCGGCTGGTGAAGATCGGCGCGAAGGTCGTCCGGCACGGGCGGTCGATCACGTTCCAAATGGCCGAGGTCATGGTCTCGCACGACTTGTTCCAGCAGATCCTCGACGCCATCGCGTCGTTGCGTCCGTCGCCGCTGCCACGATGTTGAGGGGGATACCCTTACCGGCCTGGTGGACCATCGACAGGAGACGTGCGTCCAGACGTCGGCCAAGAGCAGGGAATTCCCATCGAAATGGCGAACACATCGCCGATCAGGCGGCGAACAGCGCGATCACGGGATCGCCGGTATTGATCTCCGCCGCGGGCCGGGGTTATCGTCCACCAAGATGTCAGGATGCGCCGGCCATATGGGAAATATCGACTAAACAACGATAAGGAAACGCGGGTCATGGAACAGGCTTACGATCTGGTCGTGCGCGGTGGCCATCTGGTGGACGGCACGGGCGCGACGGGCCGTGAGGCCGATGTCGGGATCAAGGACGGCCGCATCGTCGCTGTCGGCCAGGTGAACGGCCGGGGCCGCGAGGAGATCGAAGCCCGCGGCAAGCTGGTCAGCCCCGGCTTCGTCGACGTCCATACCCACTATGACGGCCAGGCCACCTGGGACGAGCGCATGCAGCCCTCGTCCTGGCACGGGGTGACCAGCGTGATCATGGGCAATTGCGGGGTGGGCTTCGCCCCCTGCAAACCCGAGGACCACGACCGGCTGGTGCGCTTGATGGAGGGGGTGGAGGACATCCCCTTCCCGGTGCTCAGCCAGGGCCTGCCCTGGAACTGGGAGAGTTTCCCCGACTACCTGGACGCGCTCAGCCGGCGGCGCTTCGACATCGACATCGGCGCCCAGTTGCCCCACGCCGCGGTGCGGGTGAATGTGATGGGCGAGCGCGGCGCCAATCGCGAGGCCGCAACCCCAGCCGACATCGCCGCCATGGCCGCCATCGCCCGCCGCGCGGCCGAGGTCGGGGCCATGGGCTTTTCCACCTCCCGCACACTCAACCACCGCACCAGCGACGGTCAGCCGACTCCGACGCTCACCGCGGGCGAAGACGAACTGATGGGCATCGCGATGGGGCTGAAGGCCGCCGGCCGCGGCACGCTGCAGTTCGTGTCCGACTTCAACGATCCCGAGGCCGAGTTCGCCATGATGCGCCGGCTGGTGGAGGCCTCCGGCCGACCGTTGGCCTTCACCCTGGTGCAGAGCCCGCGCGGGCCCCGGGCCTACAAGGTGCTGCTGGCCGCCCTCGCCGACGCGGTGGCCGCCGGCCTGCCGATGAAGGCTCAGGTGGCCGCGCGGCCCGTCGGGGTGCTGTTCGGCCTGGAGCTGACTATGACCCCATTCAGCTTCCATCCCACCTATCGCGAGATGGCCAAGCTGCCCCTCGCCGAAAAGCTGGCTCGCCTGCGCAATCCGGCGGTGCGCGCGCAGCTGTTGTCGGAAAATCCCACGGACGGCGCCCGCGGCATGGTCCAGGCCTGGGACCAGATGCATCTGATGGCCGCCGAGCCCGATTACGAGCCGACCGAGGAATCCACGGTGGCCTTCCAGGCCCGCGCGCGCGGCCTCAGTAACGAGGCGGTCGCCCTCGACCACATGCTGTCGCAGGACGGCAAGGGTATGCTCTATGTGCCCTTCCTCAACTACGCCGACGGCTCCCTCGACGCGGCCTATGAGATGCTCACCGATCCCAACACGGTGCCGGGCCTCAGCGACGGCGGCGCCCATGTGGGCATGATCTGCGACGGCAGCTTCCCAACCAGCCTGCTCACCCACTGGACCCGCGACCGCACCCGGGGCCCCAAGCTGCCCCTGGAGGCGGTGATCCGCATGCAGTGCCGTGACACCGCCGAATCGGTGGGGCTGTTCGACCGCGGCCGGATCGCGGTCGGGCTGCGCGCCGACCTCAACGTCATCGATTACGACCATCTGCGCCTTCGCGCGCCGGAGGTCGCCTACGATCTGCCGGCGGGTGGGCGGCGGCTGATCCAGCGGGCCGACGGCTATGTGGTGACCATAGTCGCCGGCGACGTCACCTATCGCAACGGCGAGCCCACCGGCGCGCTACCGGGCCGGCTGCTACGCGGCGCCCAGGCTGCGCCGTCGGCAATGGCGGCGGAATAGGGGAGGGATGACCATGACCCCCAGGCTTCTGGAAACCCATTGCGAATGGCGCGCCGAGGATGTCGCCGATCCGACCGCGTGGACGGAGATGCTGACCCAGGCCGAGTGCGACGAGATCGCCGCGGCTGTGGAGCATGCGGGCGCCAAGTCCAGCGATCTGCTGGATATCGGCGCGGCGGACTTTCCCCTGCCGACCCTGGCGGCTCGGCTGAAGCGGATCGAGAACGAGCTGATCAACGGCCGCGGCTTCGTGCGCATCCGCGGCGTTGAACGCGACCACTACTCCAACGACGAGATGTGCCTGATCTACTGGGGCATCGGCATGCACCTGGGCAAACCCTGGGCGCAGAACAAGTACGGCCACCTGTTGGGCGACGTCACCGACCAGGGCAAGGCCCTGGACGACCCCACCGCCCGCGGCAACGAGCTGGGCGGCATCAAGCTCGGCTACCACTGCGACGGCGCGGACCTCGTGGGTCTGATGTGCTTGGCCAATGGCGTCTCCGGCGGCCTCTCGGGCGTGGCCAACTCGGTCGCCCTGCACAACGACTTGGTGCGGGAGCGGCCGGACCTGGCGGCGGAAATGTATCTGCCCCAGCCCTACGATTTCCGCGGCGAGCAGAAGCCGGCGACCAAGGGCTGGTACACGGTGCCGGTGTTCACTGAATGGAACGACCGCCTGTTCGTACGGGCGATCCCGCAATACATCCGCGCCTCCCAGCGCATCCCCGACGCTCCCCGTCTGACCGACAAGGCCCGGGAAGCCCTGACCTGGATCGAGGACGCGGCCGAGAGCGGCCGCTATTCGGTGATCATGGGCTTCGAGCCCGGCGACATGCAGTTCGTCAACAACTTCCACGTCCTGCACGGCCGCACCGAATACCAGGACGACCGCTCGGCGGGAAAGATCCGCCACCTGAAGCGGCTGTGGCTGGAGACCGAGGTGCTGTCCGATCGGCCGCCCTACTTCCGGCGCAACATCGACACCCACTGGAACGACAAGCGGGTGATCAGCCGGCTGGACGCGGCGGAGTAGCGGCTCAGCTACTCCCCGAACCCCTCCCCAGGGTCCGCCACCGGGGCCATGCAGATCAGGCGCGAATCCTCCACCGCCGCCTGCCGGTGCTTGACCAGTTCGCCGTACTCGGGGTCCGTCACCATCGCCAGGAAGGCGCCGCCGCCGGGATATTCGGCGATAAAGCTCCTTAATGCACAAAGCTGCTTTGCAGGCATCGCGTCGTCGCAACCAGTCACGTTGGGCTAACGTCAACGCATGGGGATCGCCCGTTAGGAACAGGGTGGGTCACCTAAGAATGCAGGTTGAGCAACCTGTCGGGTCACTCTGACCGTCCCCCGAATCCCGGCGAGGTGGCCGGCCTGGTGCTGCTGTCGGGCTATTACGGCCAGCCCGGACCGACGGCCGCGTGGCTGCTGAAGGTCGGGGCCCGGATGCTGAAGATCATTCCCCGCGAGGTGCGCCATGCCGTCTTGGAGGTCACCAACCAGCCCGACCAGCTGCACGGCATGCCATACGGCCCTGCGCAACCTCAAGGTCCCGGTCCTCGTCGTGCACGGCGATCAGGACGATTTCGCGCCCATCGAGCTGGCCGAGAAGCTGGTGGCCGAGACCCGCACGCGGCGGCCGATGCGGTTCGAGCGGGTGACGGGCGCCAACCATTTCCTCAACGACGGACCCGCCGAGGACCTGTTGGCCACACTGGAGGGTTGCATCCCGCCGCGGCGTGACTTCCGCCTGCGCTGGCCGAAATGGCCGGCGGCCTGGCCCAAACGAATGACCCTATCGCGGCTCAAACCCGCGGCGCCCGCGAGTGCCTGAGGAGAGCCGCCAATTTCCCTTGGCGCGCGCCATCTGAACGGCGATAAGGTTGCCCTCTCGGAAGTCTCGGGCATACCCGGACTTCGATAATCCGCCCGCTAAGGCGGGCGCTGTTCGGGGAACGCCAGGATGAAAGCCGCCGTGCTGCGCGAAGTGGGCAAGCCGCTTCAGATCGAAGACGTCCAGATCAACAAGCCGGGGCCCCACGAGGTCCTGATCCGCACCGTGGCCGCGGGCCTGTGCCACTCCGATCTGCACTTCATGGAAGGCTCTTACCCGCACCCGCTGCCGGCGGTGCTGGGCCACGAGAGCGCCGGGATCGTCGAGCAGGTGGGCTCGGAAGTCCGCACCGTGAAGGTGGGCGACCATGTCATCACCTGCCTTTCGGCCTATTGCGGTCACTGTGAGTCCTGCCTGACGGGCCACCTCTCACTCTGCGTCTCGCCCGAGACCAAGCGCGGCGCCGATGAAGAGCCCCGGCTGACCACCGCCGCCGGACCGATCATCCAGTTCCTGAACCTGTCGTCCTTCGCCGAGCACATGCTGATCCACGAGCATGCCTGCGTCGCGATCCGCAAGGACATGCCGCTGGACCGCGCCGCCCTCATCGGCTGCTCGGTGATGACCGGCGTCGGCGCGGCGATCCACACCTCGGGCGTCCGTCCCGGCGAGACCGTGGCCGTGATCGGTTGCGGCGGCGTGGGCCTCTCTGCCATCAACGGCGCGGCCATCGCCGGCGCCGGCCGCATCATCGCCATCGACATGGTGGGCTCCAAGGGCAACCTGGCCATGGAGTTCGGCGCCACCGACTTCATCGACGCCTCCCAGACCGATGCGGTCAAGGAAGTGCTCGAAATGACCAAGGGCGGGGTGCACCACTCCTTCGAGGCCATCGGCCTGTCCAAGACCGCCGAGCAGGCCTTCAACATGCTGCGCCGCGGCGGCACGGCCAACATCATCGGCATGATCCCGGTCGGCCAGAGCATCACCCTGATGGGCGCCGCCTTCCTGGGCGAGAAGAAGCTGCAGGGCTCGATGATGGGCTCCAACCGCTTCCCGGTCGACATGCCCCGCCTCGTCGACTTCTACATGAACGGCAAGCTGAAGCTCGACCAGATGATCTCCCAGCGCATCAAGCTGGAGCAGGTCAACGAGGGCTTCGCCGACATGAAGCGCGGCGAACTGGCCCGTTCGGTCATCATGTTCAACATCTAACGAGTTAGCGAGAGCCCATGCGCGAGTACCTGAAGTTCTACATCAACGGTGAATGGGTCGATCCGGTCGAGAAGAAGACCCTCGACGTCATCAACCCGGCCACCGAGGACGTCTGCGGCAAGATCTCACTGGGCAACGCCACCGACGTGGACAAGGCCGTCAAGGCCGCCCGCGCCGCCTTCCCGGCCTGGAGCCAGACCACCCGCGAGGAGCGCCTGGAAGTCCTGGGCCGCATCCTGGCCGAATATCAGAAGCGCTTCGGCGACCTGGCCACCGCCGTGACCGAGGAAATGGGCGCCCCCGCCAACCTCGCCCAGCGCGCCCAGGTTCCGATCGGCATGGGCCACCTGGCCACCGCCGTGGAAGTGCTGAAGACCTTCAAGTTCGAGGAAGACCGCGGTCCGACCCTCATCGTGAAGGAGCCCATCGGCGTCTGCGGGTTCATCACCCCCTGGAATTGGCCCCTCAACCAGATCGTCTGCAAGGTGGCCCCGGCCATCGCGACGGGCTGCACCATGGTGCTGAAGCCCTCGGAAGTCGCCCCGTTCTCGGGCCACATCTTCGCTGAGATCATGCATGCCGCGGGCGTTCCCGCCGGCGTCTTCAACATGGTCCAGGGCGACGGCATCGGCGTCGGCGTCCCGCTGTCGAGCCACCCGGAAGTGGACATGGTCTCCTTCACCGGTTCCACCCGCGCCGGCATCGAGGTGGCCAAGAACGCCGCCCCGACCGTCAAGCGCGTGGCCCAGGAGCTGGGCGGAAAGAGCCCCAACATCGTCCTGGACGACTCAGCCTTCGCCAAGGGCGTCGCCCGCGGCGTCGCCACCATGATGACCAATTCCGGCCAGTCCTGTAACGCGCCCACCCGCATGCTGGTCCCCAAGGGCCGCATGGACGAGGCGATCACCGTGGCCCGCGAGGCGGTCTCCACCGTCACCGTCGGCGACCCGAACGGCAACAGCCAGCTGGGTCCCGTGGTCTCGGAAATCCAGTTCAACAAGATCCAGAAGCTGATCCAGGCCGGCATCGACGAGGGCGCGACCCTGGTCTCCGGCGGCGTCGGCCGTCCGGACGGCCTCGACAAGGGCTATTATGTGAAGCCCACCGTCTTCGCCAACGTCACCAACGAGATGACCATCGCCAAGGAAGAGATCTTCGGCCCCGTGCTGTCGATCCTCGGCTATGACCGCCTCGAACAGGCCATCGAGGTCGGCAACGACACCGAGTACGGCCTGGCCGCCTATGTGCAGGCCGAGGACCTCGAAAAGGCCCGCGGCGTGGCCCGCAAGCTGCGCGCCGGCCAGGTGTCGATCAACGGCGGCGGCGGCGACATGATGGCCCCCTTCGGCGGCTACAAGATGAGCGGCAACGGGCGCGAGTGGGGCGATTTCGGCTTCCACGAGTTCCTGGAAACCAAGGCCATCCTCGGCTACTCGCCGAAGCAAGAGGCCTGATCAGGCTATGAAATTCAATGCAGCCAGGGCGGAACCAACGCTCATGGGGCGCTTGGTGCGAACCAAACCGCCGCCACACGAGCCGAGCCTTGAGCATTCTGTGACCTGACTGAATCGTTTGGGATTCCTGAGATTGACGCCGGGTTGCCGCTGTCGGAGACGGCCTGGTGGATGTCCGCTTGCCCTCGCTCAATCCCAGGATCAGGTTGGCTTGAGTCTCGATACGACCAGGCCGCCGGTCGCCGCCCAACGGGCCCGGCCGAACGTGGGCTCACCTCAAGGTTTGTTCGCTCAACCACGCCGCCTTTATAACCCAAAGACAGCCACGGATGAGACGATGCGGATACTTCCGTCTGGCGTGCGCCGCATTTGTCGCCCGACTTATCGTGCCGTCGTTGCTCAGAAGAACCTTGCAAGAGCGGGGGCATCCATAGATGCGCCCAGCAGAAGGCCAGGCGGATGTCGCCCGCCTCGGCCAGCGGCCGGTAGCCGGCGTAGCCATCCACCTGCAGCACGCCCTTGAAGCCCGCCAGGTGCGCAGCGGCGCGCTCGGCCTTGCGATCGGGCGCATAGACATAGACCACGCCCGGCGGGTCGGGCCCGCCCCAGGGCCGGTCGTCGCGGGCATAGGCCCAGAGCTGGCCGGTCTTGGTCCGCCCCCGCCCAGGATCGAGCACCGGGGCGGTCGTCTCGGCGGCGAAGAGCTTGCCCGAGGCCTTCAAGCGCTCCAGCAGCCGGGTGTGCAGGGGCTTGAGCAGCCAGGCCGCCCGCCCGGTCCAGTCGGCGAGCGTCGAGCGGTCCAGGGCGATGCCCTGGCGGGCGTAGATATGCGCCTGGCGGTACAGCGGCAGGTGATCGGCGTACTTGGCGACCACGACATGGGCCACGGTCGCCTCGGTCGGCAGCCCGCCCTCGATCAGCCGCGCCGGCGCGGGCGCCTGCACCACAGCTTCCTCGCAGCTCCGGCAGGCGTATTTGGGCCGGCGCACCACCAGCACCCGCAGCTGGGCGGGCACGATGTCCAGCTGCTCGGCGATGTCTTCGCCGATCCTGTGCAAAGCGCCGCTGCAGCCCGGGCAGGTTTTGTCCGCGATGTCGACGACCGTCTCGATCCTGGGCAGGTGCGCCGGAAGCGCGCCGCGGTTGGTCCGCCGCCTGGCCGCGCGCTCGGTCTTTGCGGCCGGCGAAGCGGGCTTTCGCCCCGGCCTCGCCGGCGGCGATCTCCTGCTCGACGTCTTCCAGCCCCAGGGCCAGCTGATCGGCGTCCAGGGTCTCGGCGCGCCGGCCGAAGCGGTGCGCTGCAAGGCCTTGATGATCTGGCGCAGGCGCTCGTTCTCGGCGTCGGCATGATCCTTGGCCAGCAGGGCGGCTGCGTGCTCGGCCCGCTCCTTCAGGAGCAGGGCTTGCAGCGTCTCGACATCGCCGGGAAGCGCCTGGGCCATAGGGCGATCTGACCATATTCGAGCGGCCTCGTGGCGCCCCCGCGTGCGGCCTGATTCACTTCGCCGCAGCCTTCAGGCCGTGGCCTGCGGCACCCGCGTCCGGCGCATCTGCTGCACCCGCCGCCAGTCGAGGCCCTCCAGCAGGGCCGCGAGCTGCGCCGGCGTTAGCCGCATCACCCCATCCTGCACCTTCGGCCAGCTGAAGGCGCCTTGCTCCAGCGTCTTGGCCAGGAGCCACAGGCCCGTGCCATCCCACCAGATCATCTTCACCCGGTCGGCCCGCTTGGCGCGAAAGACGTAGACCACGCCCGAGTAGGGGTCCTTGAGCAGCTGATCCTTCACCAGCGCCGCCAGCCCGCCCATGCCTTTGCGGAAGTCCACCGGCCGGGTCGCCACCAGCACGCGCACCGAGGCCGGCGTCCCCGCGAAGGCAGGGATCACCGCACGGCCTTCAGCGCCTTGATCACCGCCGCCACGGTCTTGGCCTCCGGGCCGCGGCGCACCCGGACCACCACCCCGTCGATCTCCAGCTCGAAGTCGCCGCGACCCGCCCGCGCCGGCCTCGGCCGCGCCCGCTCAGCCTTCGCAGGCGGCTCCACCAGCGCCGGCACGAAGGTCATCGGCGGCTCAGGGTCCACGATCCGCATCCCGCGACGCCAGCCGAACAGCTGCTGCGGGCGGATGTCGTGGCGCCGCGCCACGTCCGACA
>NZ_LSJI01000117.1 GCF_001557235.1 Phenylobacterium sp. CCH9-H3 | reverse complement strand
CAACGGCATCAACATGGTCAAGTCGGGCGGCACCACGATCGCGGCTCTGGCGAACTCCGACGCCACCTCGAAGATCACGGTCGCTGCGCAGAGCCTCGCGCTCGGCGGCGCCAACGTGACCGTCGCGGCGGCCGGTTCGATCGGCACGATCAGCACGGCGACTGCGATGATCGCCACGGTGAACACCTCGATCACCAACGTCTCGACGGCCCTGAGCCGCCTGGGCACGGGCTCGAAGTCGCTGGGTTCGCACCTGGACTTCGTGA
>NZ_LSJI01000116.1 GCF_001557235.1 Phenylobacterium sp. CCH9-H3 | reverse complement strand
GCCAGGGCGCTGAGGCCGGCGAGGATAAGGGATATCACGGCGTTCCAGCCGGCCATGGAGAGGCCGGCGAACACCCAGGGCGCCTCGTCGCAGGCCGGCGGCTTGACCTTGGCGCCCTCGAGGAAGGCGGAGAGGTCGGCGGCGTTGACGCTGGCGCCGCCCGAGGCGCAGGCCTGGGGCCCGGGCCAGAACTTCCACTCCGCGCCGGCGTGATAGACGGCGACGCCGCAGCCCACGAGGAACAGCAGGCCCAGCACCCAGCAGGTGGCCTCCCGCCAGCGCGGGCCGCCCGGCAGGCGCACCGCGATCATGAAGGCCAGGCCCAGGCCCAGAACGGTCCAGTAGACCTCCCGCTGGCGCAGGCACAGGGTGCAGGGGGCGTAGCCGCCGAAGGTCTCGAAGGCGTGGGCCGTGGCCAGCATGCCGGCGGCGACCAGCACGGCCACCAGGCGCCAGCGGTCGAGGAAGGGTCGAAGCGGGTTCGTCATCGGTCCGCCCTTATGGACCAAAGTTGCGCCTCAGAAAAAGAACTTGAGCGCGACGATGCCGCCGGCCAGCAGGATCAGCAGCAGGACGGAGTAGAGGTTCAGCCGCCGCTCGAACTCCTTCAGCATGGCCGGGCCGAAGTATTTCAGGATCGCGGCCACGGCGAAGAAGCGGAAGCCGCGGGTGAGGATCGAGGCCCACACGAAGGTGAAGAGGTCGAAGCGGGCGAGGCCGGCGGTGATGGTGACGAGTTTGTAGGGGATGGGCGTGGCGCCTTTGATTAGGATCACCATCAGGCCCCACTGGTCGAACCACTTCTGGAACTCGGCCTGGCCCTCGGGGTGGCCGAACAGGCGTAGGATCATCTGGCCGAGCGGCTCCAGCCAGACGCCGATGGCGTAGCCCAGGAGCCCGCCCAGGACCGAGGCGATCGTGCAGATGCCGGCGTAGACGAACGCCTTGTCCCGCCGCGCCAGCACCATCGGCGCCAGCATCACGTCAGGCGGGATGGGGAAGAACGAACTCTCGGCGAAGGAGATGGCGGCGAGGGACGCGGGGGCGTGACGCGAGCCCGCGAGCCGCATCACCCATTCGTACATCTTTCGGAACATTCGCGATCCCGGCGGCGAGTTGGACGTTCCCGCTAGCAGGCGTCGCGAGGCTTGTCTTCGCGCTTCCGCAAACTGGTTTCAGATGATACCAATTGCGGCCGAACAGGAGGCTCCGAGATGAACGTGCAGACGTCCCCCAAGCCCGACCAGGCCGCGCCGCGCGACCTCTTCGACAACCCGCTGGGCACCGACGGCTTCGAGTTCGTGGAGTTCACCTCTCCGGAGCCGGAGCGGCTGAAGGACCTGTTCGAGAAGATGGGCTTCACGGCGGTCTCAAAGCACCGCTCGAAGAACGTGCTGCGGTTCCGGCAGGGCGACATCAACTTCATTCTGAACATGGAACCCCAGGGCCAGGCGGCCGACTTCCGTCAGGCGCACGGGCCGTCGGCCAACGCCATGGCCTTCCGGGTGCGCGACGCGGCCAAGGCCTTCAAGCTGGCGGTGGAGCGGGGCGCGAAGCCCGTGCAGGGGCCGGTGGGGCCGATGGAGCTGAACATCCCGGCCATCGAGGGGATCGGCGGCTCGAACCTCTACCTAGTCGACCGCTATGGCGCGCAGGAGATCTATGACGTCGACTTCCTGCCCATCGAGGGCGCGGCCGAGGCGATGGCGAAGACCGCGGTGGGGCTGACCTATCTCGACCACCTGACCCACAATGTGCACCGCGGCCAGATGGCTAGGTGGGCCGACTTCTACGAGCGCATCTTCAACTTCCGGGAGATCCGCTACTTCGACATCGAGGGCAAGCAGACGGCGCTGGTGTCGAAGGCCATGACCAGCCCGTGCGGCAAGATCCGCATCCCGCTGAACGAGAGCCAGGACGAGCACTCGCAGATCGAGGAGTTCCTGAAGGACTACAAGGGCGAGGGCATCCAGCACGTGGCCCTGGGGACCGACGACATCTACCACTCGGTGGAGACGATGCGGGACCGGGGCGTGCGGTTCCAGGACACCATCGACACCTATTTCGAGGGCATCGACGCGCGCATCCCGGGCCACGGCGAGGACGTGCAGCGGCTGCAGGCCGACAAGATCCTGATCGACGGCGCTCCCACCGAGGGCCAGGGCCTGCTGCTGCAGATCTTCACCGAGAACATGATCGGGCCGATCTTCTTCGAGCTGATCCAGCGCAAGGGCAACGAGGGCTTCGGCGAGGGCAACTTCAAGGCCCTGTTCGAGTCGATCGAACTGGACCAGATCAAGCGCGGCGTGCTGCCCGCGAAGGATTGAAGCGATGGGCGCGACAGTTCCTCCCCCTCAGGGGGAGGTGGCGCGGAGCGCCGGAGGGGGCTTCCACCCGAGCCGACGTAAAGCTAGCCGTTCGCAGGGGCGTGGAGGAAGCCCCCTCCGTCGGCTGCGCCGACACCTCCCCCTGAGGAGGAGGAACTGGGCGTGAGCTGGGCCCTGGTCGCGCACGGCGGCGCGGGCGCCATCGCGCGGGGGCAGCTCAGCGCGGAGCAGGAGGCGGCCTATCGCGAGGCGATGGCGACCGCCGCCGAGGCCGGCGCGGCGGTGCTGCGGGCCGGCGGGTCGGCCATGGACGCGGTCGAGGCGGCGATCCACGTCCTGGAGGACGATCCGCTGTTCAACGCGGGCCGGGGCGCAGCCTTCACGGCCGAGGGGCGCAACGAGCTGGACGCCTCGATCATGGATGGATCGACGCTGGCGGCGGGGGCGGTGGCCGGCGTGACCACCACGCGCCACCCGATCTCGGCCGCGCGGGCGGTGATCGAGGGCTCGGCGCATGTGATGCTGGGCGGGGAAGGCGCCGACGCCTTCGCCCGCAGCCAGGGCCTGGAGCAGGTGGATCCGCTCTATTTCTTCACCGAGCGGCGGTGGCGGGCGCTGGAGAAGGGGCTGTCCAGGCTGGGCCTGCCGATCCCCGAGCGGCCGGTCGGCGCCCCGGAGGATGCGTCGGGCAAGGCCGCCCTGGTCCATGAAGAAGGCAAGCACGGCACCGTCGGCGTGGTAGCCCTGGATGTCCACGGAAACGTGGCGGCCGGCACCTCCACCGGCGGCAGCTCGGCCAAGCGCTGGGGCCGGGTGGGGGACTCGCCCATCATCGGCGCGGGGACCTATGCCTCGAACGCCGGCTGCGCGGTCTCTTGCACCGGGGCGGGGGAATATTTCATCCGGCTGGGTGTGGCGCATGAGATCAGCGCCCTGGTGCGGCACCGAGGCCTGTCGCTGCAGGCGGCCGCGGACCAGGTGATCCAGGACGAGCTGACCGCCCTGGGCGGGGACGGCGGGGTGATCGCCGTGGCTCCGGACGGCCAGATGGCGTGGAGCTTCAACACAACGGGCATGTACCGGGCCCGCATCGCCGACGGCCAGCCGCTGGTCGTCGGGATCTACAAGGACGATCCGTGATGGCGAAGGGCGACTGGCTTCCGATCCGCGGCGCGCAGGGGACGCATTCGCGCCAGGCGCACGCCGACCTGCCCGAAGGGACCTATGAGCGCGAGATGTCGAAGGAGGGGTTCTTCGGGCCCGCCGCCTTCCTCTACCACCCGCGGCCGCCGACGGGCTGGACCTCGTTCGAGGGGCCGCTGCGCCCGCGCGCCTTCGACCTGGCGCGGCTGAACGCGGCGGAGCCGTCGCCCTGGGCCGCTGGCGTGGTGCTGCACAACGCGGCCACCGAGGTGCGCTTCTGGAAGCTGGCCCAGGCCATGCCCGCCCTGGCGCGCAACGCGGACGGCGACCAGCTGCTGTTCGTCCACCAGGGGGCGGGCGACCTCTTCACCGACTTTGGCCGCATCGCCTACCGGGCCGGCGACTACCTCTACCTGCCGCGCGGGACCATGTGGCGTCTGGCGCCCAGTGAAGCCACCGCGATCCTGATGATCCAGGCCACCAACACCCACTACAAGCTGCCCGACCGCGGCCTGATGGGCCCGCACGCCCTGTTCGATCCCGCGATGCTCGACACGCCGGTGATGGACGAGGCCTTCCGCGCCCACCAGGCCGAGCCGGGAGAGATGCGGGTCGAGGTCAAGAAGCGCGGCGCCGTGTCGACGGTGACCTATCCCTACAATCCGCTGGACGCCATCGGCTGGCACGGCGAGCTGGCGCCCGCGCGCCTGAACGTGGCCGACATCCGGCCGGTGGTGAGCCACCGCTACCACCTGCCGCCCAGCGTGCACTCGACCTTCGTCTCGGACCGGTTCGTGGTCTGCACGTTTGCGCCGCGGCCCTTCGAGACCGATCCGGGGGCGCTGAAGATCCCGTTCTTCCACAACAACGACGACTACGACGAGGTGCTGTTCTACCACGCTGGCGATTTCTTCAGCCGCGACCACATCGAAGCGGGCATGATGACCTTCCACCCGAGCGGCTTCACGCACGGGCCGCACCCGAAGGCGCTGAAGAACATGCTGACCCAGCCCAAGCCGGCCACCGACGAATATGCGGTGATGATCGACACCCGCGACCCGCTGGACGTGGGCGAGGCGGCGGCGGCGGTGGAGAACCCGGCCTACGTGGACAGCTGGAAGGGCGCGTGAGCGACCCCATCGACATCGCGGCGAAGTTCGCGGACTTCACCGAGCACTGGCGGCCGAAGGTCGCCGCGCGGCTCAATGGCCAGGACGTCCGACTGGTTAAGACCCAGGGGCTGTTTCCCTGGCACACCCACGTCGACGCCGAGGAGATGTTCCTGGTGTTCAAGGGGCGCTTCCGGGTCGAGTTCCGCGACCGGGTGGTCGAGCTGGAGCCGGGCCAGATGATCGTCGTCCCCCGCGGTGTCGAGCATCGCACCGGGTCGGACGAGGAGGCCGAGGTGATGATCTTCGAGCCGTCCGAGGTGGTGAACACCGGCGACGCGCCGGTCTCGGAGTTCACCGCGCCCGTCGGCGTGGGAATCTGAAGATGGGCTTCCAGGACGACCTGACGGCCGCGGCCACCGAGGAGCTGGACCGCGCCATGAGCCTGGGCTGGGCGCAGCTCTCGAAACACACCCCGTGGGGCGACACCTATGAGGGCTTCACCCCCGAGGGCCGCGAAGTCTGTTTCGAACGCGCCTACATGTGGGAAGGTGCGAGCGGCGGCGACATCCGCGTCGAGGTCAGCGTCTACGAGCCGCGGGCCTTCGAGGACGGGGTGCGGCTGACCCGAATGATAACCAAGGACGGGAGTGACGGATGAAGCTGGCGTCGTTGAAGGGGGGGCGCGACGGCCGCCTGGTGGTCGTCTCGAACGACCTCGCCTGGTATTCGCCGGCCGACCGGATCGCCCTGACGCTGCAGGCGGCGCTGGACGACTGGGAACGGGTCGAGCCGGACCTGCGCGGTCTGGCCGAGAGCCTGGAGCACGGCTCGGTTCCCAAGGCCCGGTTCCACGAGCACGACGCCATGAGCCCGCTGCCGCGGGCCTACCAGTGGGCCGACGGCTCGGCCTATGTGAACCACGTGGCCCTGGTGCGACAGGCCCGGGCCGCCGACATGCCCGAGAGCTTCTGGACCGACCCCCTGATGTACCAGGGCGGCTCGGACGGGTTCCTGGGGCCGCGCGACCCGATCCCGCTGAAGGACGAGGCTTGGGGCTGCGACATGGAGGGCGAGATCGCGGTGATCACCGGCGACGTGCCCATGGGCGCGAGCCGCGAGGAGGCGCTGAAGGCCATCCGGCTGGTGATGCTGTGCAATGACGTCAGCTTGCGCAACCTGATCCCGGGCGAACTGGCCAAGAACTTCGGGTTCTTCCAGTCGAAGCCGGCGTCGGCCTTTTCCCCGGTAGCGGTGACGCCGGACGCCCTGCCGAGCTTCAAGGACGGCAAGCTGCACGGCAAGCTGGAGGTCGAGCTGAACGGCAAGCCGCTGGGCGAGGCCGATGCGGGGGTCGACATGACCTTCGACTTCGGGACCCTGATCGCGCACGCGGCCAAGACCCGGGCGCTGTCGGCCGGCAGCATCATCGGCTCGGGCACGGTGTCGAACCGCGGACCGGACGGCGGTCCCGGCAAGCCGATCGGTCAAGGCGGCGTGGGCTATTCCTGCCTGGCCGAAGTGCGGACGGTGGAGACCATCCTGGACGGCAAGCCCTCGACGCCCTTCCTCAAGGCCGGCGATACGGTCCGCATCCAGATGGTGGACGAGAAGCGCCACTCCATCTTCGGCGCCATCGAGCAGGAGGTGGCGGCGGGATGATCCTGCTTCGCCGAGGCTTCGCAGGACTTTGTCCTTGCGCTGGGCTGGTCCTGCGAAGCTCCGGTGGGAGCAAGGCGGGATGAGCGGCGCGGCCAAGGCGAGCGGCGGGGACGAGGCGGGGCTTAGGCTGGACGCCTATCTGCCGTACCGGCTGTCGGTGGCCTCGAACGCGGTGTCGGGGCTGATCGCGCGGGCGTATGAGGACCGGTTCGGGCTGACGGTGCCGCAGTGGCGGGTGCTGTGCGTGCTGGCCGAGGACGGCCGGCTCAGCCAGGTGCAGATCGTGGCCCGCACGGTGATGGATAAGGTGACGGTGAGCCGCGCGGCTCAGGGGCTGGTGAAGCGGCGGCTGGTGGGCCGCGCGCAGAACAAGGCCGACGGGCGCAGCCACGTCCTGACCCTTACCGCCGAGGGGCGCAGCCTGCATTCCGAGATCGCGCCCTTGGCCCTGGCCTATGAGGCGGCGCTGATCGCGGGGCTGGCGCCGGAGGAGGTGACGCTGCTGAAGCGGCTGCTCACCCGCCTGCAATCGGCGGCGGGCCAACTGGCCGGCGAAGCGCCGCCCACGCCCAGCCTGCGGTAGGCGGGGAGTCTAGAACACGCCGACCGCCAGGTGCGCCCAGGTCAGCAGGAAGGCCGCGGCGATGGCCAGGCCGATGGCGGTGCGCCAGGCGCGGGCGGTGGTGATCCGCAAGCCGACCTCGTAGGCCGCGCAGGCGCCGAAGAGCAGGGCGGCGAAGAGGGCGAAGTCGGCCGGACCCCAGTTCACCTCGGTCGTAAAGGGCATGGCCACGGCGGGGGCGAGCAGCAGGAGGGCGGCGGCGCCCCAGCGGAGCCGGCGCCAGCGATGGTCGCGGCGGCCGCGCACGTCATGGTCCAGTTCGGTCATCCCTCAGCCTCCGCGCGTTTGGAGCCTTACCCTGCCCTGGCTGAGCGCAGAACGTGTTGTGTGGGATGTGCGGTTCCGGTGCAGGGGTGCGGGTCGACAGGTCCGCCGGGCCTGCCGCAGGATGCCGCGCCAGTGAAGGGAGTCGCACGCCATGGACCGAAACGCTACGACGCAGGAGGCTTCGCCGTCCGCTCTGATCGACGCCAGGATCGCGGAGCTGAAAGACTGGCGCGGCGAGGCTCTGGGCCGGGTGCGCCGGCTCATCCGCGAGGCCGACCCGGAGGTGGAGGAGACCTGGAAGTGGCGCGGCGTGCCGGTGTGGGAGCACGCCGGCATCATCTGCACGGGCGAGACCTATAAGGCTGTCGTCAAACTGACCTTCGCCAAGGGCGCGTCGCTGGACGACCCTGCGGGGCTGTTCAACGCCAGCCTGGACGGCAATACGCGTCGCGCGATCGACATCGCCGAGGGCCAGAGCCTGGACGAGGCCGCGTTCAAGGCGCTGGTGCGCGCGGCTGTGGCGCTGAACACGTCCAAGGCGGCCGGCCGCCGTCGGGCCTGAGGCAGATCAGCCAGGTGTCGACAGGCCGCGTTCAGGCGGCGGCTCGGCCGTGGCCAGGGTGAATTCCACGCCAAGGGTGAGGCTTTCCGGCGTGATCGGCTTGGCGATGAGGTGATCGGCGCCGGCGGCCATCGCCTGCTCGCGATGCTCGCTCATGGCGTTGGCGGTGAGCATGGCGATGGGCGTCGGCGTCGCGCAGGACGCGCGCTCCAGGCGACGAATTTCGCGCGTGGCGGCCAGGCCGTCCATGATCGGCATCTGCATGTCCATCAGGATCAGGTCGAAGCGTCCCGGCCGGAAGATCTCCACGGCCTCGCGGCCGTTGCCCACGATGGTGAGGTCGACACCGGACGGCTCCAGGATCAACTGCACGACGCGCTGGTTGGTCGGGTGGTCCTCCGCCAGCAAAATGCGGAGCTGTCCCATCGCGGCCGCGATGTCGGACGAGTCGGCCGCCTGGGCGCCGGCGTCGCGTCGGGCCTCGTAGTCGTCCAGCGACACGGTCCGGACCAGGGGAATCCCGACCGTGAAGGTGGAGCCGACGCCGGGTTCGGAGACGACGCCGATCTCGCCGCCCATGAGTTCCACCAGGGCCTTGCAGATCGCCAGGCCGAGGCCGGTTCCGCCGAACTGGCGGGAGATCGACCCGTCCGCCTGGGTGAACCGCGCGAACAGGCGCCTGGCCGCCTCGGCGTCGAAGCCGACGCCGGTGTCCGACACCTCGATCGTGAGGCGGCTGGGCGCGCCCGGTTGGTCCGGTTCGCGGCAATCGACCCGGATGGTCACCTCGCCCGCCGGGGTGAACTTGATGGCGTTGGAGGCGAGGTTGGAGACGATCTGACGGAGCCGCACCCCGTCGCCGGAGAAGCTTCCTCGCGCGGCGTCGGCGTAGACGACACGGAAGCTCACGCCCTTTTCGTCGGCGCGGGCGCGCATCAGTTCGGCGGCGGTCTCGATGGTGTCGCGCAGGTCGAAGGGGGCGACCAGCAGTTCGAATTCGCCCGCTTCGATCTTGGCCTGGTCGAGAATGTCCGACAGCAGGCGGTCCAGCGTCTGGCCCGAGGACTGGATCAGCGCGACCATCTCGCGCTCCGGGGCCGCCAGCGGGCGCCGGGCCAGCGCGCCCGCCGTGCCGATGACCCCGTTCAACGGCGTGCGGATCTCGTGGCTCATATTGGCGAGGAAGACGCCCTTGGCGTGGTTGGCGCCTTCGGCGACGTCGCGGGCGGTCTCAAGCTGCTGTTCCAGCGCCTTGCGCGCCGACAGGTCCATCATGGCGCCGACGATCCGCCAGGGCCGGCCGTCGGGCATGCGTTCGACCAGCCGGCCGCGGGCGAGCACCCATTTGTACTGGCCGTCCTTGCAGCGCATGCGGTGCTCGGAACTGGCGTGCGGGGTCTCTCCGCGGAAGTGCGCCGCATAGACGGCCTGAAGAGCCGGCAGATCGTCGGGGTGGATGCTCTGGCGCCAGTCTCGGAGCAGCGCCGGCGGCGCTTCGCCCGGCGCATAGCCCAGCATCGCCAGCCACGTATCGCTGACGTGAGTCTCTCCGCCCACGAGGTCGAGGTCGAAGAGGCCGTCCCCGGAGGCTTCGATGGCCACGGACAGCTTGCGCTCGACGTCCGACAGGGCGACCTGGCGGTCCGCCAGGGTCCGCAGCAGCGCCTGCTGGTCCAGGGCGAACCCGCGCGTGGATATCAGGCCGATCAGGATCAGGGCGCTGATCGCCGCGGACTGCAGCTGCAGGCCCGACGCCAGGAAGGGGCCGACCAGGGCCGCCGCGATCCCCGGCCCCAGCACGGAAAGCAGGAGCCGGCGGTTGGCGCCGAAGTAGATGAAATTGCTCATGAACGCGCCGGCGATCCACGTGGTGGCGATGGCGACGCCGATGGTCGAGCCGCTGGCCAGGCCCAGGAGCGCGATGAAGTAGTAGAGGCACGCCCCGACGAAGTTCACCGCGGCGTAGATCGGTTCCGCGCGCGCCGCCGGCTGGCGCAAGACCGCTCGGTCGAACGCCACCCGCACCTTCAGCTCCCAGAGAAAGATGAGCGCGATCCAGACGGCGGGAACGACCCAGGGATGGATCAGGAGCGAGGCGACCGCATAGATGGATGCGTAGACCAGCCGGCCGCGGGTGCTGACCAGCGCCAGCTCGACGCTGGTGGCCACGCTGAACGCGGCGGCCGACGGCGGCCTGTCGGCGCCGTGTTCCGCCTTACCGGTCCCGGCCTCGGTGGCGTGGAGCGTCGCTGCAGAAGCGTCGGGCATCGCTAGCTCTCGTTCGAACCAGCCGAGCCTGACGCCCCAAGGCTAACAGCGCGTTGGAATCAGAACCTCGCGTTGATTTGCCGCATAATTCGTCGCGGGACGTGCCCTCGGCGGCTTCGGCAGGGGTCCACGGAGATCTGATGGGCGTCGGCGCCCCAGCGCCGCCCGGCCTCCAGTCGCTTCCTGAACCTGGTGTTCAGGCCGCGAAGGACTCGTTGCGGACGCTCCAGCGGTGCGACCCCTCGCCGAACGGGAGGTGGAAGCCGTAGGCCGCTCGCTTGCGCTCGTCGCGCCAGAACGCCTCGAACGAGACGATGACCTGCTGCTGCAGCTCCTCGGGGATCTGGTGGACGTTATGACCCAGATTGCGGGCCACTTGCTCGATCACAATCGATCGGTGCGCTTCGCCGCCGAGCGAAAGGAGGGCCTCACGGACGCGCTTGCACAGGGTTTCCTTGACCCGCACCGGCTTTTTGCCGTTCGGAGCGTCGTGGGCGGTTTCGTGCTGGTTCTGCATGACGAGGATGAGCCTGCGCTCGTCTCGTTTATCGGCAAGTTAAGGCGCACGGAAAAAGACAGGTTAACGCAACCGACGCGCGAAAACCCCTCGCTAACCTCCGCCGAGCGCGACCGCGGCGTGGTAGACGGCGAAGGAGGCCAGGTAGGCCAGGGTGATCATGTAGAGGAACATGACCCCGACCCACCCCCAGGAATTGGTCTCGCGCTTCACGACCCCGAGCGTCGCCACGCACTGGGGCGCGAAGATGTACCAGGCGAGGAAGGAGAGGCCGGTCGCCAGGCTCCACGCGTCGGCCAGTTGAAGCTCCAAGGCGCGGGTGTTCGCCTCGGCGTCGGCGACGGCATACACGGTTCCCAGCGCAGCGACCGCGACCTCGCGCGCTGCGAAGCCCGGGATCAGCGCCACGACCATCTGCCAGTTGAAACCGATGGGCGCGAACAGCGGCTGGATCGCATGCCCGATCATGCCGGCGAAGCTGTAGTCGATGGCCGGCCCGGTGGCGCCTTCCGGCGGATAGGGGAAGGTCGAGAGCACCCAGACGACGACCATCAGGGGCAGGATCATGCGGCCGGCGCGGTTCAGGAAGATCTGGGCGCGCTGCAGCAGGTTGCGCGCCACGTTCTCGGCCGACGGCCACTTGTAGGTCGGAAGCTCCATCAGGAAGGGCTCCACGGCGCCGCGCCAGAACACCTTGCGGATCACGAAGGCGACCGCGAGTGCGCTGACCACCCCGGCGACGAACAGGCCAAACATGACGAGGCCTTGCAGGTTGAGGCCCGGTCCGACGGTGCGGTTCGGGATGAAGGCGCCGATGATCAGCGTGTAGACCGGGATGCGGGCGGAACAGGTCATCAGCGGCGCGACCAGGATGGTGGTCAGCCGGTCCCGCTTCTGGTCGATCACCCGCGTGGCCATGATGCCGGGGATCGCGCAGGCGAAGCTGGACAGCATCGGGATGAAGGCGCGGCCGTGCAGGCCGGCGACCCCCATGAGCCGGTCCAGCAGGAACGCCGCCCGGGCCATGTAGCCGAAGTCCTCCAGCAGGATGATGAAGAAGAACAGCACCAGGATCTGCGGCAGGAAGACCAGCACCGCGCCGACGCCCGCGAAGAGGCCATCGACGATCAGGCTCTCGAGCAGGCCATCGGGTAACACCGTCGCCACCTGGGCGCCCAGCCAGCCCACCCCCGCCTCGATGGCGTCGGCGGGCGGTCCGGCCCAGCTGAACACCGCCTGGAAGATCAGGAACATGATCGAGGCCAGGATCGCCAGACCCGCCACGGGATGCAGCAGCACCGCGTCGATCCGGCCGGTCAGGGTGTCGGGACGTTCCGGCGGGCGAACGTAGGCCTTCAGGATGCGTTGCGCCTCGCGGTGGGCGTCGCGGATCTCGGCGGCCGAGGGCTCGTGCCAGACGTTGTTGGTGGACAGGGCGCCGGAAGCCACCAGCTCGTCGACCTTGGCGGTGAGCTCGCCGACGCCGCGCTTGCGGGTGGCCACGGTGGTGACGATGGGACAGCCCAGCTCGCGCTGCAGGCCCTCGAGGTCGATCCGCAGGCCCTGGCGCTGGGCGATGTCGAACATGTTGAGCGCCAGCACCATGGGCCGGCCCACGGCCTTCAGCTCCAGGATCAGGCGCAGGACGAGGCGCAGGTTGGTGGCGTCGGCCACGGCGACCACCACGTCGGGCTCGGCCTCGCCCGCCAGGCGGCCCAGGACGGCGTCCCGGGTCACCGCCTCGTCCGGGCTGCGGGCGCGTAAGGAATAGGTGCCGGGCAGGTCGAGGATCGACAGGCTGCGCCCGGCGGCTGTGGTGATGAAGCCTTCCTTCCGCTCGACGGTGACGCCGGCGTAGTTGGCCACCTTCTGCCGGCTGCCGGTCAGGGCGTTGAAGAGGGCCGTCTTGCCGGTGTTGGGATTGCCGACCAGCGCCACCCGGGCCGGCCTTAGCGCAGCTTCGCTCATTTAGGATCCAGCCGCACCCAGACGTCCTCGGCGTCGCGGCGGCGCAGGGCCACGCGCATGTCGTCCAGCCGCACGGCGATCGGGTCCGCGCCGACCAGGCCCTGGTGGATGATCTCGAAGGCCGCGCCCTCGACGAAGCCGAACTCCAGCAGCCGGCGCTCCAGCTCGTGCACGTCCACCCCGTGGCCGCCCGCGTGGTCGGCGCGCACGTCGACGATGACCCCGCGATCGCCGGGCCTGGCCTGGCTGAGCCGCGTGAGCTCGGCGTCCACCGCCGCCGCCTGGCCGGCGAGCATCTCGTGCATGGAACGGAATATCCTGACGTCCGCCGAATTTTGCGAACGATTATCAGTTATGGCCTTGGCCGTTCGGGCGCAAGGCTCGTCTCGTCGCAGGCGCTCGACATGATCGCCCAGGACCGCTTGAGCGCGCGGCAGTTGCGTTGGAACGAGGCCATGGCGAAGCAGCCATGGACGCCGCCGGTCGCCGACGGCGCCGCTGGGGCGTCACCGGAGGAGGCCAGCGGTGCGGCTCCAATCCTCCAAGATCTCCCGCACCTTCACCGCCGGCTCTGCATCCCGCCGGAAGGCCCACCAGATGAGAGTCCCTTGCCAGAGGCTCGCCATCTGCCATCCAAGCTGGGTCCCGCGATCCGCGTCACGGCCAAGCCGACGACCGAGCGCTTCAGCCAGGCGCAGTCCCCATTGAGCGCCTCGAGCGCGTAGGACAGGGTTCCGGATGTCCTCGCGCAGCAGCAGCAGACCGTCCGTGAAGTCGAACTCCGCCGCGTCTGAATTCGTCAGGCGCAAGAGGAGCTCGATCGCTCCCGGAGGATCAGGCGAAGCCCGCGCATCGGCAGCAGCCGTGGCTTCATCTAGCCGATCCCACGCCCGCAGCAGGATAGCCTCCACCATTCTCTCACGGTTACGGAAGCGCTGAACGAGCGTTGCGGCGGCGAGGCCAGCCGCGTTCGCGGCTTTGGCGAAAGAAAGGTCCGCGGGCCCGTGGGCCATCATGGGGGCCATGAGCCTGTCCAGCAGGAGATCGTCGGAAACCGTCTTGCCTCGGCTCATTGCACGTTTATAAACGAATGATCGTTTATATTCAAGCGAAGGGGAAGCGGATGGCGCGGATTCTGGGCTACATCGCAGCAAGCCTCGACGGCTTCATCGCGGCGCCCGGCGATCGTCTGGACTGGCTCTTTCGATACGACGGCATGGACCTCGGGCAGCACGACTACAGCCACTTTCTCAAGCGGATCCGCACCGTCGTCATGGGTCGTGGAACATACGACTTCATCGCCAGGGACCCGGCGCCCTGGGCATACGGCGAACAGCGCGCGATCGTCGTTACGTCCAAGCCGATCCTTGACCCGAAGGGGCCTCTCGAGATTCGCAGCGACATCGGTTCACTCATCCCCGAATTGCGGGGCCTTGAAGATGGGGACGTCTGGATGCTCGGCGGCGGACGACTCCAGATGGCCTTCCTTGAGCGCGGCGCGCTCGACGAGATAGAGATCTATGTCATGCCGGAGTTGATCGGCGGCGGTACGCCGCTCTTCCCCGCGACCGGATTCGAGACCAGCCCCAAGCTCCTCAGTGCGCAGGCGTTGGACCGGGGCTGCGTTCGGCTTCATTACGCGCTCTCGGATACGAGCGGGCGAGCGGCCTGACGTCAGGTTACTGCCTCATCTGCCAATCCGTGACTCCGCTCTCCAGTGCGGGTCGGAACTCCGCGCTCGACCCCGAGCGGCGATCAAGGCGACTCCCTTGACGGTCGTCGCGCCGCCAGCTTGCGCGGCGAAGATCCCAAGGCTTTCGCTTGGCGAAGCGGACTCTGGGCGATAGAGAAACGCCGTTGCGGGCGTGGTGAAACTGGTAGACGCGCCGGACTCAAAATCCGGTTCCGAAAGGAGTGTCGGTTCGACCCCGACCGCCCGCACCAGCTCTCAAGACTTCAGCGCGACGTCGGCCGTGGTCCGCGGAGGGTGCGCCGGTCCGGCTGGCGCAGGACGTCGCGGATCGCGATACTGGAGTGGATGCGCGCGACGCCGGGCAGGCGCGAGAGCACGCCGTTGTGGATCTGTTCGTAGGCGGCGGTGGTCGGCGCCCGGGCGCGCAGGATGTAGTCCACGTCGCCGGTCATCAGGTAGCATTCGTCGATCTCGGGGTGCTCGCGCACCGCGGCCTCGAAGCGGCGCAGATAGTCCTCGGTCTGCTTCTCGAGCGTGATGCGCACCAGGGCCACGACACCCTCGTCCTGCGGGTCGGCGACGATGGCGGTGTAGCCGCGGATGACGCCGCTCTGCTCCAGGGCCCGCAGGCGGCGCAGGCAGGCGGAAGGCGACAGGCCGATCTCGGCGGCGAGTTCGGCGTTGGAGCGGCGTCCGTCGATGCGCAGGAGCGCCAGGAGCCGGCGGTCGAAGTCATCCAAGTCGGTCAATCTGTGCGCTCCGTTCGCAGGATGTTGCGCAGAATGCCGCAATTCCGCGAATGATCGGCAAGTTTAGCGGAAAATTCGACGGCGCAGCTTCTAGTTTCGGCGCCATGCTGGCAGCTTGCGAGGCGGAGACGGCGATGGACGAGGACGATCGGGCGGCCAGCCTGGCCGGCGGCCAGCTCACCATCGATCTCGGCGCCGTGATGGCGAACCTGCGCCGGGTGGAGGCCGCGGTCTCGCCGGCCCGGGTGGGCGCCGTGGTGAAGGCCGACGCCTATGGCCTGGGCGCAGCGCCGGTGGCCGCGGCCCTGGCGGCCGCCGGTTGCCGCGACTTCTTCGTGGCGGATCTCGCCGAGGCGCTGGACCTGCGGCCCCACGTGGGCGGCGAAGCGCGCATCCACGTCCTGCACGGGCTGTGGCCGGGGGCCGAGGCGCTGGCGGAAGAGGCCGGCGTCACGCCGGTGCTGAATTCGCTGGCTCAGGTGCGCGCCTGGGCAGAGCTGGCGCGCGTACGGCGCCGGCGGCTGCCGGCCGTGCTGCAGCTGGACAGCGGCATGTCGCGGCTCGGGATGGACGATGCGGAGGTGGCGGCCGTCGCCGCGGCCCCGGACCTGCTGGACGCGCTCGACGTGCGCCATGTCATGAGCCACCTGGCCAGCGCGGACGATCCCGGCGATGACGTGAACGCCGCCCAGCGGGCCAGTTTCGAGCGGCTGGCGGCCTTGCTGCCGGCGCGGCCGCGCACCCTCGCCAACTCCGCGGCGGCCCTGGCGGATCCGCTGACTCACGGCGACCTGGTGCGGGCCGGGCTGGCGCTCTACGGCGTGGAGCCTCGGCCTAGCGAAGCGGCCGGCCTGACGCCGGTGGTGTCGCTGTCGGCGCGGGTGATCCAGGTACGGACACTGCCGCCGGGGACCGGGGTTGGGTACGGCCTCACCTATACCACGCGTGGGACGGAGCGGATCGCCACGGTGGGCGTGGGCTACGCTGACGGTTGGCCGCGGGCGCTGAGCAACCGCGGCGCGGCCTGGTTCGGCGGCGTGCGGCTGCCCATCGTGGGCCAGGTCTCCATGGACAGCATGATGGTGGACGTCTCGGCGCTGCCGGCCGACGCCCTGGGCGCCGGCGATGCGGTGGAGCTGATCGGGCCGCACCAGTCGGTGGCGGACGTGGCGGCGCTGGCCGGGACGATCCCCTACGAGATCCTCACCCGCCTGGGCCGCCGCTATGCCCGGCGCTACGTGGGCGCGGCTTCGGCGCAGGGGGCGCGGGCATGAAGGTCTTGATCCTCGGCGCGGGCGTGGTCGGGGTGACCAGCGCCTGGTACGCCGCGCAGGCGGGCCACGAGGTGACGGTGGTCGACAGGCAGCCCGGCGCGGGGCTGGAGACCAGCTTCGCCAACGCCGGCGAGATCTCGCCGGGGTACGCCTCGCCATGGGCGGGGCCGGGCATACCGCAGAAGGCGGTGCGGTGGCTGTTCATGCGGCACGCGCCGCTGATCCTGCGGCCGCAGGCGGACCTGGAGACAGTGACCTGGCTGCTGGCGCTGCTGCGCAACTGCACCTCGGACCGCTACGCCCTCAACAAGTCGCGGATGGTGCGGCTGGCCGAGTACAGCCGTGACGAGCTGGCGGCCCTGCGCGAGGCCGTGGGGATCGCGTACGACGCGCGCATGCAGGGCACGTTGCAGCTGTTCCGCAAGGCCGCCCAGCTGGACGGGATCGCCAAGGACGTCGAGGTGCTGCGCCAGTACGGCGTGCCGTTCGAGGTGCTGGACAGGGCGGGATGCGAGCGCGCCGAGCCGGGGCTGCGCCACAGCGGCTCGCCGATCGCCGGCGGCCTGCGCCTGCCCAACGACGAGACGGGGGACTGCTTCAAGTTCACCCAGGCGCTGGCGGCGCTGTGCGCGCAGCAGGGCGTGCGGTTCCTGCACGAGACCACGGTCCATCGGCTGCGGGCCGACGCGGACGGGGTGCAGGCGGTCGTGACAGACAAGGGCGAGCTCACCGCCGACGCCTACGTGGTGGCCCTGGGAAGCTGGTCGGCGCGGCTCGTCCGGCCGCTGGGCCTGCGGCTGCCGGTCTATCCGGTGAAGGGCTATTCGATCACCGCGCCGATCGTGGCGGCGGACCGGGCGCCGGAATCCACCCTGCTGGACGAGACCTACAAGATCGCCATCACCCGGCTGGGCGACCGGATTCGGGTGGGCGGGATGGCCGAGATCTCGGGCTATCGGGCGACGCTGGAGCCGCGGCGGCAGCGGACGCTGGAATACTCGATGGAGAGCCTGTTCCCCGGCGCCGGCGATGCGGCGAAGGCCACGTTCTGGGCGGGGCTGCGGCCGATGACGCCGGATGGGACGCCGGTGATCGGGGCGACGCCGGTCCCGGGGCTGTTCCTAAACACCGGCCACGGGACGCTGGGCTGGACCATGGCGTGCGGCTCGGGCCGGGTGCTGGCCGACCTGCTGTCAGGCCGGGCCGCCGAGATCGAGACGGCCGACCTCGCGATCGGCCGTTACAAGCGCTAGGCGATCACCGCGTAGGGGCGCGGGTAGGCCTCGCCGCGGCTGAGGAACACCAGGCCCACCACGCACCGCACGCCGTACCAGATGGCCGCGCCGCCCATGATCAGCCAGGCCGCGGCCATGATCGGGAAGCCGATCAGGATCACGGCGAGCAGGGCGCCCACGCCGAACAGGACGCCGCCGGCGATCATCAGGCCGAGGCCGATCCAGAAGGTGCGGATCAGGAAGGTGTAGTGGCTTTCCATCGTCGGCCCGGCGGCCGCGCGCTGGGAATAGGCGATGATCAGGCCGATGATGGCCGTGATCCCGGTGGCGAAGGCCAGCAGGTAGAGCGCGTAGCAGACCGCCGGCATCGTCTTGTCTTCGTTCGCCGCGTAGCCCACGTCATCGGTCATCGTCTCTATTCGTCTCCGGCCCGGAAGCGGGCCCCCAAGAAATGGACCTGGAACGGCGTCACGAAAAGACGTGACGTTGTTACAAATTGCTCACCCGCGGCCGACGGTGATGTCGACGCCGGCGGCCACGGCGTCCGGCGCCAGGGCCAGAGGCTTCTCGACCCGCACGCGGGCGCGGCTGACCCGGGCGTCCGCGAGGCAGCGGTCGGCCAGACGGTGGGCGAAGGTCTCGACGAGGTGGATGTGGCCGCCGGCCGCCACCTCCTGGGCCGCCTGGAGGATGGCCTCGTAGTTGAAGGTGTCGGCCAAGCGGTCCGAGGCGTCGGTGGGCACGTCGAGCTCCACGTCGACGATCAAGGGCTGCACCCGGCCGATCTCGTGGCGATAGACGCCGATCTCGGCCTGGACCTTCACGCCGGTGACGAACACTTTCGAGCTGATGAGCGTGGTCTCCGTCATGCGAGGTGCTGGCCCGAGTCGGCGGCGATCATCTGGCCGGTGACCGAGCGGGCGTCGATCAGATAGCGCAGGGCCGCGCCGATCTCCGCCGGCGGGACGGGCTGGCGAAGCAACGTGGCCTCGGCCTCGGCCCGGAAGGCGGCCTCGTCCTGGTGGATCGAGGGCAGGGTGGGCCCCGGGCCGATGCCGTTCACGCGGATCCGCGGGGCCAGGTCCTGGGCGAGCATCCGGGTGGCGTCCCACAGGGCCGCCTTGGACAGGGTGTAGGAGAAGAACTCGGGGCCCGGCCGCAGCACGCGCTGATCGAGGATGTTGACGATCAGGCCCTCGCGGTCGGCGGGCAGGCGGCGGGCGAACACCTGGGCCAGGACCAGCGGCGCGCGCAGGTTGGTCTCCATGTGGAGGTCCCACGACGCGCGGTTCATGTCGGAGAAGGCGTCCTGTTCGAAGACGGACGCGGAGTTCACCAGCAGGGTGACCGGCCCCAGCTCGGCCTCGGCCTCGCCCACCAGGGCGACGGTGGCGCTTTCCTTGCGCAGATCGCAGGAGAGGATCGTGGCCTTGCGGCCGTGGCTGCGCACCTCGCCGGCGGCGGCCTCGGCGTCGTCGTCGCCCTCACCGCGGACGTGGATGGCGACGTCGTAGCCGGCCTGCGCGGCCGTGGCCGCCAGCACGCGGCCGATCCGCCGCGCGCCGCCCGTCACCAGTGCTGCGCCGCGGCCGGCCATCGGGCGGCTCCTATCAGTCGAAGCGGCCGAACTCGAACCGGTTCAGCGCGGCCATCACCGCGAGGAAGACGAGGATCATGTAGATGCCGCTCATGGGGCCTCCAAAACGCTGTGGCCCGGCTTTAGCGAGGCGCACTTCGCCGGGCAAGCCGCGTCGCACGCCTGTTGCGGTTTCCGGGCAAGTTCCCCAGGTGTCATGTGCGTCGGGGCTTTCCACCTGAACGCCGATCACTAAAATGATTGTTTGAAGGCGGGGGCCCTGTGGCCCTAAGCCGCTAACGACAAAGGTCGCCAGGAGGACGTCTATGCGCGAGTACCTCAAGTTCTACATCGATGGGGCGTGGGTCGATCCCGCCGAGGGCCTCAAGACGCTGGACGTCGAGAACCCGGCGACCGAAGAAGTCGTGGGCAAGATCGCCCTAGGCTCGGCGGCCGACGTGGACAAGGCCTGCAAGGCCGCCCGCAAGGCGTTCGAGACCTGGTCGCAGACCAGCCGCGAAGAGCGCATCGAGGTGCTGGGCCGGATCATGGCCGAGTACCAGAAGCGGTTCGGCGACCTGGCCACCGCGGTGACCGAGGAAATGGGCGCCCCGGCCAGCCTGGCCCAGCGCGCCCAGGTGCCGATCGGCATGGGCCACCTGAACACCGCCATCGAGGTGCTGAAGACCTTCAAGTTCGAGGAAGACCGCGGCCCGACGATGATCGTCAAGGAGCCGATCGGCGTCTGCGGGTTCATCACCCCCTGGAACTGGCCGCTGAACCAGATCGTCTGCAAGGTGGCCCCGGCCATCGCCACGGGCTGCACCATGGTGCTGAAGCCGTCGGAAGTGGCGCCGTTCTCGGGCCAGATCTTCGCTGAGATCATGCATGCGGCGGGCGTCCCGGCCGGCGTGTTCAACATGGTGCAGGGCGATGGCCCGACGGTGGGCGCGGCGATCTCGAGCCATCCGGAAGTGGACATGGTCTCGTTCACCGGCTCCACCCGCGCCGGCATCGAGGTGGCCAAGGCGGCGGCCCCGACCGTCAAGCGCGTGGCCCAGGAGCTGGGCGGCAAGAGCCCGAACATCGTCCTGGACGACGACGCCTTCGCCAAGGGCGTCGGCCGCGGCGTGGCCACCATGATGACCAACTCGGGCCAGTCCTGTAACGCCCCCACCCGGATGCTCGTCCCGTCGAAGCGCATGGACGAGGCGATCGCCGTGGCCCGCGAGACGGCCGCCGGCATCACGGTCGGTGACCCGAACGGCAATAGCCAGCTGGGCCCGGTGGTCAACAAGACCCAGTTCGACAAGATCCAGAAGCTGATCCAGGCCGGCATCGACGAGGGCGCGACCCTGGTCATCGGCGGCACGGGCCGGCCCGAGGGCCTGGACAAGGGCTACTATGTGAAGCCCACCGTCTTCGCCAACGTGACTAACGAGATGACCATCGCCAAGGAAGAGATCTTCGGCCCCGTGCTGTCGATCCTGGGCTACGAGACGGTCGACCAGGCCATCCAGATCGGCAACGACACCGAGTACGGCCTGGCCGCCTATGTCCAGGCGGGCGACCTGGAGAAGGCTCGGAAGGTCGCCTCCAAGCTGCGCGCCGGCCAGGTGTCGATCAACGGCGGCGGCGGCGACCTGATGGCGCCGTTCGGCGGCTACAAGATGAGCGGCAACGGACGTGAGTGGGGCGACTTCGCCTTCCACGAGTTCCTGGAGACCAAGGCGGTGCTGGGCTACGCGCCGAAGCAGGCCGCGGAGTAGTTGCGAGAGTCCCTCCCTCGCGGGGGAGGGGCGGCTGTCGTCTTGAACCGCCAAGACGCCAAGAACGCCAAGACGGCCCGGCAGGCTGGGAGCCCTTGGCGAACTTGGCGGCTTGGCGGTTTTCGTTTGGCGCCGAAGGCGCTGTTCGTCCGGCGGATGACGCCTTCGGCGCCGATATCGTCGGGCTAGGTCTTCATCGCGGCCTTCACCGCCTCCGGGCGGATGGGCAGGTCGCGCACGCGGGCGCCGACGGCGCGGAAGATGGCGTTGCCGATGGCGGGACCGACCACGGTGGTCGCCGGCTCGCCCAGGCCGACGGGCGCCTCGGCGCTGGCGATGAACTCCACCTCCACGTCGGGAACGTCCGCCATCCGCAGCGGCGTGTAGCCGTCGAGGTTGGTGTCGCGGGGCTGACCGTTCTCGAACGCCGAGCCTTCGAACAGCGCCAGGCTGAGGCCCCAGAGGGCTGCGCCTTCCATCTGGGCCAGGGCGCCGTCGGGGTCGACGATGGTCCCGGCGTCGGCGACCAGGGTCAGCTTCTCCACCTTCGCCGCGCCTGAGGCGCGATCCACGGCCACGCGGGCCGCGCAGGCGACCCAGGTCGGCATGTCGCGCTCCTGGCCGAAGCTGGTGGCGAGGCCGAGGCCGGTGTTCTTGGGCAGCGACTTGCCCCAGCCGGCCTTCTCGGCGACCCGCCGCAGGACCGCGGCTTGGCGTTTGGCGCCCCCGACCGCATTCGGGGCGGACCCCGCGTTGCGGCCCGTGGCGTCCAGCATCCGCAGCCGGAAGGCCAGGGGGTCCACGCCCGCCTTCTGCGCCGCCTCGTCCATGAAGCTTTCGAGCGCCCAGTTGGTCCAGCCCGGCCCCACCGAACGCAGCCAGCCGGGCCGCATGGTCCGGCCCGCAAGGTCGTTGGAGATCGCCCGCACCCGCTGGGCGCCGACATTGTACCAGTGGTCAGCGCCGCTGATGGCGAAAGGGTCGTAGGGGCGGCCGTTTGCGCCCTTGGGCATGAAGAACGGGGCCATGGCCTCGGTGGGCCAGCCGGCGCAGGCGTGATGCTCCATGGCCGTGACCCGGCCGCCCTCGCCGAACGCCATGCGCAGGGTCTGGACCGAGGGCGAGCGCGGGCTGTCGAACCGCGTGTCGTCCGCCCGGGTCAGGACCATCTTCACGGGCTTGCCGCCGATCGCCTTGGAGGCCAGGGCGGCCGGAACCGCATAGTCCCCGTTGAGCCGCCGGCCGAAACCGCCGCCCAGCATGTAGGTGCGCAGGACGATGGTCTCTTCCTTGCGGCCCAGCGCCTTGGCCAGCCAGGGCAGCACCAGCGACTGCCACTGGTTGCCCGTATGGATCTCGAACATCCCGTCCTTCTCGAAGGCGAGGGCGTTCACCGGCTCCAGCTGGAAGTGCAGGGCGGTGGCGGTGGTGTAGCTCTGCTCCAGGGTAGAGGCCGCGGCGGCGAAGGCCGCATCGACGCCGGGGGGCTCCACGACCTGGGAGCCGGCCGTCTTGTCGGCAATCAGGGCGCGGGAGCGGGCCTGGAGGTCGGCCTCCGAGACCTTGTCGGTGTCGCCGGCCTTCCAGGTGACCTTCAGCGCCTCGACGGCGCGGTCGGCGGCCACGAAGCTGTCGGCATAGACCATCACCCAGCCCGGGACCGTGCCGGAGGGATCGTCCAGGGCGATGGCGCGGATGTAGCCGGGAACCTTCCTGGCCTCGGTCTCGTCGATCGAGACCACCGTCGAGCCGTAGCGCGTGGGCGGCAGCTTGGGCCGGGCGTAGACCATTCCCGGGACCTTGGCGTCGAGGCCGTAGCGGGCCTGGCCGTTGGTCTTGGCCGGGATGTCGCGGGCCTGGCCCGGCTTGCCGATGAGGCGGCGCTCCGAGGCGGCCTTGAGCGGCAGCTTGGCCAGCTCGTCGGCGGTGAACGTGCGGCCGAGGTCGCCCTTGGCGACGATCTCGCCATAGGAGAGGGACTTGCCGCCGGCCGTCACCGCGCCGTTCCGCGCCACGCAGTCGGCGGGCTTCACGCCCATCAGCTTGGCGCCGGCGTCGATCAGGGCGATGCGGCCCGCCGCGCCGGCCTGGCTGTAGAGCGGATAGCTCTGCCACACAGACCAGCTGCCGCCGGTGACCATCAGGCCCCACTTCGGGTCGGAGTCCACGTGGTCGATGCGGACCTTGGACCAGTCGGCCTCCAGCTCGTCGGCGACGATGCGGGCGATGGCGGTTCCCACGTGCTGGCCCATCTCGGCGCGGATGATGTGGACGGTGACTAGGCCGTCGCGGTCGATGCCGTACCAGATCGTGGGGGCGAAGCCGTCGGCAGCCTGGGCGGGCTGCTGGCCGAGGGCGAAGAGCGCGCCGGCCGCCGAGACGGTGACCAGGAAGCCACGGCGCGAGACGTCGGGAAGGATCGCGTTCATGCGGCGACTCCCTTGGCGGCGGCGGCCTTGATGGCCTTCTTGATACGGACGTAGGCCATGCAGCGGCAGAGGTTGCCGTTCATCCCGGCCTCGATCTCGGCGTCGGTGGGCCGCGGGGTCGCATTCAGCAGGGCGGCGGCCTGCATGATCTGGCCCGACTGGCAGTAGCCGCACTGGGGCGCCTGGGCCTCGATCCAGGCCTGCTGCAGCGGATGCTGGCCCTTGGGGTCCAGGCCCTCAATCGTGGTGACGGCCCGGCCGGCGACGGCGCCCACCGGCGTGATGCAGGATCGGATCGCCTCGCCGTCCACATGGACGGTGCAGGCCCCGCACTGGCCGATGCCGCAGCCGAACTTCGTGCCGGTGAGGCCCGCCTCGTCGCGGATGGCCCAGAGCAGGGGCGCATCCTCCGGCGTCTGGACCGAGACCTCGCGGCCGTTCAATCGGAAGCTGGTCATGCCCGCCCTCCTGCGCATGTGGCAGGGCTTAGCGGACGCCAACTGCGGCGTCGCCGCAAGCGGGAACTAGTCCCGCGGCTCCAGCTCGCGGCGGCGGGCACTGACTGACAGGACCAGGACGCCCAGGAGGGCCGAGGCGAGCGAACCCAGCACCACGCCGGCCCGCACCTGGGCCTGGCGCCCGGCGTCAGCTTCGCCGAAGGCAAGGCCGCCCACAAAGAGGCTCATGGTGAAGCCGACGCCGCAGAGGGCCGAGACGCCGTAGAGCTCGATCCACTTGGCGCCGGTGGGGCGGCGGGCCCACTTCAGGCCGATGGCCAGGGCGGCGGCGCCGAAGACGCCGACCTGCTTGCCGAAGAAGAGGGCCGCGGCGACGCCCAGGCCCACGGCGCCCAGGAGCGGCGCGCCGGCCTCGCCCGTCAGCCGGAACCCGGCCGCCACGAAGGCGAAGGCCGGGAGGATCAGGAAGGCGACGTAAGGGTGCAGCGCCTCCAGGGTCTCGGTGAGCACGGGCCGGCCGCCGGCTCGCTTGGGCTCCAGCGGCAGGCAGGCGGCCGCCGCGATCCCGGCGAGCGAGGTGTTCACCCCGGACTTCAGCGTGAACCCCCAGAGGAGCAGGCCGCCGACCGCCCAGAAGGAGTAGGGCGCGGCCCGCCAGCGCGACATAGCCGCCAGCACCGCCAGGGTCACCGCCGCGCCCGCCAGCATGGGGAACTGCAGATTGGTAGTGAACAGCAGGGCGATCAGCACGACGACCACCAGGTGGCCGGCGATGGCCAGGGTGAGCAGGAAGGTGCGCAGGGTCGGCGGCAGCCGCGGGCCGGCCGCCGCGAGGGCCGCGAGCGCCAGGGCCATGTCGGTTCCGCCCGCGACGGGCCATCCCCGCAGAGGCGCGCCGGACAGGCCGGCCACGGCGAGGTAGATCAAGGCCGGTGCGAGCACGCCGCCGGCGGCCGCCAGGACCGGAAGGGCCAGCCGGCGCGGGTTCGAGAGTTCCCCGCGCAGGATCTCGTGCTTGATCTCCAGGCCCATGACGAAAAAGAAGACCGGCATGAGGGCGGTGGTCACCCAGCCGGCCACGCTCATCTGCTCCGCGAAGGGGCCCACCCGGACGGGGACGGGATACTGGGTCAGGTGCGCATAGGCGCCGGCCCAGGGCGAATTGGCCCAGATGACGGCGGCGACGGCCGCCGCGGCAAGCAGGGCCCCGGAGCCCGTCTCGGTCTTCAGGAACTCCAGCGTGGGCCGGCTCGACATGCCGCCTGGGTAACAAGCCGCCCCGCGCCGCTCTAGCGAAATCGGGCGGCGGCTTTAAGGTGCCGGCCAAACAAACCGGAAGTTCGAGGAAGCCCAATGAGACTCGCCAAGCCCCGCATCGAGCCGCTGCGCGACGATCAGCTCACTCCCGAGCAGGCCGAGGCGCTGGAGCCGGTGCGCAACGGGACCGTGGGCGTGCTCAACATCTTCCGGACTCTGGCCCATGCGCCCAAGGCGCTGAAGCGGTTCAACGACTGGGGCGGCTATGTGCTGTCGCGGCGCAACGACCTGCCGGCGCGGGAGCGGGAGATCGTGATCCTGCGGGTCGGGTACCTGTGCAAGTCGGGCTACGAGTTCACCCAGCACACGAGGATCGGCCTGCAGTCGGGCCTGACCGAAGCCGAGATCGAGGCCATCAAGCGGGGTCCGGACGCGGGCTGGAACGCGGCCGACGCGGCGCTGATCCGGGCGGTGGACGAGCTGCACCGGGACCACTTCATCGGCGATGCGACCTGGGCGGAGCTGGGCAAGCATTTCACCCGGAAGCAGTGCATGGACGTGGTGTTCACCACCGGCCAGTACACCCAGGTCTCGATGATCCTGAACACCTTCGGGGTGCAGCTGGACGAGGGCCAGACCCTCGATCCCGAGCTCAAGGGCTACTGAGGTGGCGGGCCGCCTGGAGGGCAAGGCCGCGGTGGTCGTCGGTGCGGGGCAGTCGCCCGGCGAGACCCTGGGCAACGGCCGGGCGATGGCGCTGCTGTTCGCCCAGGAAGGCGCCCGGGTGTTGTGCGTCGACCGCGTGGCCGAGCGCGCCCAGGAGACGGCGGCCATGATCGACGAGGCGGGCGGCGAGGCCTATGCGCTGCAGGCCGACGTCACGCGCGCGGCGGAGGCGGCGGCCATAGTGGCGGAGGCCCTGGCGCGGCTGGGGCGGCTGGACATCCTGGTCAACAACGTGGGGATCGGGGGCGGCGACGGACCGGTCCACAAGATCGAGGAGGCGGCGTTCGACCGCATCCTGTCGGTGAACCTCAAGGGTATGTGGCTCGTGACCAAGGCGGCGCTGGGCCCGATGCGCGAGCAGGGCGGCGGCGCGATCGTCAACATCTCGTCGCTCGCGGCGCGGGCCGGGGGCATCCAGGTGGCGTACGAGGTCTCGAAGGCGGCGGTGAACCGGCTGACCACCTCGACGGCCCAGAGCCAGGCCCGCTACGGGATCCGCTGCAACGCCGTACAGCCGGGCCTGATCGACACGCCGATGGCGGTGGCCGGCATCGCCGGCGCCAGCGGTCGCAGCCAGGCGGAGGTGCGGGCCGAGCGCGATGCGCGGGTGCCGCTGGGCGGCAAGATGGGCACCGCCTGGGACACGGCCCACGCCGCGCTCTTCCTCGCCTCGGACGAGGCGAAGTTCATCACCGGAGCGATCCTGCCGGTCGACGGAGGCATGGGCGTGCGGATCGGCTGACCGGATTGTTATTGGCCTCGCCGGCCAAGCTCCCTATCAAGGGGCCATGTCTGCACAGCGAGCCGTGAAGAAGCGCATTTCCGCGCTCCAGGACTTCCTGCGCCAGGAGGCGGCCGGCGGCTACGTCCTGATGGCGGCGGCGGCCCTGGCGCTGATCGTGGCCAACTCTCCGCTGGCGCCCGCCTACTTCGGCGCGCTCGACACCAAGCTCGGCTTCGAGCTGGGACCGTTGGCGCTGCACGAGACGGTCCTGCACTGGATCAACGACGGGCTGATGGCCCTGTTCTTCCTGCTGGTCGGGCTGGAGATCAAACGCGAGGTCCTGGACGGGGAGCTGTCGCGCCCGTCGCGGGTGGTGCTGCCCGGCCTGGCGGCGGTGGGCGGCGTCGCCCTGCCGGCGCTGATCTACGTCGCCTTCAACAGCGGCGATCCGGAGGCGATCCGGGGCTGGGCGATTCCCGCGGCCACCGACATCGCCTTCGCCCTGGGCGTCCTGGCCCTTGCCGGCGACCGGGTGCCGCCCTCGCTGAAGATCTTCCTGACCGCCCTGGCGGTGCTGGACGACCTGGCGGCCATCGTGATCATCGCGATCTTCTACACCGCCGAGCTGCACATGGCGGCCCTGGCCGGCGCGGGCGGCGCGCTGGCGCTGCTGATCCTCTTCAACCGGCTGCGGGTGCAGGCGCTGTGGCCCTATCTGCTGGTGGGGTTGGGCCTGTGGTGGTTCGTGCTGGAGTCGGGCGTGCACGCGACCCTGGCCGGCGTCGCCCTCGCCATGACGATCCCCCTGAAGCGGACGCCCGGCGCGCCCGACTCGCGCGCCACCTCGCCGCTGCACCGGCTGGAGCACGGGCTGCACAAGCCGGTCGCCTTCCTGGTGATTCCGATCTTCGGCTTCGCCAACGCGGGCCTGGCGCTGGGCGAGCTCACGCTCCGGCACTTCGTGGACAGCATTCCGCTGGGGATCGGCCTGGGCCTGTTCCTCGGCAAGCAGCTGGGCGTGTTCCTGACCTCGATGCTGATCATCCGGCTGGGCTGGGCGGACATGCCCCGCAACGCCTCGGTGGGCCAGCTCTATGGCGTCTCGGTGGTTTGCGGCATCGGCTTCACCATGAGCCTGTTCGTCGGCAACTTGGCCTTCACTTCGCCCGAGCTGCTGGCCGAGACCAAGGCGGGAGTCTTCACCGGCTCGCTGGCCTCGGCGCTGCTGGGCCTCTTCCTGCTGAAAATCTTCGGACCCGACACCAGGGGCGAGCCGTCGCCGGGTCGCCGGCCGGAGGGGAACGAGGCCTGAGGGCTCGGCGTTAGGCCGTCTCGCAAACCGAGCGGAGCTGCCTGATGAACAGCATCATCTATCTTGTCGGCCTGGTGGTCGTCGTCCTGGCCGTGCTGGGCTTCCTCGGAATCCGCTAGCGCAACGGGGGGAGGGACGGCTAGCTGCCCCGATGCCCGTTTCCCCCGCCTATCGCCCCGATCCGCAGTTCCCGGCCCTGGGACGCGAGTTCGCCGACCCGGTGGCGGCGGCGGACTTTCCTGCGGCGATCCTGCGCTACCGCAACGACCGGGCGGCGGCGACCGTGGGACTGGACACCCTGAGCGACGACGAGTGGATCGCCCATTTCGGCCGCTTCCGCCCGCTGCCCGACAACATCGACCCGCCGGTGGCCCAGCGCTACCACGGCCACCAGTTCCGCGTTTACAACCCCGATCTCGGCGACGGTCGCGGCTTCCTGTTCGCACAGCTGCGCGAAGCCGGGACGGGCCGGCTGCTCGACCTGGGGACCAAGGGCTCGGGCCAGACCCCGTGGTCGCGGCAGGGGGACGGGCGGCTGACGCTCAAGGGCGGCGTGCGGGAGGTGCTGGCCACCGCCATGCTGGAGGCGTTGGGAGTTCCCACGTCGCGGTCGTTTTCGCTGGTCGAGACGGGCGAGGCGCTGGAGCGGGGCGACGAGCCCAGCCCGACCCGTTCGGCGGTCCTGGTGCGGCTGTCCCACAGCCATGTGCGGTTCGGCACCTTCCAGCGACACGCCTACTTCGAGGCCAAGGACAGAGTCGGCGCCCTCGTCGAGCATGTGGTGGGCCTCTACTACCCGGAGCTGGAGGGCGCGAACGACCGGCCGGCGGCCCTGCTCGAGGCGGTGTGCGGCCGGGCGGCGCGGCTGACGGCCCGCTGGATGGCGGCCGGCTTCGTGCACGGCGTTCTCAATACCGACAACATGAACATCACGGGCGAGAGTTTCGACTACGGGCCCTATCGGTTCCTCCCCAAGTCGGACCCGAACTTCACGGCGGCCTATTTCGACCACAGCGGCCTCTACAGCTTCGGCCGCCAGCCCGAGGCGGTGTTCTGGAACCTGCAGCAGCTCGCCGGCTGCCTCAGCCTGGTGACCGGCAGCGACGCGCTGGTGGACGCGCTGAACGGGTTCGGCCCCGCGTATCGGCGCGAACTGATGGCGGCGATGCTGGCGCGCCTGGGCGTGACGCCGCAGGGGGACGAGGCGGACGCCGCGCTGGTTCAGGCGGCGTTCGGGGCCATGGCCGAGGGCGGCGAGCGGCTGTGCTGGGAGCCTTTCTTCTTCGACTGGTTCGGTGGCCGCGAGGATCGGGCGCTGAAGGGGCCGCGAGCCGACCTTTATGCTGGCCCGGACTTCGCCGAGTTCCGCCGGCGGCTGGGCGCCTATGCGGCGGAGCGCCCGGAGCGGCTGGACCATCCGTACTTCGCCCGACCGGAGCCGGAGGAGCTGCTGATCGACGAGATCGAGGCCATCTGGGCCGACATCGACCAGCGCGACGACTGGACCGCCTTTCAAGCCAAGCTGGCGCGGGTCGAGAGGGCGCGCGTGGCGTGGGGACTCAGCTCGGCTGCCTCCGTGACGCCCATTGCGCCAGGACCACGCCCGCCAGGGTGATCGCCGCGCCCAGGCCCTGGAGCGGGCCGATGGCCTCGGCGAACAGGATCCAGCCGAGAACCGCCGCCACGACCGGCTGAACGAGCACGACCACCGCGGCGGTGGAGGTGGGCAGGCGGCCCATGGCCCAGGCGATGGCGCCCTGGCCGGAGACGTGCATCAGCCCGAGGCCGCAGACGGCGGCCCAGCCCGCGGCGGTGGCCGGCGCCAGGCGCTCGCCCAGCAGCAGGGCCGCGGCGAGCAGGAGGGGCGCGCCGGCCACGCCCGCCCAGAACATCATCCGGCTGGCCGCCTCGGTCTTTCGGCCCTGCGCCATGGAGAGGAAGTAGAGGGCGTACCAGAACGCCGTCGCGACCGACAGGGCGTCGCCCAGCGCCTGGTTGCGCAGGACGCCGCCGCCCTTGGCGTACGCCATGAGGGACGCCCCGCCGACCGCGGCCGCCACCGCGAGCAGGAATAGCGCCCTGGGCGTCTGGCGCAGGAAGATCCAGGCGAACGCCGTGACCACCACGGGCGTCAGGTTGGTCAGCACCGTGGCGTTGGCCACCGAGGTGTACTGGATGCCATAGTGCCAAAAGCCCAGGTCGAGGGCGAAGAACAGGCCGGCCCACAGCGCCATGGGGGGCGGCCGGCCGATCGCTCCGGCGACGCGCCGGGTCATCAGCGCCAGCAGGGGCATGGCGAACATCAGCCGCCAGAAACCGGTGGCCGCGGGACCGGCGTCGGACATCCGCACGAGGATCGCCGCAAGGCCGATGACACAGGCGCCGCCGAGCAAGGCGGCCAGCGCCAGCCCCCTCTGCTGCGACGGCTCTTCGGCGGCGGCCTCAGTCAAAACCCAATTCCCTGCGCAGAGTCGCCGCGCTCATACCCCGTTCGCGAAGAGACCGCAGCGTCTCGGCCCGATCGCGCTTGGCGAATCGCTTGCCGTCGGGGCCGGTCAGCAGCGCGTGGTGACGATAGAGCGGCGTGGGCAGGCCCAGCAGCGCCTGCAGCAGGCGCTGGACGTGAGTGGCCTCGAACAGGTCCTGGCCGCGGATCACGTGGGTGATCCCCTGCAGGGCGTCGTCGACGACGACCGCCAGGTGGTAGGCCACGCCCACGTCCTTGCGGGCCAGGACGACGTCGCCTCCCAGTTCGGGCCGCGCCCGGATCACGCCTTCGCCCTCCTCGGTGAAGGTCAGGTCGCCGAACCCACCCAGCCTGCGCGCGGCCGCGTCCAAAGATAGACGCCAGGCGAACGGCTCGCCCGCCGCCAGCCGACGCATCTCGTCAGCCAGGGGAAGCGGGCGCCCGCGGAACACCTCCATGGCCCCGTGCGGGGCCGAGGCCATGGCTTCGGCCACCTCGCGACGGGTGCGGAAGCAGCGGTACAGCAGGCCGTCGGCCTCCAGGCGGGCAAGGGCCGCCTGGTAATCGTCCAGGTGCTCGGACTGACGTCGGGCCGGCGTTTCCCAGGTCAGCCCAAGCCAGGCCAGGTCTTCGTAGACGCCCGCCTCGAACTGCGGACGACAGCGGGTGGCGTCGATGTCCTCGATGCGCAGGATGAAGCGCCCGCCGGCCGCGCGCGCGGCCTCGAAGGCGGTCAGGGCCGAGAAGGCGTGGCCGCGATGCAGGTCGCCGGTGGGGGAGGGCGCGAAGCGGGTGACGAACACCCGTCTGGCTTTAGCAGGCGCCGTGCTTGGGCGTGAACAGGCCCATGTGGCTCAGCACCGCGTCGAGGAAGGCGCGCTCGCCGCCAAGCTCCTCCTTGAGGTGCTCGAACTGCTTGAAGCCGGCCATCTCGGCCAGGCCGTGGGCGCCGCACCAGGCGGCGATGGTGGCCAACTCCAGGTGGGTCTCGGCCCCCGGGTCGGCGCCGTGCTCGACCATGGTGTCGCGGACCATGCAGTAGGCGCTGTCGTTGTCGCCCTGGACGTCCACCGGCAGGGCCTCCTTCTCGCGGACCATGTCGTACATGACGCGGTAGAGGGCCGGGTTCTCACGGGCGAAGCAGACGTAGGCGATGCCCAGGCCGGTGAGTTGGTGGGGACCGGTGTCCCGCGCCTTCGCCTCCGCCATCTGGGCGTTGAGCGTCTCCCAGCCCTCGTGGGCGACGGCGTCCAGCAGTTCGGACTTGTCCTTGAAGTGGTGGTAGGGAGCCGCCGGGCTGACGCCGGCCTCGCGCGCCACGGCGCGGAGCGAAAGCGCGCTCGGCCCTTCCGCCTCCAGCAATCTGCGGGCGGCGTCCACGAGGGCGCGGCGCAGGTCGCCGTGGTGATAGGGGCGGGGTTCGGCGGTCTTCGCTTGGCTCATGAACCTTACCATAATTTCATATCTAAGCGCTGTACAGATATCTTGACGACGATCAGATGTGGACATATCTGAGCGCTGTTCAAATAGAAAAGTCCCTCACTCCCCTGAGGGTTTCAAACTGAAAGGTGTGTGTCATGTCTCTCGCAAAGTTCGAACGCTTCTTCGACCGCGCGACCCCGGTCTTCCTCCTGTTCCTCGGCCTCACCGCGGCCGTGGCGACGGCGGGCCTGGGCGCCTGAGCCTCCCCACTCAGAACGTCGAAGCTGACGGAGGGGCCCCATCGAGGGCCCCTTTTTCGTGCGCCCGCGCCGGGGAGTGCATCCGAACGAGGTGCACAAACGCATAACGGTCCGGTGAAATCGCTGATCTAGGCACTGTTTAGATCGTGCTATTCCATCGTTGTCCAAACGGACGGCCCCGCTCCCCCGGGGTTCCCCGGAACTGAAAAACTGAAGGTGTGTGTCATGACTCTCTCGCGCTTCGAACGTGGTTTCGACCGGATCGCCCCGGTCTTCCTGCTGGCCCTCGGCCTCTTCGCCGCCCTCTCGACGGCGGGTCTCGGCGTCTGAAATCCCCACCCCGGCCGGACCGAGGAGGGGCCCCGCGAGGGCCCCTTTTCGTTGTGGGGTCGCCGCAGGAGATATGCGGAAACGCATTCCCGGTCGGCGAAATCAACTATCTAGGCAGCGTTTAGATCGTGCTATCTAATCACTGTCCAGATCGGACGGGGCCCGGGCGACCGGGCCTGAAACTGAAAAATGGAGATCTCAAATGTCGATCCTGATGAACCGGATGCTCGACGTGGTCGTGTCCTTCGCGGTGGTGGGCCTGGCCCTGACCGTCGCCGGCGCCACCGCCGTCCTCGGCGCCTGATCCATGCAAGGCGCCTAAGGCCTCGCCCGCGGAATACCCGGGCGAGGCGAACCGCCGTACGCCACGCTTCCCGTCGTAGAGTTGTCTCCGAATCGGGCCTATATTTTTCCTCAGGTACGTCGATTTCCGCAGCTGGGGGTGCGTCTTCAGTCCCACGTCGACCGTCATAGCCGCCGTCAGGCATCCCCGGAGGCCCTGCCATGCAGGTGCTTAAGGCTGCGCCCTCCGGATGGCCGTGTCTCGTCCTGAACGCAGACTTCCGGCCGCTCTCCTACTATCCCCTGTCGCTGTGGCCGTGGCAGGAAGTGATCAAGGCGGTCTTCCTCGACCGCGTGGACGTGGTCTCCACCTACGACCAGGAAGTCCACTCCCCCTCCTTCGCGATGAAGCTGCCCAGCGTGGTCTCGCTCAAGAGCTACGTGGCCCAGGACCGGCCCCCGGCCTTCACCCGCTTCAACCTGTTCCTGCGCGACAGCTTCACCTGCCAGTACTGCACCCGGGGCGAGGACCTGACCTTCGACCACGTCATCCCGCGCTCGCGCGGCGGGCGCACGACGTGGGAGAACATCGTCACCGCCTGCGCGCGCTGCAACCTGATGAAGGGGGGGCGCACGCCGCACGAGGCGCACATGCACCCGCGCCTGAAGCCCCGCCGCCCTTCCGCCTTCGAGCTGCAGGAGCGCGGCCGGCGCTTCCCACCGCACCATTTGCACGAGAGCTGGCTGGACTATCTCTACTGGGACATCGAGCTGGAAGCCTAGCGCCCCGGCGGCCTGGCGCTCAGGCCCGGGCCGCGCGCCGCCGCAGGCCGGCGCCCGCGAGTCCGAAGCCAAGGATCAGCAGGGCCCACGCGCCGGGCTCCGGCGCGCCGGAGGTCACGTCCGACTCGCGGAACGCATAGTTCGTGTACCGGGAACCGACCGCCCAGTCGTTCACATAGGCGGAGACGGGCCCGAAGACGCCGCCGCCGTGCGCGCTGGAGGGCCCGTAGTATAGCCCGAGGTGTTTGGCGCTGTAGTCCTGCGCGAAGATCCCGACGCCGATGCCCAGGACCGAATACCAAGCCTGGCCGTCGGCCTGGCCCGGGTTTTCGCCGGCCGTGGAGATGACATAGTCAGCCGCGACGCCGCCATAGAGCAACGCGGCGGCCTCCTGGGCGGTGTAGGCGAGAGGGCCGTGCTCTTCGCCGTCGAGCCATGCCGGGCCGTCGTCGACTTCCCAGCTGCCGACGAACACGAGGGCCGCGTCGGCGGACGTCGCCGCCAGAGCCAGTCCGGCGGCCGCCAGCATCCCAGCCGCATATCTGACGATCATGACCCGTCCCCCGCACGCTCTTCCGGAGGCGGAGGTGTCCGCCAAACGCGGTTACCGAAGGGTTAAGCGCGGCCGGGAAGGGCCCCGCCAGTTGGCCGATCGAGCCCCGCCGTGCGGGCAAGGCGGGGCTCTGTGGCGGCTAGCGGCGGCGACCGTAGCCCTGGCCGTACTCGTTGTAGAGGGCGGCCCGCATGTTGGCGATCAGGACGCGGTGGCGGTCGTCGAGCTCAAGGCGCTCGCGGCGGGTCAGGCCGCCTGCGCGGTAGCGATTTTCGAGCCGGGCGAACTCATGCACCTCGGCCCGCAGCCTCGCGGCTTCGCGGGGCCGGAGCTCGCCGTTGCGCAGGCCGGATTCAATCCGGCGCTCCGCGGTCTCGACGCGCTCGCTGACGCGCCAGCGGCGCTGCTCGTAGCGATCGTGGTCGCGGTAACCGGATTGTTCGTACCGATCGTGGTCGCGATACGGTTGTGCGGCGACCGGACCAGCGACCGCCGTGAGGGCGGCCGCAGCGGCCAGGGTGGCGATGATGGTCTTCATCTGTGGTCTCCAATTCGATCGGCTCCGGCCGACCTTGTGACGGGACAAGACCACACGACGCCTGACAGCCCTCTGAGCCGCCCGGTCGGCTTCCGTTCATCGGCGACTACGAGGGCCGGACTTGGTCGCGGAACTTCTCTTCTTCGCGCTGGTAGGTGTCGGGGTGGTCATACTCGGCGCGGGTGGCGCGCTCGGTGACCGGGTCGTTGGCGCGGTTGCGGCGCTTGTACTGGGTCATGCCCCAGACGAGGGCGGCCAGCAGCACGAGCGCGCCGAGGCCATAGAGGATTTCAGGTGTCAGCATGGCGATCTCCTTAGGGGATCAATCGCCGGGGGCGCGGAGGGTTCCGATCAGCCGATGACGCGGCGGACCGCCGTCTCGATCACCGCCTGCGCGCGCTCGGGGCTCAGGCCCTGGTCGCGGCGCAGGCGCGACCAGGCCTCGTAGCTGAGCAGCAGGTCCAGAGCTTCCAGTTTCATGGGGTCGCCCACGACCTCGGCCGGCAGCTCCCTTTCCAGAATGGCGCGCAGTTCGCGGACGAGACGGGCGTAGTCCGAGCCGATGAAGCGGGAGCGGTGGCGCACCGCCTCGGCGGCGCGGCGGAAGGGGGCGATGGTCTCGAACGCGCGCGCGCGGCGAGCGACGAGTTCGACCGCCCGCTCGGGCCCCGGCGCGCTCTGGAACGGCTGGTCGATGATGGCGCGGAGTTCCGCCTCGATGACCAGGGACATCTCGCGGTAGAGGCTGTCCATGTCCTGAAAGTGCCGGAAGACGGTGCGCAGGCCGACGTCCGCCCGGGCCGCGACCCGCTCGGCGCTGGGGGCGACTTCGTCGGCCCGGACCATCTCGATCATCGCCGCGACGATGCGGACCCGGTTGTCCATGCCGCGTCGGCGGCGGCCGTCGGCGACCTCGGTCGGGGCTTTGGCCTTGGCGGCGGTGCTCATGCCTTCATCTCGCCCGTGTCAGCCGGCCTGTCGAGAGGGCGGCATTGACGCGGATATAGTGGCACGCATAATGTCAATAATCAAAGAGGGAGAGCGGCATGGACATCCTGCGGACGCCGGAGGCGCGGTTCGAGGGCTTGGCAGAATGGCCCTATGCGCCAAACTACGCCGAAGTCCGGGACGCGGACGGGACGGTCCTGCGGATCCACTATGTGGACGAAGGGCCGCGCGACGGGGCGGTGGTGCTGCTGATGCACGGCGAGCCGTCCTGGGCCTATCTCTACCGCCACATCATCGCGGGCCTGGTCGCGCGCGGGCGCCGGGTGATCGCGCCGGACCTGGTGGGTTTCGGCCGGTCGGACAAGCCGGCGAAGCGGACCGACTACACGTACGAGCGGCACGTGGCCTGGATGAGCGCCTGGCTCACCGGCCTGGACCTCGGGGGCGTGACGCTCTTCTGCCAGGACTGGGGCGGGCTGATCGGCCTGCGCCTGGTGGCGGCCTTCCCCGAGCGGTTCGCCGGCGTGGTGGTCGCCAACACCGGCCTGCCCGTGGGCGGCGGCATGACCGAGGGGTTCAAGGCCTGGCTCGAGTTCAGCCAGAACGTGCCGCAGATGCCGATCGGCATGCTGCTCAACGGCGGCAGCGGCCGGAATCTTTCGGACGCCGAGATCGCGGCCTACGACGCCCCGTTCCCCGACGAGACCTACAAGGAAGGGGCGCGCCAGTTCCCGACCCTGGTGCCCGTCACCGCCGAGCATCCCTCGGTGGCTGAGAACCTTGCAGCGTGGAAGGTGTTGGAGGCGTTCGACAAGCCGTTCCTCACCGCATTCAGCGACGGCGACGCGATCACCCGCGGCGGCGAGGCCGCCTTCCAGTCGCGGGTCCCGGGAGCGAAGGGCCAGCCGCATGTCACCCTGAGCGGCGGCCACTTCCTGCAGGAGGACAGCCCGGGACCGATCGTCGAGGCCATCGACGGGCTGATCGAGAGGGCGCGGTCGTGAAGGTCGAGAACGCGGTCTTCCCGCAGCCCGAGCAGGCGATGGCGTTCTTCGGCGACGCCGAGGACGGCCCGTTCGTGATGGTCAACCTGCTGAAGTTCAAGCCGAAGGCCGAGTACGCCGACGGCTCGGACGCCCACCTGACCGGCGCCGAGGCCTACGCCCGCTACGGCGAGGAGGTGCGCAAGCTGGTCGAGGGGCTGGGCGGCAGGATCCGCTACTCGGGCCATGTCACCGGCCTGCTGCTGGGCGAGGTGGAGGAGCTGTGGGACATGGTGGCCCTGGCGGAATACCCGTCGCTGGAGGCTTTCCGCGCCATGGCCATGTCGCCGCAGATGGGCGCCATCGAGCACCACCGGAAGGCGGGCCTTGCGGGCCAGCTGAACATTCGGACCAAGCCGGGCCTGGGCTTGTAGCCGCCTGCGAACTGCAAGCTTGGCTGTGTCGTCCGAAACCGGCATTCCTGCGTAGAATGTGAGCGGCCCCGCGCGCGGCCGCTCACCGGTCCAAGCAGCACAGGAATTTCAGGATGCGTCTCCTGCATCTCGCCCTCGCCTTCGCCCTGGTCGCGGCGCCCGCCGCGCAGGCGCAGGACACGCCACAGAAGATGCTGGACCTCGCCCGGCAGCTGCGCGCGCAGGCGGCGCAGATGAAGGACAGCCTGCCGCCCGAGGATGTCGCCGACCTGCTGCGGCAGGCCGAGGAGATCGAGCAGGGCGTGCGCGACGGCGGCTATTCGGCGCCGGTGGCGGTCGAGCCGCCCAGCCTCGCCAAGCGGATCGCGGACGCGCACGGCGGGCGGCTTGACTGGCTGGCGCATGAGGTCGCCTGCGTCGGCTACGCCTGGGAGAACTACCGCACCTTCGTGTCAAACTACGGGGACCCCGAGCGCGACCGGCTGTGCCGCGTCGCCTACGGCCACTACGCGAACTACTTTCTGACCGCCCGCAACGGCGCGGGCTCGGCCAAGACCGACCCGCTGCTGGCGGCCTATGACGAGGCCGCCCAGGCCGCCGTGGACTACTACGCAGGCAAATAGCGCCTCAGTTATCCCAGAGGACGTATTCTTCGCCGGGCTTCTGCGGCTGTCCGCTGGGGCGATCGACGAAGACGGACCCCTGCAGTAGGGACGGCCATAGCGGCTTCACGCTCTCGGCGTCCTGGGCGCGGATCAGGGCCAGCAGGCGCTGGACCTGGGCCGGCTCCTTCTTCGACAGGTCGTGCTGCTCGGTGGGATCGGCGGCGAGGTTGAACAGCCACACCTTGTTCTGCGCCTCGCTGGACTGGAGCTTCCAGTCCCCGTCGCGGACGACCTTGTACTGGCCCGAGCGCCAGAACATCACCTGGTGCGGCCGGTCGGAGGCCTTGCCCTGGACGTAGGGCAGGAGGTCGACGCCGTCGATCTTGCGGTCGGTCGGGACGGCGGCGCCGGCCACCGCCGCGGCGGTGGCGAAGATGTCCACATGCCCGACGGGATAGGGATAGCGCGATCCGGCGGGGATCGCGGCGGGCCAGCGCATGAAGAACGGCGCGTGGATGCCGCCCTCGAAGAAGGTGGACTTGAAGCCGCGGAACGGGCGGTTGACGTCCGGCAGGCCGACGTAGCCGGCGCCGCCGTTGTCGCTGGAGAAGATCACCAGGGTGTTGTCGTCCAGCCCCTCGTCCTTGAGCGCCTGGAGGATGCGGCCGACGTTCCAGTCCAGGTTCCGGGCCATGGCGCCGTAGACGCGCAAGCGATGGTCCTTGATCTGGGGCAGGGCGTCGTAGTCGGCCTTCTTGGCCTGCAGCGGCGTGTGGATGGCGTTCGGCGCGAAGTAGATGAAGAAGGGCCGGTTCCGGTTGGCCTTGATCGCGCGGACCGCCTCGTCGGCCAGATAGTCGGTCATGTAGCCCTTGGGCTGGAACATCGGCGAGCCGTTGTGCTGGACGGCATAGGGCAAGTTCGGCCACAGGAAGCGGTCGATGGGATCCCAGGGCTGCTTGGCGTTGACCACGCCCTTGTCCTTCTCGGGCAGGTACATGGCGCCGCCGGCGATGAAGCCCAGGCTCTCGTCGAAGCCCTGGTCCTCAGGGCGCGAGCCCTTCCTGCCGCCCAGGTGCCATTTGCCGAGGTGAACGGTGTGGTAGCCGCGGGTCTTCAACACCTCGGCGATGGTGATCTCGCCGGCGGGCATGCTCAGGGTGTTCACCGCGTCGGGCGTCCGTGCCGTGCTCCCGGGCGGCATGTCCTTCAGCCGGTCCTTGAAGAACTTCGGCTTCACCAGGGCGCCGGGTTCGGCCTCGGTGCCGACCATGCGCTCGAAGGCGACGGGGGCAGGCGTGAACTCGAAGCCGAAGCGCGTGGGGTAGCGGCCCGTCATGAGCGCCGCGCGGGAGGGGGCGCAGGTGGCGTTCCCGGCGTAGCCTGCCGTAAAGGCCACGCCTTCGCGACCGATGGCGTCGATGTTGGGCGTCGGGACCGCGCCGTTCGCCACGCCGCCGCCGTTGAAGCTGATGTCGTTGTAGCCGAGGTCGTCTGCCAGGATGAACACGACGTTCGGCGGCCGCTGGCCTTCGGGCGCCGTGGCCGGCCCCTGGGCCCAGGTGACGGGCCGGTTGGGCTCCACCGGCGGCAGGCGTGAGCGGGCGATCATGGCGAAGATCGTCGTGCGGTTCAGATAGGCCGCGCCCAGTCCCACCAGCACGACCAGCACAAGGGCCGCCAGCCACTTCCAGAGCCGCATGCCGTCCTCCCTCTCTTTCGTTGAGGACAGCATATAGTGACATTATGCATGTCGCTAGATCGTTCGAACCTTAGCCGTTCGGATGCGTTTGGGAGCGGGGGTAGCGGACGTCGATGACGTGGAGCCTTCGTGACGAACCCCTTCTTCCGCAAGCTTCTGCGCCGCGACCGCAGCCTCACCGAAGGCGAGGCGCAGGCGCTGGAGGCGGCCGTATCGCACCGAATTGACGTGGACGCCGACGTGGAGCTGGTCCGCCAGGATGAGATCAGCCACCAGTCCCTCTTGCTGGAACAGGGCTGGGCCTGCCGGTACGGCGCGTTGCCGGACGGCCGCCGGCAGATCCTGGCGCTGCACGTCAGCGGGGATTTCGTGGACCTGCAGAGTTTCCCCTTGAAGCGCATGGACCACACCGTGGCGACGCTGAGCCGCTGCCGCATCGCCGTCTATCCGCACGAGAACCTGCGCCGCCTGAGCGAGACGATGCCGCACCTGACGCGGTTGCTGTGGATGGCCACGCTGATCGATGCGGCCATCCTTCGGCAATGGTTGCTGGGGGCCGGCCAGCGATCGGCCCTCGAACGGGCGGCTCACCTCATCTGCGAGCTGTTCACCCGGCTGGACGTGGTGGGCGCGGCCCCCGACGGCCTGTTCAGCTTGCCCCTCACCCAGGCCGAGCTGGGCGATGCGCTGGGGGTCTCGCAGGTCCATGCGAACCGAGTCGTCGGCGAACTGCGGAGCCGCGGTTTCGTCACCTGGCGGGACGAGACGGTGCGGATCCTCGATTGGCCGGGACTGCAAGCGCTGGCCGAATTCGACCCGACCTACCTGATGCTGGAGGCCATGGATCGCTGACGCCTGCACGCTGCAATTGTGAGCGACCTTAACCCAGTTAATTCGCAGAGCCCGCGGCGCATGGTCTGCAAACCGGGATGTCGGGGAGACTTATCGCGAATCTGGAAGGTCACGGGCCGCTGGCGCCGGAGGAACGCGCCGCCGTCGAGGCCCTGGTAGGCCCGATGAAGACCCTGCCGTCCGATACGGAGCTGGTGACGGACGGCGAGGCCTCGCCCGACTGCCATGTGCTGATGGAGGGCCAGGCTTTCCGACACAAGACGCTGCCCGACGGGCGGCGACAGATCGTCTTCTTCCATGTCCCCGGCGACATCCTGGACCTGCAACTCGTGGGGATGGCGGTGGACTACAGCGTCTCGACCCTGGCGATGTGCCGGGTGGCGCCCATCGCGCGGGGGCGGCTGGCCGACCTGATCGCGCTGCGTCCGCGGCTGGGCCAGGCCTTCTGGCGCCTCAGCCTGCTGGAAGCGGCGATCCAGCGCGAGTGGATGTTCGGCATGGGGCGGCGGACGGCCTATGCCCGCGTCGCCCACCTCTTGTGCGAGGTCTATGCGCGGATGCAGCGGGCGGACCTGGTGCAGAACAACCGCTGTCGCTTCCCGATCACCCAGAACCACCTGGCGGACGCGGCCGGACTGTCCGGCGTGCACACCAACCGGGTGCTGCAGGCGCTCCGGGCCAACGGCCTGATCGAGCTGCGCTCGCGCGAGCTGATCGTGCGCGACTGGGCCGGACTGGCCGCAGCGGGGGAGTTCGACCCGGCCTACCTTCAGGGCGCCGCGGACCGGGCGGCGACGGCGCGGGTCGGCGGCGGGCTGGCCGCCCGAGGCTAGACCACCGGCAAGGTGACTCGCGCCCGCAGCCCTCTCGGCCTCGACAACAGTTCCACGTCGCCGCCATGGGCGCGGGCCGTCGAGCGGGCGATGGGCAGGCCGAGGCCGATGCCGCCGGCGTCCAGGTTCCGCGAGGCGTCGGCGCGGTAGAAGGGCTGGAACACCCGCTCGAGATCGTCGTCGGACAGCCCCTTGCCGGCGTCGTCGATCTCCACCACGGCCTGGTCGCCTTCACGGCCGACGCGGATCCGCGCCCGGCCGCCGTATTTCACGGCGTTGTCCACTAGGTTCACGAACAGGCGCTGGAGCGCGACGGCGTCGCCGTCCACCGTCACCGGCGCCGACTCGCAGATCTCCACATCGCCGCCGACCATGGCCGCGTCGTCGGCGACGCACTCCACCAGCGACAGCAGGTCCAGCCGCTCGCGATGGCGCGGGGTGCTCTCGTTGCGGATGAAGGTGAGCACGCCCTGGATCATCTGCTCCATCTGGGCCACGTCGGAGAGGACCGTCTGCTTGAGCGCAGGCGGCGCGCCCTCCAGCTTGAACCGGATGCGGGCCAGCGGGGTGCGCAGGTCGTGGCTGATGGCGCCGACCATGGCGGTGCGGTCGTCGATGTAGCGCTTGAGGCGGCCCTGCATGCCGTTGAAGGCCTCGGCGGCGGCGCCGATCTCGGCCGGGCCGGACAGCGCCATCTGGGGGGCGTGGGGATCGCGGCCCAGGCGCTCGGCGGCCTCCGAAAAGCGCTTCAGGGGCGCCGTGATACGGCGTGCGAACAGGAAGCCCGCCGGCGCCACCACGGCGAACCCCGTCGCCAGCAGGAGGAAGATGCGCTTCTGCCAATCGGTCGGGAACGGCTCGGGGCTGGACCGCACCACGATCCAGCGACCGTCGTCGCGCCTCACGGCCGCCGTGAAGTCGCCCAGAACCATCTCGCGCGGGCCGCGGACGCGGAACTGCGGCGGCGGTCCTGGCGGACCGTTGACGCCGGCGCCCTGCGGAAGCCCGGGCCGCGCGCCGTCCCGCTCGCGGCGGTCCTCGAACACCATCCGCCGCATCCTGGGGTGAAGCAGGCGCTCGAACAGGGCGGGCGGCCGCGGGACGAACCGCACGTCCCCCGGCGGCCGGCCAAGCGCGGCGGCCAGTGCGGCTTCGCCATGCACGGCCATGTGGCGGCGGGCGCTGGGCGGCGGTGGGGGCGCCTCGGCGACGGTCCGCTGCATCGGCCGGCCGAACCGCGTCGTCAGCGGACCGCCCTGCAAGGCGCCGGCGATCTCGCTCAGGCGGTACAGCGGCGGCTGCGGCGGCGGCAGCAGGGCCACGGCGACGAACACCAGCAGATGCGTTGCAACCAGGCACGCGACGAGCAGGGCGACGAGCTGCAGGCCGATCGAGGCGCGCGGGCGCGCCGGAAGCTTCATGGCCGGGTGACCGCCACGTCGAACATGTAGCCGGCGCCGCGCACGGTCTTGATGATCTCGGTCTCGCTGCAGGCGTGCAGCTTGCGCCGCAGGCGGCTGATCTGGACGTCGACCGCGCGATCGAACACGTCGGCGTCGTTGCCGCGGGCGATGTCGAGGAGCTGGTCGCGCGACAGGATCCGCTGCGGATGGTCGAGGAACGCCGACAGCAGCGAGAACTCGCCCGAGGTCAGCAGGATGGTCGCGCCGTTGGGCGCCCGAAGCTGGCGGCGCAGCGCGTCCACGACGAAGCCCTGGAACTGGTAGGCCTTGCCCTTGCGGGGCGCGCCGCCGCGCACCTCCTCCAGCCGCCGGAACACGGCGCGGACGCGGGCCAGCAGCTCCCGGGGGCTCACGGGCTTGGGCAGGTAGTCGTCGGCGCCGAGCTCGAGGCCCAGGACACGGTCGATCTCCTCGCCCATGGCGCTGACCATGATGATCGCCGGGCCGCCCTCCGCCGAGAGGCGTCGGCAGATCGACAGGCCGTCCTCGCCCGGCAGCATGAGGTCGAGGACGACGAGGTCTACGGGGGCCTGGGCCAGGGCGCGGTCCATCGCGCGCGCGTCTGCGGCGGCATGCACGTGGAACCCGTGATCGGCGAGGTAGGCGGTCACCTGCTCGCGCAACTGTGTGTCGTCCTCGACGACCAGGATGTGGCGGGCCGGCAGGACCGAAGGTTGGGCCATCATGAAGGTCCTCTCGCCGCGAACTGTGGCGCCGTCATAGCGACTTCGCCACAATTCGCCGCCGGGACCGGTCAGTGCGGGATAGAGGGGGCCGGCGGGTCGTCGTCGGGGCCCCCGCGCCGGCGGATCATCATGTGGGGACCATCGCCCGGACGTCCGGCGACGCCCATCATCATGTGAGGGCCCGTGCCGCCGCGCGGCCCTTTCAGGCGCTGGAGCGCGTCGAACACCTTCTGCTGTTCGGGCGACAGGGCGGCGTAGAACTTGGCGAGGGCCTGGCGCATCGCGTCGAGGTGCGCGCGCATCTCGGCCTCGTGCCGCGACATCTCCTCCAGGCGCTGGGGCGTCGTCAGCGGCGTGGGCTCTGCGGGGCCTTTGCGTTCGTGGATCTTCGGCTTGTGAGCCTCGACGAAGGCCGCCAGGGCGGGCTCCTGGTCCGGCCGCAGGCGGAGCACCGTCTTGAGGTCCTCCAGGTGCTGTTTCCGCATGGCCTCATGGCGCGCCTTCAGCTCGGCTGACGGCGGTTCACCCCGCAGGTGAGGGGGCGCGGGCTGGGCATGGGCGAAGCTGGCCAGCGCGAGCGCGGCCGGGACCAGGCCCAGGATCAGTCGGCGTGTCATCGGGGGCATTCTCCTCTTCCCTGAGGTCGAGGAGTTTCTCACGGGCCGCACCGTTCATGATGCCGGCCCGGGCGACATCCCTGAAACGTTCGGGAAAAGCGGCGGCGCCTACGCTGGGTCAGCGGAAGACGTGGATGCCGCCCGCGCCGCCGCCGGGCGCCTCGGCCAGGCCGCGGATCTCCAGTTGGGCGCGTCGCGCGCCGCAGGCGCAGCGCAGCCGGTGCTCCAGGTCGTGCAGGGTCTGGCGGCTGAGGCCCTGGGCGAGCCACGGCCTGGGGTCGACCGCCGCCTCACGCCCGCAGGCGCAGCGCGCCCACAGGCTGGACCTGGCCGCCGTGGCCCAGCCCAGGCGCGCCTCGCCGAAGCTCCACTCGCGCGCAAACTGTCTGCTTCCGTCCGCCATGATCGAGACTCCTTGGCGCGAACAAAAGCAGAACTTTTCGGACGCGACTACGCCATACCGGCTGTTTTTTTGAGTCGCCTCAACCCGGCGTGGTTGAGCCGGAGGGCTTATCCCCAGCCCATCGCTCGGCGAAGTCGTAGAGCGGGGCGAAGGCGTCCAGCAGCTCTCGCCCGCGCGCCGTCAGCCCATAGCCGTGGCCGGTCGCATGGTCCACGAGCCCGGCCTCGCGCAGCTCGGCCAGCCGGGCCTGCAGCACGGTGGGCGAGGCCTCGTCGCAGGCGGTCCGGAGTGCGCGGGACGTCAGCGGCCCGTCGCGCAACTCCCAGAGCACGCGCAAGGCCCAGCGCCGCCCGAGCAGGTCGAGCAGCACCATGATCGGCCGCCCCGTGCGCGAGCCGCGGACGCGCCGATCCGTCATGACTTGACCGGCGCTACGGAAAATGTAGCGTTCATGCTATCGAAATCGTAGCAAGGAGCCGGGCTCATGCCAAGGATCGCCCCGCTGGAACCGCCCTATCCGGCGGACATCCAGGCCAACTTCGACGCCATCATGCAGGGCGCGCCGCCGCTGGTGCTGTTCCGCACCCTGGCCACGTCGGAGCGGGCCTGGCGGAAGTTCCGGGCCGGCTCATTGCTGGACCGGGGGCCGCTCGGGCTGCGCGAGCGCGAGCTGCTGATCGACCGGACCTGCGCGCTGGCGGGCGCCGAGTATGAGTGGGGCGTCCATGTCTCGGCCTTCGCCGCGGCCGCGCGCCTGACGCCGGAGGAGGTCGCGGCCACGGCGGGCGAGGGCTCCGCGGCGGCCTGCTGGAGCCCGGCGGAACGTGCGCTGCTGGCCGCCGCCGAGGCTCTGCACGCCCGGGCGGCGCTGAGCGATGCGGAGTTCGCGGCCCTGCGCGCGCACTACGACGAGGCGCAGGTGCTGGAGGCGATCCTGCTCTGCGGCTTCTATCGGATGGTGTCGTACGTGGTCGGCGGCCTCGCCCTGCCGCTGGAGCCCGGCGCCGCGCGGTTCCCGGCCTGACGCTGGGCCTACTGCGACGCCGCGGCCTCGACCGTCTCGCGCAGGCCCTGGCGGGCCAACTCGTCGGCGCGCTCGTTGTGCTCGTGGCCGGCGTGCCCCTTGACCCAGCGCCACTTCACGTCGTGGCGGGCGCGGGCCTCGTCGAGACGGCGCCACAGGTCGTCGTTCTTGACGGGCTTGTTGTCGGCGGTCCGCCAGCCGCGGCGCTTCCAGCCGTGGATCCACTCCGAGATGCCCTTCATCACGTACTGGCTGTCGGTGTGCAGCTCGACCTGGCAGGGCTTCTTGAGGGCTTCCAGCGCGGCGATGGCGCCCATCAGCTCCATGCGGTTGTTGGTGGTGGCCAGCTCGCCGCCCGAGAGCTCCTTGGTCGTCGACCCGTGCATCAGGATCGCGCCCCAGCCGCCCGGGCCCGGATTCCCCGAGCAGGCGCCGTCCGTATAGATCACCACGCCCGGGGTCACGTTGCGGCCGGCGCCCCGAACAGGACGAGGTCGGGCGAGGACCGGTGGACGGCCAGCTTGCGCTCGTACTCCAGTGGGTCCTTGGGCCGGACCAGGGCCCCGGCCGGCGTCGCGCCCCAGTCGTGCAGGCGGGTCAGGAAGAAGCGCATGGCCGCGCCGTGCGCCAGCACCGGCAGGGCGGCGCGCTCGGCGTCGGACAGCGGGCGCAGGCTCTCGTAGCCGGCCAGGAACTGCCGCGCCGAGGTGATGTTGAAGCTGCCGTCCGGCTCGAAGCACCAGGCGTTCAGGGCGATCGCCACGTCGTAGGCGAAGGCGTCGACGCAGGCGAAGTAGAAGTCGATCGTCCCGGCGAACTTCGGCCCGGCGAAGAACACGTTGTCCGGGAAGTAGTCCGCGTGGATCACGCCGGTCGGCAGGCCCGTGGGCCAGCGCCGGGCCAGCATCTCCAGATCCTGGGCGATCACCTTGGACAGGCCGGGCTTCAGCCCCTCGGCCGCCGCGTGCAAATCCGCAAACAGCGGCCCCCAGGCGGCCTGGCCCAGGTCGTTCGCGCGCTGGCCGGGGAAGCCCGCCTGGGCCAGGTGCAGGCCGGCGAGGCCAGCGCCCGCCTCGCGGCAGTGCGCGGCGGTCGGCCGGCGGACCGACAGGCCGTTCAGGAACTCCACGATGGCGCAGGGCTTGCCGCGAACGGTCTTGATCAGGTCGCCGCGGCGGTCCGCCTTGGGCTCGGCCGACGGATAGCCGTGCCTGGCCAGCCAGCGCATCAGCTCCAGGAAGAACGGCAGATCGGCCGCGTTCACCCGCTTTTCGTAGACGGTGAGGATGAAGCGGCCGGCCTCGGTCTCCAGCAGGAAGTTGGAGTTCTCCACGCCTTCGGCGATGCCCTTGAACGCCAGGGGCGCGCCCAGGTCGAAGTCGGCCAGCAGAGTGGCGAGCTCGTCGTCGGTGATGTCGGTGTAGACCGCCATGGGCCCCCGATGGGGGAGGTCGGGCGGCCGGTCAAGGACGTTGCGCGCTTTCCGCCCGGGCGCGCGATTGTGCTACAAGACGAGGACCCTCACGGGAGGAACACATGATCGAGCTGAAGGTCGAGCGGATCGGCGACCGGGTGGCGGTCGTCCTCACGGAAGACGTGCTGAAGGCCCTCCACCTCAATGTGGGCGACACGTTGCAGCTGACGCCGTCGGGCGACGGCGGCCTGCAGGCCATGGGCCGGGAAGGCTGGATCGAAGATCCCCACGCCCGCGGCCGCGCCTTCCTGCGCCGCTACAACCGCACGTTCGAACGGTTCGAGGGCTGAGCTGACAGTCCGTAATACGTTTGTTATAACCTCCGGTGGAGGTTCCCGATGATCGCGCTGAAACTCACCCAGGTCGGCAATTCTGTCGGGGTCATCCTTCCTAAAGAGGCCTTGGCGAAACTCGGGGTCGAGAAGGGCGGCGTGGTCTATCTGACCGAGGCGCCCGACGGCGAGATGCGGATCTCCGCATACGATCCCGCCGTGGCGGAAGAGATCGCCATGGGCGAGGCCTTCATGGACGAGTATCGCGACACGTTCCGCGCACTTGCGAAATGACGGGCGAGCCCAACTGGGTTTCCAAGGCGGCCATCCTCGTTCTCCACGATCGGAGCATCGCTCTGCACGGCGGCGTGGCGGGGCTCCGTGACGAGGGGCTGCTGGAGTCCGCCCTGGCGCGTCCCGCCAATCGTTTCCACTACGAGGGCGAGGCGGACATCTGCACCCTCGCCGCGACCTACCTCGTGGCCGTGGCCGGCAACCATCCGTTTGCGGACGGGAACAAGCGCGCGGCGTTTCTTGCCGCAGGTCTGTTCCTGCGGAAGAACGGGCTGCGTCTGACGGCGGCCCAGCCGGAGGCGGCGCATCGGGTGCTGGCGGTCGCCGCGGGCGACCACGACATCGCCGCGCTGGCGGAATGGATCAGGGCGCGATGTGCGCCGGGGTCGTGAGACCCTAAGCCACCGCGCGGGGCAGTTTGAAGGTGACGGTCTCGCGGGCCGTGTCGATCTCTTCCACGGTGACGTCGAAGCTTTCGGCCAGGCGATCGATGACGCCCTGGACCAGCACCTCGGGCGCCGAGGCGCCGGCGGTGACGCCGACCGTCCGCGCGCCGTCGATCCACGACAGGTCCAGGGCCGAGGCGTCGTCAATCAGATAGGCCTCGGCGCCCGAGCGCCGTCCCACCTCGGCCAGGCGCACCGAGTTGGAGGAGTTCGCGCTCCCCAGCACCAGCAGCACCTGGGACCGTGCGGCGATGGCCTTCACGGCTTCCTGCCGGTTGGTGGTGGCGTAGCAGATGTCCTCCTTGTGGGGCGCGGCGATCTGCGGGAAGCGGGCGCGCAGCGCGGCGACGATCTCGGCGGTGTCGTCCACCGACAGGGTGGTCTGGGTGACAAAGGCGACGTTGGCCGGGTCGCGCGGCTGGAACGCCCGGGCGTCCTCCACCGTCTCGATCAGGGCCACGGCGCCCTCGGGAAGCTGGCCCATGGTTCCGACCACTTCGGGATGGCCGGCGTGGCCGATCAGCACGATCTCGCGGCCGGCGTCGAAGTGGCGGCCGGCCTCGACGTGAACCTTCGAGACCAACGGGCAGGTGGCGTCGAGGTACAGCATCTTGCGCGCCCTGGCGTCGGCAGGAACCGATTTGGGCACCCCGTGGGCCGAGAACACCACCGGCCGGTCCGCCGGGCACTCGTCCAACTCCTCGACGAAGACCGCGCCCAGCGCCTTCAGCCGGTCGACCACGTGCCGGTTGTGGACGATCTCGTGGCGGACATAGACCGGGGCGCCGTACTTCTCGATGGCCCGCTCGACGATCTGGATGGCCCGGTCCACGCCGGCGCAGAAGCCGCGGGGGCTGGCGAGCAGGACGGTGAGCGGCGGGCGGGTCGACATGGGGCGGAACCTAGTGCCGCATGGCCGCAATCGCTAGGCCGCGTTGCAGCCATAGTCCTCAGGCTGTACTTAGCGGCCTGACCCCGCGAACTCCTCGCGGGCCGATTTTCGAGACGCTTTTCCATGCGCCGCCAGATGCTCCTCGCCGCCGCCGTCGTGGCGGCCTTCACCGCCGTCCCGGCCATGTCGTATGCGCAGGGACGCCGCGACCCCGAGGCCGAGCAGCGCAAGCAGCAAGAAGAGGCGGCCAAGAAGCGCAGGCAGCGCGAGGAGTGGGGCGACAACCAGGCGCCGCTGCAGGCCCTGCGCAACGCCGGCCCGTGCCCGTTCGTGAAGTCGCTGTACGACGCCGCCCGCTACGTCGAGTTCAAGGAAGGCCGCGAGGCGTCGGCCAACGTCGCCTGGTCCGGCGAGATCCAGGGCATCTCGGCCGGCTGCCAGTACAAGGACGACGAGCCGATCCAGCTGCGGATGGAGGTGCTGTTCGAGGTGGGCAAGGGCCCGCAGGCCGAGAGCCGCCAGAAGACCTATCGCTACTGGGTGGCGGTGACCGACCGCAACCGCAGCGTTCTGGCCAAGGAGACGTTCGACCTGCCGGTGACCTTCCCCGAGGGCGAGGACCGGCTGTACGTCACCGAGAACATCAACAACATCACCATCCCGCGCGCGTCGATCGCGACATCCGGCTCGAATTTCGAGGTGCTGATCGGCTTCGAGGTGACGCCGCAGATGGCGGCCTTCAACCGCGACGGCAAGCGCTTCCGCCTGAACGTCGGCCAGGCGAGCACCACCCCGAACCCATGAGCGACCTGAAATCGGCCCTGGGCGAGGCGGTCGCGGCCGCCTTCGCCGCCATTGGCGCGCCTGCCGAACTCGGCCGGGTCACGCCCTCGGACCGCCCCGACCTCGCCGACTTCCAGTCGAACGGCGCGCTGGCGGCAGCCAAGCGGCTGGGCAAGAACCCGCGCGAGATCGCCACGGCCGTGGCGGAGAAGCTGGCGGGCGATCCGCGGCTGAGTTCGGTGGAGATCGCCGGGCCGGGTTTCATCAACCTGAAGGTCGCCGACGCCGCCCTGTCGGCCCGGGCCGACGCCATCGCCGCCGATCCGCGCGCGGGCGCCGAGACGGTGGCGCACGCCCGCAAGGTGATCGTCGACTACGGCGGCCCGAATGTCGCCAAGCCGATGCACGTGGGGCACCTGCGCGCCTCGATCATCGGCGAGAGCATCAAGCGCCTCTATCGATTCCGCGGCGACACCGTGGTGGGCGACGCCCATTTCGGCGACTGGGGCTACCAGATGGGCCTGCTGATCGGGGCCGTGATGGACGAGCACCCCGACATCGCCGCCCTGGTGGAGACGCTGGACGACAAGGACGCGCCGATCCCGGCGGCCTTCGAGAAGATCACCCTGGCCGACCTCGACCGGCTCTACCCCCTGGCCGCGGCCAAGGGGAAGGAAGACCCGGCCTACCGCGACCGCGCGCGCAAGCTGACCGCCGACCTGCAGGGCCACAAGCCGGGCTGCTACGTGCTGTGGCGCCAGTTCCGCGCGGTGACGCAGGTGGCGCTGGAGCGCGATTTCCATGCCCTGGGCGTGGATTTCGACTGGTGGAAGGGCGAGAGCGACGCCGATCCGCTGATCGAGGGCATGGTCGCCGAGCTGGACGCCAAGGGCCTGCTGGTCGACGACCAGGGCGCGCGGATTATTCGGGTGGCGAAGGAGGGCGACAAGCGCGAGCTGCCGCCCCTGCTGGTCGTCTCGTCCGAGGGCTCGGCGATGTACGGGACCACGGACCTGGCCACCATCCTGGACCGCAAGCGCCAGTTCGGGCCGGATCTGGTCATCTATTGCGTCGACCAGCGCCAGGCCGACCACTTCGAGATCGTGTTCCGCGCGGCCTATCTGGCCGGCTATGCGACCGAGGGCCAGCTGGAGCACATCGGCTTCGGCACCATGAACGGGACCGACGGCAAGCCCTTCAAGACCCGCGAGGGCGGCGTCCTCAAGCTGAACGACCTGATCGAAATGACCCGGACCAAGGCGCGCGAGCGCCTGCACGAGGCGGGGCTGGGCGAAAACCTGCCCACGGAAGAGTTCGAGGAGATCGCGGGCAAGGTCGCGGTGGCGGCGCTGAAGTTCGCCGACCTCCAGAACTTCCGCGGCACGTCCTATGTCTTCGACCTGGACCGCTTCACCAGCTTCGAGGGCAAGACCGGACCCTATCTGCTGTACCAGGCCGTGCGGGTGAAGAGCCTGCTGCGCCGGGCCGCCGACGAAGGCGCCCAGGCGGGGCCGGTCACCGTGGCCGAGCCGGCCGAGCGCGACCTGGTGCTGACCCTGGACGCGTTCGACGCCGCCCTGACCGAGGGCTACGACAAGAAGGCGCCCAACGCCCTGGCCGAGCACGCCTACCGGCTGAGCCAGGCGTTCTCGAAGTTCTACGCCGCCTGCCCGATCATGCTGTCGGAGCCGGCGGTCAAGGCCTCGCGCCTGACCCTGGCCGGCGCCACCCTGCGGCAGCTGGAACTGGCCCTGGACCTGCTGGGGATCGCCACGCCCGAGCGCATGTAACAGCGTTCATCCTGCGGTCAGGACCGGGCGGCTATCTGCCCCCGTCCTGGCGCGCGGTTTGCACGCCCGTCGCCAGGAAGCCCCGATCCTGGACAGGACAACGTGACAAACGACGACATCACCCGGCAGATTGGCCGCAGGCTCGCCGAACGGCGCCGCGACCTGAACCTCTCGCTGGCCGACGTCGCCGAACGCTGCGGCGTCAGCCTGCAGCAGATCCACAAGTACGAGCGCGGGCAGAGCACGATTTCGGCGCCGATGCTGTACCGGTTGTCCCGATGCCTCGGCGTGCCGGTCGGCTACTTCTTCCAGGATCTGGAGGCCTTGGCCCGAGCCGAAGCTTGAGGGACCTAAAAAGGGATGCCCCCGATCCGGGGCTGTGAGGATCGGGGGCTTTGGGGCTGTGACGGGGGGCTGGATGTCTCACCGTCGACGAGAAAACTTCAACTGACGCGAGAAGGTTTCCTCGGGTGAGGATTATTTTTTCGGAGGTCCCGTCGGCCTCAACGCTAACGTCGGAAGCCCGACTGTAGCGGCGCCATTGCAGGGCGGCCCGCCGACTGCTCATGTCGCCCCATGCCCGAGGCGTTCGTCATCCGTCCCGCCATCTCGTCAGACGACATCAGCGCAGTGGCGGCGCTGTTCCAGGCCTACGCCGCCTCCCTGCCCGTGGATCTTGGCTACCAGGACTTCGGGTCCGAACTCGCCGCCCTGCCGGGAAAGTACGGACCGCCGGCCGGGGCGCTGCTGCTGGCGCGCGGCGCCGGGGACGCGCCGCTCGGATGCGTGGGCCTAAGGCCGATCGCGCCGGCCGGCTGCTGCGAGATGAAGCGGCTCTATGTTTCGCCCGCCGGACGGGGCCTGGGGCTCGGCCGGGCGCTGGCGCAGGCGGCCGTAGGTCGGGCCAGGGCGATCGGCTATACAGAGCTGCGCCTGGACACCTTGCCGGACATGGCGTCGGCGATCGGGCTGTACGAGCGGATGGGGTTCGCCCGGATCGCCCCCTACTATGCCCCCACGCCGCCCGGCACGATCTTCATGGCGCTGACCCTGTAGGAAGGAAGAGGCCATGCGCATGGTCCTGCGGCAGCCGCGGACGCTCCTCGTCGCCGAGGCTTGCGAGCCGACCGAGCCCGGGGCCGGCGAGTTGCGGTTGCGCGTCCGCGCCTGCGGCGTCTGCCGCACGGACCTGCACGTGGTGGACGGCGACCTTCCGCCGCGCCGGGCCGCCATCGTGCCGGGGCACGAGATCGTGGGCGTGGTGGAGGCCGTCGGCCCCGGGGTCGAAGGCGTGGCGCTGGGCGAGCGGCGGGGCGTGCCCTGGCTGGGCGGGACCTGCGGGATCTGCCCCTACTGCCGCGAGGGCCGCGAGAACCTTTGCGACGCGCCCGAGTTCACCGGCTGGACCCGCGACGGGGGCTATGCGTCCACCGTCATCGCGCGGGCGGACTATTGCTTTCCCCTGCCGCCAGGCCTCACCGACGAAGAGGCGGCGCCGCTGCTCTGCGCCGGCCTGATCGGCTACCGGGCCTGGCGCCTGGCGTGCGCGGACTGGCCGGTGCGGCGCCTGGGCCTCTACGGCTTCGGGGCCGCGGCCCATCTGCTCGCGCAACTCGCCATCCATGAGGGCCAGGCCGTCCATGCCTTCACGCGGACCGGCGATGAGGCGGCGCAGTCGCTGGCCCGCGGGCTGGGCTGCGTCTGGGCGGGCGGATCGGAGGATGCGCCGCCCGACCCGCTGGACGCGGCGATCATCTTCGCGCCGGTGGGCGAACTGGTCCCCCTGGCGCTGGCCGCGGTGCGCAAGGGCGGCACGGTGGTCTGCGGGGGCATCCACATGAGCGACATCCCAAGCTTTCCCTACGCCCGGCTGTGGGAGGAGCGGCGGCTGGTCTCGGTGGCCAACCTGACGCGGCAGGATGCGCGCGAGTATCTGCCCCTGGCCGCCGCGGCCCGGGTGCGCCCGCACGTGCGCCGCTATCCCTTGGCCGAGGCGAACGCGGCCCTGGACGACCTGCGTCGCGGCGCGTTCACGGGCGCGGCGGTGCTTATCCCCTGACGCCGTTCAGTGGGTGCGCGGATAGATGACGCTGACGAGGCCGCCGCCGAAGGGCGCGCTGCCGATCCGGGCGTAACCGCCGAGCTGCCGCGCCAGGGCCTGGATCGCCCCAAAGCCGTTGGAAGGTTCCGCGGGCAGGTCGTCGGGCATGCCGATGCCGTCATCGCGGACGGTCAGGACCAGCCGGCCTTCCTTCTCGGCCAGCTTGATCCAGATGTGACCGTGGCGGCCCTCGGGAAAGGCATGCTGCAAGGCGTAGGCGATGGCCTCGCCGGTGATGGTCTTGATCGGCGCGAGCTCGGAGGCCGGGAGACGCAAATCCGGGGCACATTCGACCTGGACGTCGCGCAGCGGGCTGGAAGAGGCGGTCGCGAGGCCCGCCAGGGCGGGAAGGGCCAGGGCCGAGGACTCGGCGAGGGGAGCTGGGTTGGTCATCGGATCACGCATCGTTGAGGAGAGGAGTCGCGAGTCCGGCGTCCTTCAGCCGGTCGCTGGCCGCGCGGCTGCAGATCTCCAGGCAGTCGGTCATCAGAGCCGAGCCGGCGTCGAAGGCGGCCAGGGGCGTGGCGCAGGTCGTGAGCCGGCTGAGATAGTTCATCCAGGCCGTGGAGGCGCACGCCCAGGCGCCCATGGCCTCGCAGGCGAAGGCGTAGCCGTCGACACCCCACGCCTGGACCCAGGGCCCGAGCGCATCGCGCGTCGCGGCGTCAAAGGGTGCGGGGGTCTTCGAGGTCGTCGCGGACTGGACAGTCATGGCCGGTCTCCCGTTGCGGGCCGACCGTGCGCCTCCGGGCCATCTACGCCTTGACCTCGATCAACGGCCCTATGCGGATACCGCGTCGCCGTGGCTGGCCGGGAGGGCCTTGGTGGCGCAGACGCGGGCGAGGTCGCCCTCGCTGGGCGCGGTCGAAAAGCCCAGGGCGCGAGCCAGGTCCAGCATCCGGCTGTTCTCCCGCGCGATATCGCCCCAGACCTCGCGCAGCCCCCGGGCCGCGGCGTAGTCGAGCACCGCCTGCAGCAGGATGCCGCCCAGGCCATGGTGCTGGCGGTCGCTGCGCACCATCAGCGCGAATTCCGCCGTCTCGCCCTCCGGGTCCTCCACGAGGCGGCCCACGCCGAGGAGGTCGCCGGCCGCCGTCTCGGCCACGAAGGCCATGTGACGGTCGTAGTCGATCTGGCAGAGGCGAGTGGCCAGATCCTCATTGAGATGCCCCATCCCGCTGCAGAAGCGCAGATGGATGTCTTCGGGCGTGCAGCGGTCGACCATCTCGATCAGTCGGGCGACGTCGGAAGGCCGGATCGGGCGCAGGCGCAGGGCCTCGCCGTCGGCCACGATGTCCCGGGCCAGGTGCTCGGGGTAGGGGAGGATCGCCGGCCGGGCCGTGGCGGCGTCGGGCCGGCGCACCGCGATGCGTGCGTCCAGCGCCAGGGCGCCCTGCGCGTCGCAGAGCACGGGGTTGATGTCGAGCTCGGCGATCTCCGGAAGGTCGGTGGCGAGGCGGCCCAGGGCCACGAGCACCGCCGCCAGGGCGTCCAGGTCGGCCGCGGGCCGGTCGCGGTAGCCGGCCAGCAGGCGCGACACCCGGGTCTGGCCGATCATGTCCCGGGCGAGGGCGGCGTTCAGGGGCGGCAGGCCGAGCGCGCGGTCCGCCACCACCTCCACCGAGACGCCCCCGTGGCCGACGACCACCACCGGGCCGAAGGTTGGATCGCGGACCAGGCCGGCCAGCACCTCCTGGGCCTTGGGCCGCGAGATCATCGGCTGGACCAGGAAACCCTCGAGACGGGCGTCGGGTCGGGCCGCGGCCAGCCGGTCCAGCATGGCCTGGGCGGCCTGTTCCACGGCCTGCGCGCCGCGCAGATCGAGCAGGACGCCGCCCACGTCGGACTTGTGGCTGATGTCCGGCGACTGGATCTTCAGGGCCACGGGATCATCTACGCCGATGGCCGCCGCCGCCTCGCCGGCTTCCGCGGGCGTACGCGCCAGGCGCGCCGTCGCGGTCGTGATCCCGTAAGCCTGGAGCACGGCCTGGACCTCGAGGGGGGCGAGCGCCGCCCGTCCCTCGGCCAGGGCGCGCTCGACGATCTCCCGGGCGTGGGCGAGGTCGGGCGGACCGGCGGCGCCGTCGGGCGCCTCCAGAAGCAGCGCGTGCAGCGCCTGCGCGCGGCCCCAGCCGGCGAAGGCGCGGACGGCGGCCTCGGCGGTGGGATAGGTCGGAACGCCGGCGGCGGTCAGGCGGGCGCGGCCCAGGGCGACGCTGGGCTCGCCGAGCCAGGCGGCCAGCACCGGCTTGCGGCTCCGGGCGGCGGTCCGGGCGGCGATGACCGCGTCAGCCGCTTCGCCGCTGTCGGCCACGGCCGTGGGGCAATTGATCACCAGCACGGCGTCCACCTCGGGCGCGGCCAGCAGGGCGCCCAGGCTGCGCCCGTAGAGGCCGGGGCCGGCGTCGCCCAGGATGTCCACCGGATTGCCGACGGCGCCGTGTGCGGGCGCGAGGCCCCGCAGGGTCTCCTGGGTCGCCGGCTCCAGGTAGGCGAGCCTGGCCCCCGTGCGCTCCAGCGCGTCCACCGCCAGCACGCCGGCGCCGCCGCCGTTGGTCAGGATCGTCAGGCCACGGGCCGGGGGCGGGCGGCCGTCGGCGAAGACCAGGGCGGCGTCCAGAAGGTCGTCCAGGCCGTCCACCTGCAGAACGCCCGCGCGGCGGAAGGCGGCGGCGTAGACGTCGTCGGCGCCGGCCAGGGCCCGGGTGTGGGAGAAGGCGGCCTTGGCGCCGGCGCGGCTGCGGCCGCCCTTCAGCAGGATCACGGGCTTGGCCCGGGCCGCGTACCGCGCCGCGCTCATGAACTTGCGCGCATCGCGCAGGCTCTCGACGTAGAGCATGATGGCGCGGGTCGCCGGGTCCCGGCCCAGGAAGTCGAGCAGGTCGCCCACGTCCACGTCGAGAGAGTCGCCCAGGGTGACGACGTGGCTGAATCCCAGGCCGTGCGGCGGGGCCCAATCGAGCGCGGCCGCCGCCACCGCGCCCGACTGGGCGACGAGGGCGAGGCCACCGGCGGGCGGTGTGCTGCGGGCGAAGCTGGCGTTGATCCCGTGGACCGGCGACAGCAGCCCCAGGCAGTTCGGGCCGACGATCCGAAGCAGGTGGGGCCGCGCCGCGTCGAGGATGGCCTGGCGGCGGGCGGCGCTGTCGGGATCGTCGCCTTCGAAGCCGGCGCTGATCACCACCGCGGCCCGGCACCCCCGGGCGCCCAGCTCGGCGATCACGCCGGCGATGGTGGGCGCAGGCGTGGCGACAACGGCCAGGTCGGGCGCTTGCGGCAGGGCCGCGATCGACGGGAAGACCGTGCGGCCGTGCACCGGCCGGCCCTTCGGATTGACGAACAGCAGCTCGCCGCGGAAGCCGCCGCCCAGGAGGTTGGCGGCCAGCACCTCGCCCACCGAGCCGGCGCGGTCGCTGGCGCCGATGAGCGCGATGCGCCTGGGCGCGAACAGGGCTTCGAAGTTTCTGGTGGTCATGCGCGGCTCATGACGCCTCTAACGGCCGGCGTCCTTGATCGGGCGCAAGCGGCCCCGTTGATCTGGATCACGGTCCCCAGCCTGCCAGGCGGGTATGTCGGCCCGATGATGGCGCTCATGACATACGCCGCCGGCGGCCGGCGACGATCGCTGGGCGCCCTGCTTGCGGCGCTGGCCCTCGCGCCCGCGGCGCGCGCCGCCGCCGATCCGCCGTTCACGGCCGCCGAGCGGGTGATCATCGGCGCGGCGCTGGGGCTGGAGGATCGCCGCTTCGATCTCGACGATCGGGCGCTGTCGGGCCGCATCCTCGCCTATGCGCGGGTGGAGACGGGCCAGCGGGTGCGCCCGTCGCGGATCGATTCCGACTGGGCCCTGGCGCCGCCGGTGCGCGACCTGGCGGCCGAACTGGCGGCGGCGCGCGCGGCGGGGCGGCTGGATGCCTGGCTCGGGGGACTGGCC
>NZ_LSJI01000115.1 GCF_001557235.1 Phenylobacterium sp. CCH9-H3 | reverse complement strand
CCGCCGTTGCGGCGGGCCTGATCCTGTTCCGCGCCGCAGGCGCCGCCGCCCAGGCCGAGGCCGCGGACCCTGCGCCGGGCCTGTATCGCCGCCAACTCTCCGAGATCGACGAACTCGCCGAGCGCGGCCTCATGGGCGAGGCGGAGCGCAAGGCCGCCCATGCCGAGGCGGCGCGGCGCCTCCTGGCTGCCGCCGACGCGCCGCAACAGGCCTGGAACGCCGATCCCCGCGCCCGCCGCGCCGTGTTGCTGGCCGTTGCTGCAGCGCCCGCGGTGGCGCTGGGGCTCTACCTGTCCCTGGGCGCCCCCGGCTTTGGCGACCAGCCTTTCGCCGCCCGCCTGGAGAGGTGGCGCAACTCCGACCTTTCCACCCTGACGGCGCCGGAGATCGCCGCCGTCCTGCGCGAGGCCACGACCGAGCGGCCGCGGGAGGCCGAGGGGTTCCGGCTACTGGGCCTGGCCGAGGGCGCCTCGCAGAACCCAGTGGCCGCCGTGCGCGCCCTGCGTCGCGCCGCGGAACTGGCGCCGCAACGGCCGGACATCTGGCAGATGCTGGGCGAAGCCGAGGTGTTCGAAGCCCAGGGGAAGGTCGATGCCGATGCGCAGGCCGCGTTCTCGCGCCTGCTGGCCCTGGACCCCCAGAACCCCACCGCGCGCTTCTTCCTGGCCTCGGCCAAGGCCGACGCCGGGCGCGCCGACGAGGCGGTCGCCGACCTGCGCGCGCTACTGGCGGATCTGCCGCCGGACGAGCCTGAGCGTCGGGCCGCCGTCGAGGCGGAGATCGCCAAGCTGATGGGCAAGCCGGCGCCGGCGACCCGCGACCCGCAGCAACTCGCCATGATCCAGGGTATGGTGGCCAGCCTGGCCGCCAAGCTCGAGGCCAATCCCGACGATCCCGAAGGGTGGGTGCGGCTGGTTCGCGCCTATGCCGTCCTCGGCGATACTGCCAAGCGCGACGCCGCCTACGCCAGCGCCCGGGCCCGCTACGCCGGGCGCGACCAGGCGGTGCAACAACTCGATGAGGCCGCCCGCGCGGAGCCGATGCCATGAGCTTCCTGCCGAAATCCCGCAAGGCGCGCACGCGCCTGCTCCTGCTCTCCGTGATCGCTCCGGTCGTGGCCGTCGCCGTCGGCCTGACCCTGTGGGGGATGCGGGACTCGATCTCGCTGTTCTACACGCCATCCCAGGCCGCCGCGGCCAAGCCCGAACCGGGGCGCGCCATCCAACTCGGCGGGTTGGTGAGCGCGGGTTCTGTGGTGAAACATCCGGACGGGCGGGTGGAGTTCACGGTGCAGGACAACGTTTCGTCCGACCGCGTGCATTACCAGGGCGACCTGCCGGACCTCTTCCGCGAGGGGCAGGGGATCGTCGCCGAGGGGGCCTACCGCGCCGACGGCGTGTTCGAGGCCAAGCGGGTGCTCGCCAAGCACGACGAGACCTACATGCCCAAGGAAGTCGCCGACGCGCTCAAGGAACAGGGGGAGTGGCGGGGCGAGGGCGCGCCGCCGCCCTCCTACGGCGGAAAGGCGCAGAGCGGCACATGATCGCCGAAGCCGGCGCTTTCGCGCTGATCCTGGCGCTGGCGCTTTCGATCGCCCAGGTCCTGCTGTCGGTGGCCGGCCGTTTGCGCCGGTCGGCCCCGCTAGCCGGTGCGGGCGAAGGCGCGGCGCTGGCGGCGTTCCTGGCCGTGGCCGTAGCCTTTGCCGCCCTGATGCACGCCTTTGTGGTCTCGGACTTCTCGGTGGAGAACGTGGCCGCCAACTCGCATTCCGCCAAGCCGCTGCTGTACCGCGTGGCTGGGACCTGGGGCAGCCACGAGGGCTCCATGCTGCTGTGGTGCCTGGCCCTGACCGGCTTCGGCGCGGCGGTGGCGGGGCTGGGGCGCGACCTGCCGCGCGGCCTGCGGGCGATGACGGTGGCGACGCAGGGTCTGCTGGGCACGGTGTTCCTGGCCTACACGGTGTTCGCCTCCAACCCGCTGGCGCGGCTGCTGACGCCGCCCGCCGAGGGGCGCTCGCTCAATCCGCTGCTGCAGGACCCGGCGCTCGCGGTCCACCCGCCGTTCCTCTACGCCGGCTATGTCGGCATGTCGGTGGTGTTCTCGCTGGCCGTGGCGGCCCTGGTGGAAGGCCGGATCGACGCGGCCTGGTCGCGCTGGGTTCGCCCCTGGGCTCTGGCTGCCTGGAGCATGCTGACGGTCGGCATCACCCTCGGCGCCTTCTGGGCCTACTACGAGCTGGGCTGGGGCGGCTGGTGGTTCTGGGATCCGGTGGAGAACGCCAGCTTCATGCCCTGGCTGATCGCCACGGCCCTGCTCCACTCGGCGGTCGTCACCGAGAAGCGCGGCGCGCTCGCCGGCTGGACCGTGTTCCTGGCGCTGGCGGCGTTCACCTTCTCGATGCTGGGGGCCTTCCTGGTGCGCTCCGGCGTCCTGACGTCGGTCCACGCCTTCGCGGTCGACCCGACCCGGGGCGTCCTGCTGCTGATCATCCTGGCGGTCACCGCCGGGCTGGGCTTCAGCCTCTTCGCCTGGCGTGCGCCGACCCTCGGACAGGGCGGCCTGTTCGCCCCGGTCAGCCGGGAGAGCGCCCTGGTGCTCAACAACATCCTGCTGGCGGCGGCGACGGCCACCGTCCTCCTCGGCACGCTCTACCCCCTGATCCGCGAGGCGATGAGCGGAGAGGCCATTTCCGTCGGGCCGCCCTACTTCAACCTGACCTTCACCCCGCTGATGGCGGCGCTGTTGATCCTGCTGCCGGCTGGGCCGTTGCTGGCCTGGAAGCGGGGGGACGCCAAGGGCGTCGTCCAGCGGCTCTGGATCGCGGCCCTGGCCGCCGCGGCCACCGGCCTGCTGGCGCTGGCCCTCGTCAGCCCCAAGAAGGCGTTCGGCGTGCTGGGCGTGGCCTTGGGCGGCTGGCTGATCGCCGGCGCCCTGGCCGAGATCGCCGAGCGCACCCGCGCGTTCAGGGCGCCCGCGGCCGAAACCTGGCGGCGGCTCACCGGCCTGCCGCGCGGCGCCTGGGGCATGACGCTGGCGCACCTAGGCCTGGGCGTCTTCGTGCTCGGCGCGGTCTTCGAGACCACCTGGAAGGTCGAGGCCGCCGAGGCCTTGCCGGTGGGCGGCAGCCTGGACGTCGGCGCCTATCACGTGACGCTCGAGGCCGTGCGGCCGGTGACCGGGCCGAACTACGACGCTGACCGAGGGGCCATCGCCGTCACGCGCGGCGGCCGACCGGTATGCCAGGCGGCGCCCGAACGACGGCTCTACACCGTCGGTGGGCAGACCACGTCGGAGGTGGGCCTCTGTTACCGCGGGATGAGCCACATCTATGTGGTGCTGGGCGAGCGGCGCGACGGCGGGACGTACCTCGTCCGCGCCTACTGGAACCCCTGGGCCAGCCTGATCTTCCTCGGCCCGGCGATCATGGCCGTGGGCGGCCTGATCTCGCTCTCGGACCGGCGCCTGCGACTGGGTGTCGGGCGGCGGAAGGCGCGTGCGGCATGAGGCTGCGGCTCATCCTGGCGGCGCTGGCGGGGGTGACCTGCATCGCGGCCGCGTCCGACCCCGCCGAACGGCTGCCCGACCCGGCGCAGGAAGCCCGGGCGCGCGAGATCTTCCGCGATGTGCGCTGCCTGGTCTGCCAGAACGAGTCGATCGACGACAGCGAGGCCGAGCTGGCCCACGACCTGCGGCAGATCGTCCGCGAGCAGGTCAAGGCGGGCAAGAGCGAGACGCAGATCAAGGCGTTCCTCACCGACCGCTACGGCGAGTTCGTCCTGCTGACGCCAAGATTCTCCGTGGACAACCTCGCGCTCTGGGGTGTCCCGTTCGCCGTGGTCGCCGCCGGCGTCGCGCTCCTGTTCGTCCGGCTGCGGAAGCGCACGTTGGACGCAGAACTGACACCCTTGGAAGCGGAACGCTTGCGCCGCCTGGACGAGGGGGAAACACCCCGACACGATCCCGCCAAATAATGGACGCGAAGCCGCGCCATGAGCGCGGTAGGCGAGAGTGGAGGCCGATCAGCCGAATGCGCGCACCGACGTTTGGGCGAGCCCTTCTTTTCTGCTGCGTCTGGAACAGGAGAGCTCGGCGTGACCTAAACGTAACTTGAGGGGCGTTGCACTTCGGTGCATCCGACCTAGGTTGTTTGGGCGCGATCCGCATTCTCGAACGGGTCGCGCAGGGAAACGAAGGCTTATGACTTCCAAGAAGACCGGTTACCTCCTGGGCGCTGTCGCCGGCGCCGGCGACAGCGCCCAGGAGGTAACCGGTCTTCTTGGAAGTCATAAGCCTTCGTTTCCCTGCGCGACCCGTTCGAGAATGCGGATCGCGCCCAAACAACCTAGGTCGGATGCACCGAAGTGCAACGCCCCTCAAGTTACGTTTAGGTCACGCCGAGCTCTCCTGTTCCAGACGCAGCAGAAAAGAAGGGCTCGCCCAAACGTCGGTGCGCGCATTCGGCTGATCGGCCTCCACTCTCGCCTACCGCGCTCATGGCGCGGCTTCGCGTCCATTATTTGGCGGGATCGTGTCGGGGTGTTTCCCCCTCGTCCAGGCGGCGCAAGCGTTCCGCTTCCAAGGGTGTCAGTTCTGCGTCCAACGTGCGCTTCCGCAGCCGGACGAACAGGAGCGCGACGCCGGCGGCGACCACGGCGAACGGGACACCCCAGAGCGCGAGGTTGTCCACGGAGAATCTTGGCGTCAGCAGGACGAACTCGCCGTAGCGGTCGGTGAGGAACGCCTTGATCTGCGTCTCGCTCTTGCCCGCCTTGACCTGCTCGCGGACGATCTGCCGCAGGTCGTGGGCCAGCTCGGCCTCGCTGTCGTCGATCGACTCGTTCTGGCAGACCAGGCAGCGCACATCGCGGAAGATCTCGCGCGCCCGGGCTTCCTGCGCCGGGTCGGGCAGCCGTTCGGCGGGGTCGGACGCGGCCGCGATGCAGGTCACCCCCGCCAGCGCCGCCAGGATGAGCCGCAGCCTCATGCCGCACGCGCCTTCCGCCGCCCGACACCCAGTCGCAGGCGCCGGTCCGAGAGCGAGATCAGGCCGCCCACGGCCATGATCGCCGGGCCGAGGAAGATCAGGCTGGCCCAGGGGTTCCAGTAGGCGCGGACGAGGTACGTCCCGCCGTCGCGCCGCTCGCCCAGCACCACATAGATGTGGCTCATCCCGCGGTAACAGAGGCCCACCTCCGACGTGGTCTGCCCACCGACGGTGTAGAGCCGTCGTTCGGGCGCCGCCTGGCATACCGGTCGGCCGCCGCGCGTGACGGCGATGGCCCCTCGGTCAGCGTCGTAGTTCGGCCCGGTCACCGGCCGCACGGCCTCGAGCGTCACGTGATAGGCGCCGACGTCCAGGCTGCCGCCCACCGGCAAGGCCTCGGCGGCCTCGACCTTCCAGGTGGTCTCGAAGACCGCGCCGAGCACGAAGACGCCCAGGCCTAGGTGCGCCAGCGTCATGCCCCAGGCGCCGCGCGGCAGGCCGGTGAGCCGCCGCCAGGTTTCGGCCGCGGGCGCCCTGAACGCGCGGGTGCGCTCGGCGATCTCGGCCAGGGCGCCGGCGATCAGCCAGCCGCCCAAGGCCACGCCCAGCACGCCGAACGCCTTCTTGGGGCTGACGAGGGCCAGCGCCAGCAGGCCGGTGGCCGCGGCGGCCAGGGCCGCGATCCAGAGCCGCTGGACGACGCCCTTGGCGTCCCCCCGCTTCCAGGCCAGCAACGGCCCAGCCGGCAGCAGGATCAACAGCGCCGCCATCAGCGGGGTGAAGGTCAGGTTGAAGTAGGGCGGCCCGACGGAAATGGCCTCTCCGCTCATCGCCTCGCGGATCAGGGGGTAGAGCGTGCCGAGGAGGACGGTGGCCGTCGCCGCCGCCAGCAGGATGTTGTTGAGCACCAGGGCGCTCTCCCGGCTGACCGGGGCGAACAGGCCGCCCTGTCCGAGGGTCGGCGCACGCCAGGCGAAGAGGCTGAAGCCCAGCCCGGCGGTGACCGCCAGGATGATCAGCAGCAGGACGCCCCGGGTCGGGTCGACCGCGAAGGCGTGGACCGACGTCAGGACGCCGGAGCGCACCAGGAAGGCCCCCAGCATCGAGAAGGTGAACGCCGCCAGCGCCAGGAACACGGTCCAGCCGGCGAGCGCGCCGCGCTTCTCGGTGACGACCGCCGAGTGGAGCAGGGCCGTGGCGATCAGCCAGGGCATGAAGCTGGCGTTCTCCACCGGATCCCAGAACCACCAGCCGCCCCAGCCCAGCTCGTAGTAGGCCCAGAAGGCGCCGAGGGTGATGCCGACCGTCAGCATGCTCCAGGCAGCCAGAGCCCAGGGGCGAACCCAGCGCGACCAGGCCGCGTCGATCCGGCCTTCCACCAGGGCCGCCACGGCCAGCGAGAACACCACCGACATGCCGACATAGCCGGCGTAGAGGAACGGCGGGTGGACCGCGAGCGCCGGGTCCTGCAGCAGCGGATTGAGCGAGCGCCCCTCGGCGGGCGGCGTCAGCAGCCGCGCCAGCGGGTTGGAGGCGAACACCGTGTAGGCCAGGAACACCGTGCCCAGCAGACCCTGCGTCGCCACCGTCATCGCCCGCAGGCCGCGCGGCAGGTCGCGCCCCAGCCCCGCCACCGCCGCGCCGAAGCCGGTCAGGGCCAGGCACCACAGCAGCATGGAGCCCTCGTGGCTGCCCCAGGTCCCAGCCACGCGGTACAGCAGCGGCTTGGCGGAATGCGAGTTGGCGGCCACGTTCTCCACCGAGAAGTCCGAGACCACAAAGGCGTGCATCAGGGCGGCAAAGGCTACGGCCACGGCCAGGAACGCCGCCAGCGCCGCGCCTTCGCCCGCACCGGCTAGCGGGGCCGACCGGCGCAAACGGCCGGCCACCGACAGCAGGACCTGGGCGATCGAAAGCGCCAGCGCCAGGATCAGCGCGAAAGCGCCGGCTTCGGCGATCATGTGCCGCTCTGCGCCTTTCCGCCGTAGGAGGGCGGCGGCGCGCCCTCGCCCCGCCACTCCCCCTGTTCCTTGAGCGCGTCGGCGACTTCCTTGGGCATGTAGGTCTCGTCGTGCTTGGCGAGCACCCGCTTGGCCTCGAACACGCCGTCGGCGCGGTAGGCCCCCTCGGCGACGATCCCCTGCCCCTCGCGGAAGAGGTCCGGCAGGTCGCCCTGGTAATGCACGCGGTCGGACGAAACGTTGTCCTGCACCGTGAACTCCACCCGCCCGTCCGGATGTTTCACCACAGAACCCGCGCTCACCAACCCGCCGAGTTGGATGGCGCGCCCCGGTTCGGGCTTGGCCGCGGCGGCCTGGGATGGCGTGTAGAACAGCGAGATCGAGTCCCGCATCCCCCACAGGGTCAGGCCGACGGCGACGGCCACGACCGGAGCGATCACGGAGAGCAGGAGCAGGCGCGTGCGCGCCTTGCGGGATTTCGGCAGGAAGCTCATGGCATCGGCTCCGCGCGGGCGGCCTCATCGAGTTGTTGCACCGCCTGGTCGCGCCCGGCGTAGCGGGCCCGGGCGCTGGCGTAGGCGGCGTCGCGCTTGGCAGTATCGCCGAGGACGGCATAGGCGCGAACCAGCCGCACCCACCCTTCGGGATCGTCGGGATTGGCCTCGAGCTTGGCGGCCAGGCTGGCCACCATACCCTGGATCATGGCGAGTTGCTGCGGGTCGCGGGTCGCCGGCGCCGGCTTGCCCATCAGCTTGGCGATCTCCGCCTCGACGGCGGCCCGACGCTCAGGCTCGTCCGGCGGCAGATCCGCCAGTAGCGCGCGCAGGTCGGCGACCGCCTCGTCGGCGCGCCCGGCGTCGGCCTTGGCCGAGGCCAGGAAGAAGCGCGCGGTGGGGTTCTGGGGGTCCAGGGCCAGCAGGCGCGAGAACGCGGCCTGCGCATCGGCATCGACCTTCCCCTGGGCTTCGAACACCTCGGCTTCGCCCAGCATCTGCCAGATGTCCGGCCGTTGCGGCGCCAGTTCCGCGGCGCGACGCAGGGCGCGCACGGCGGCCACTGGGTTCTGCGAGGCGCCCTCGGCCAGGCCCAGTAGCCGGAACCCCTCGGCCTCCCGCGGCCGCTCGGTCGTGGCCTCGCGCAGGACGGCGGCGATCTCCGGCGCCGTCAGGGTGGAAAGGTCGGAGTTGCGCCACCTCTCCAGGCGGGCGGCGAAAGGCTGGTCGCCAAAGCCGGGGGCGCCCAGGGACAGGTAGAGCCCCAGCGCCACCGCGGGCGCTGCAGCAACGGCCAGCAACACGGCGCGGCGGGCGCGGGGATCGGCGTTCCAGGCCTGTTGCGGCGCGTCGGCGGCAGCCAGGAGGCGCCGCGCCGCCTCGGCATGGGCGGCCTTGCGCTCCGCCTCGCCCATGAGGCCGCGCTCGGCGAGTTCGTCGATCTCGGAGAGTTGGCGGCGATACAGGCCCGGCGCAGGGTCCGCGGCCTCGGCCTGGGCGGCGGCGCCTGCGGCGCGGAACAGGATCAGGCCCGCCGCAACGGCGG
>NZ_LSJI01000114.1 GCF_001557235.1 Phenylobacterium sp. CCH9-H3 | reverse complement strand
GGATGCCCGGGCACATGAACGTGCTGCTGGCCGAGGCCAACGTGCCGTACGACGAGGTCTTCGAGCTGGAGGACATCAACGCCGAGTTCGCGACCGCCGACGTGGCCTTCGTGATCGGCGCCAACGACGTCACCAACCCGGCCGCCAAGACCGACCCGCAGTCGCCCATCTTCGGCATGCCGATCCTGGACGTGGAGAAGGCCCGCACGGTGCTGTTCGTGAAGCGCGGCATGGCCGCCGGCTACGCGGGCGTGGAGAACGAGCTGTTCTTCAAGGACAACACCATGATGCTGTTCGCCGACGCCAAGAAGATGGTCGAGGGCATCGTGAAGGGGCTGCACTAAGCCCCTTCGGCCCGGCCTCAGCCGAACAGGTTGTCGCCGATGGCTCCGGTCGTCGGCAGAACGATCGGGCTGTCGTCGCCGCCCACCAGGTGGCCGTTGCGGCCCACCAGCACATAGCCGTCGATCACGCCGTCGCCGTCGAAGTCGACCTCCACCCGCGTCAGCGGCGGGCCGACCAGGGTCGGGCCGAACGTCCCGTCGCCGGGAGGGGCCAGGGTCGGATCTCCGCCCTGCCCGGTGAAGCCGCCGCCGCCGCCGCCGCCGCTGCGGTCGCCCGCACCCTCACTGTCCGTGGTGGTGACGCCACCCTCGGCGGGCGGGGCCGGGCGGGCCGGAAGCTGGATGGTGCGGCCGCCCGCGGTGATCAGCTTGTCGCCGTCGAAGCTGCTGAAATCCAGGATCACGCCCAGAAGGGTCGCGGCGTTCCCGAGCTGGACGGGCGCCTGGATCACGAAGGTGTCGGCGCCTTCGCCGCCCACCGCCGTGGCGCCCTCGGCCAGCTCGATGCGGTCGTCGCCCGCGCCGCCGATCAGCAGGTCGCGCCCACCCCCGCCGTTCAGGGTGTCGTTGCCGGCGCCGCCGACGATGCGCTCGTCCGCAGTCGTGCCGGTGAGCCGGTCGTCGCCATCCGTGCCGATGATCGTCGCGGGAGGCTCTGCGGGCGCAGCGGCGGGCAGGATCGCCTCGACCTTGGCGGCGGGCGCCTCGTCCGCCAGCTCGACGGGCGCGGCGGCCTGGGCCCCATCGTCCGGCGCGCCGCGATCGGCGGCCGCGAAGGCCTCGGTGGGCAGAAGCGCCGCGGCCGCGGCGGTGGCCGCGCCGGGCGCCTGCTGCTGCAGGGTCGCGCCCTGGGTAGCGAGGTCGCGCTCCTGCACCGGCGCGTCCGCGTCGGGCTGGGGCATGCTCGGCTCGTCCGGCGGCAAGTCGGGCAGCTCGGCCGCCTCGGCCGTCCCGCCGACGGCGGTGGTCTCGTAGAAGAAGGCGGCGGCCACCACCAGCGCCAGGAAGGTCTGGCCCTGGCGGGCGGTCAGGCCGAAGGGCAGGATGGTCGCCGACTGGTCCGCCAGGGCGCCCTCGGTCGCGGCGAGGTGGTCGCGCAGGGCGGTGTGCAGGTCGGCGTTCTCGTTGATGGCGTCGTCCACCGCCGAGTGGACCACGAACTTGCCCCCGATCCGCGCCACGTGGATCAGGACGTCGCCGGCGCCGTCGGTGACCACGCACCAGGGGTCGCCCTCGTCCGTGGCGCCGTAGATGACCTCCACGTCGACGCCGCTGGCCGCCAGCCGGTCGGCCAGCTCCTGCAGCCGGGCGCGCTCGGCCGCGGTCCAGTCGCCGCTGTCGCGGACACGGGCGATGAAGGGGACGACCTGGCCCATCTCTTCGGGAAGCATCTCCTGGAGGCGCGCTATCCCGTCGCCTGGCCCTTGAGGGCCTGGGACGCGCTCTCGGCGCCGAACAGCAACCTATATAGTTCAGGTTCGTAGTAGCGCAGCAGCGTCTTGGCGAATTCGCCGGGCTCCAGGCCCAGCGCCTCGGCCCAGGCGCCCTGGGTCTCGATCGGCAGGCGGCCCAACCCGCTCTCCACCTGCGAGACGAAGGTGTAGTAGCGCAAGCCCACCTTCTCGGCCAGTTCGGCCTGTGTCAGGCGCGCCTCTTCGCGGGCCGTCTTCAGCCAGCGGCCGGCCTGCTGGCGCAGGATCTTGATCTGGGCGGCCTTGGCGGGATCGGTCGCGGGTCTCGGCATCAGGGGCTCCGGGCTTGCACTGCGCGCTTGCAGGGCGGTGACAAGCCGCATAATACAGTATTTACGCAACAAATAACTACACGACGTATAGCCGCTTGTCCGTGGCTACCATGTCGCATCGTTTCGGGAAAGCAATGAAGCGTCTCCTCGTGTCCGCGGCCGTGCTGCCGCTCCTCTACGCCGCCTCCGCCCACGCCGAGACGAAGATCACCACGGCCACCACGGCGCCGGTCAAGACCTCGACCATCGCCGGCGGCCAGCCGGACCACCTGACCATCGACAGCACAGGGTCCATCGCGCCCACCGTGGCCGGGCCGGCCGTGACGGTCGACAGCTCCAACGCCGTGATCAACAACGGCTCCATCAACTTCACCGGCGTGAACGGCGCCACCGGCATTCAGGTGAACGGCGGCGTGGCGACCTCCATCACCAACGCCGGCACGATCAGCCTCGCCGAGGACTACACGGCGGCCGACGCCGACAGCGACGGCGACGCCGACGGGCTGTTCGCGCAGGGGTCCGGCCGCTTCGGCCTGCGGGTCCTCTCGCCGGGCGCCACCGGCTCCATCGTCAACAGCGGGACCATCACGGTCGAGGGCAACGACTCCGGCGCCATCTCCATCGAGGGACGGCTCACGGGCAGCCTGACCTCGACCGGCGGCGTGGCGATCACCGGCGACCGCAGCGTGGGCGTCCGCGCCGACTCCGTGTCGGGCGACGTGAGGATCCTGGGCGCCGTGCAGTCCCAGGGCGAGGGCACGGTGGCGCTGCTGCTGGGCGACGTGGACGGCGCGGTGGCGCTGCAGGGCGCCATCACCAACACCGGCTATCGCACCACCGACCGCCTGGCCGACACCGCCCGCGGGAAACTGGACGCCGACGACCTGAAGCAGGGGGGCGGCGCCGTCCGCATCACCGGCAACGTCGGCAAGGGGATCCTGCTCGACCGCCCGCCTGCCGACAACAGCACCACCGACACAGACGAGGACGACGACGGCATCACCGATACGTCCGAGGGGACGGCCTCGATCGTCTCGTACGGCGCGGCCCCGGCGCTCGACATCGGCGGCGTCTCGGCGACCACCATCGGCGCGGTCGGGACCGGCGACCTGGCCTATGGCGTGATCAACCGCGGCGCGGTCACCGGCAACGGCGTCAACGACGGCGTCGCGGCGGTGGCCCTGCGGATCGGCCAGGCCGGCGGCGGGACGGTCACCGTCCAGGGCGGGATCAACAACGCCTCGGGCGCCTCCATCGTCGGCCGCGCCTACCTGGCGCAGTCGACCGCCGTGCTGCTGAACGCCAACGCCGTGGTCCCGGTGCTGCGCAACGCCGGCACCATCGGCGCCGAGCAGAACGGCGGCCTGCACGACGCCCGCGCCATCGTCGACCTGTCCGGCAGCCTCGCCCTGATCGAGAACTCGGGCGCGATCAGGGCCCTGGTGACGCCGGCCACCGGGGTCACCCAGACGGGCAAGACCATCGCCATCGACCTGTCGGCCAATACGACGGGCGCCGTGGTGCGCCAGGCGCTGGTCAACACGGCGGACACCCCCGCCATCGGCGGCGACGTCCTGTTCGGCTCGGGCGCCGACCGGCTGGAGCTGCTGGCGGGCACGCTCTCGGGGACCATGAACTTCGGCGCCGGCGCCGACGCCCTGGTCCTGGACGGCGGCGCCACGGCCGCGGGCCGCATCGTGGACAGCGATGGTCGGCTGAGCGTCGACGTGCGCAACGGCAAGCTCTCGATGGCCAATACCGAGACGGTGACGCTCACCTCGCTGAACCTGGGGGCCAAGGGCGTGCTCGCGGTCAATGTGGATCCCACGCTCACCAACACCCGGCTGAACGTCACGGGGGCCGCCACCATCGAGACGGGGGCGCAGGTGAACGTGACCCTCACCGCCATCTCCCGCGGCGCGCAGTCGTTCCAGATCGTGCAGGCGGGGACCCTGACGGTGGGCCAGGCGGGCGCGACCTTGGCCGGCGCGCCGTTCCTCTACAACGCCGATCTCCGCGCCGACACGACCGCCGGCGCGCTCTACGTCGACCTGCGGCCGAAGACGGCTGCCGAGCTGGGCCTGAACCGCTCGGGTTCCCAGGCCTACGGCGCGGTGTTCGCCTCGCTCGACAAGGACGACGCCGTCGAACAGGCGTTCCTCGCCCAGACCACCCAGTCCGGCTTCCAGGGCCTCTACGACCAGATGCTGCCCGATCACTCCGGCGGCGTGCTGATGTCGGCGGCGGCCATCTCGGCGGCGGTGTCGGGCGCGGTCGCCGTCCCGATGGCCATCGACCGGTCGTCGGGGACCGGCGTCTGGGCCCAGGAGGTCGCCTTCAACATCCGCCGGGACAAGGCCGACGCCGCCGGCTTCAAGAGCCAGGGCTTCGGCTTCGCCGCCGGCATGGACCTGCAGGGCGAGGCCGCGGCTCTGGGTGCGAACGTCAGCTTCGTCACCACCGACGTGAAGGATCGCGGCGCGGCGGCGGGCGAGGAGATCTCGATGAACCTCTTCGGCGCCGGCCTCTACTGGCGCCTGGACGGCGGGCCGCTGCAGGCCGCGGTGCGCGGCGGGGTCGGCTACGCCTTCTTCGACGGCGACCGGCGGCTCGAGAGCGTGAACCTCAGCCGGCGCGCCGACTCCAAGTGGAACGCCTGGATGGTCGACGCCTACGCCGGCGCCTCCTACGAGGTGCAGGTGGGCGGCTTCTATGCCCGGCCCGAGATCTCGGCGAGCTATCTGCGGCTGGCCGAGGACGGCTACAAGGAGAAGAACGGCGGCGCCGGGTTCAACCTGATCGTCGACAAGCGCACCGGCGACATGCTGACCGGCGAAGCCCTGCTGGCCATCGGCTGGAAGTTCGGCGACGAGACCTTCTTCGCGCCCGAGATCAAGGCCGGCTACCGCGCCAAGCTCGCGGGCGGGCCGGCCAAGACCACGGCCCATTTCGAGGGCGGCGAGGACTTCACCCTCGATCCCGAAGACGTGTTCAAGGGCGGCGCCGTGGTGCGCGCGGGCCTGCGCGGCGGCGCGGCGCGGGTGCTCTACGCCGTCAACGGCGGCGCCACCATGGACGGCGACTACGAGGAATACGACATCCGCGCCACGGTGCGGTTCCAGTTCTAGCGGAGACGAAGCCCGGGCCGGATGGACCGTCCGCCGAGTGTCCCTGGGACGGGAACCGCGTACCGGCCCCGGCGCTTCGTGACCCTGGAGCCCCTCCCGGTCGGCCTCGTCCAGCGCCGGCCGGGAGTATCGGGCTTCGCGCCGGGGGTGAGGCCGTTTGCCCGCGGCCCGGATTTTGCCTAGAACGCCCGGCAGTCTGCCGCCCGGCCCCGTTTCGGGGCGCGGCCTTGATCGCTCGCGGTTGGTGGGGAGTTCGAGACACGTGGCGCCGGAACGGAAGCCGATCCTGAAACGTCGTTCGCGCCTGGCGGCCGAGGCGGCCATCGTGGCGGCGGCGGGCCTCAGCGCCTTCGCCGTGGCCCATGCGTCCCTGCCCATGCCGGCGCCTCGCGCCACGACCGCCCAGATCGCCCTCACCAGCGCCCGCCCCGCGGCCGTCGCGGCCCGCCCGGCGGAAGAGGTCCTGATCGCCTTTGAAGAGCCCGTGCCCGGCCACGCCGTCGTCTCGCCCTTCGGCCTGCGCCAGCTGCCCTGGGAGGGGAACGGCCGGCTGCACGAGGGCGTCGACATCTCGGCCGACGCCGGGGTGCCCGCGGTCGCCGTGGCCGACGGCGTCGTGGTCGAGGCGGGGACCAAGGGCGGCTACGGCCGCTACGTGGCCGTGCGCCACGCCGAGAGCCTGACCACCTTCTACGCCCACCTGGGCGGCATCGCGGCCGGCGTGAAGCCGGGCCTGGCGGTGAAGGCCGGGATGCCCCTGGGCCGCATCGGCTCGACGGGCACGTCCACCGGCCCCCACCTGCATTTCGAGATCCGCGACGGCGACGGCCGGCCGCTCAACCCGGCCATGTTCCTGGGCAAGGCCTTCGCCGAGGCCGGCGACCTGCCGATCGACAAGGCCAAGCGGTACTCCGGCCGGGTCCGCATGGCCTATGTGTCCTTCATCCCCGAGAGCAAGCGGGCGCTGATGGAGGCCAAGACCAACCCACAGGTCCTCGTCGTCCGGCGCAAGACCACCGACGCCCAGGACCTGGCCGCCGCCGAGAAGAACCTCGAGGGCCAGGCCCGCGAGGCCGCCAAGCGCGAGAAGATCGACGGCCTGCGCGAGCTGTCCATCGGCCCGGACGGCCGCCCCCGGGCGCAGCTCAGCCTTTGAGCAGTTTCCGCGGCGAGAAGATCGACATCGGCGGCCGGTCCCTGCGGATCGTGCGCGCGGGTCCCGCCGAGACGCCCGCCCATCCCCTGATCGTCTGCGAACACGGCGCCTTCGGCTGCGCCTCGGACTGGGCGGTGGTGCAGGAGAAGCTGGCGGCCAGGGGCCTGCGCAGCCTGGCCTACGACCGCGCGGGGCTGGGCCATTCCGACGCGGGGCCGGAGCCGCGCGACGGCCGCTCGATCAACGACGACCTCGACGCCCTGCTCGGCGCCCTGCGTGAGACGGGCCCGATCCTGCTGGTCGGCCATTCCATGGGCGGGCTGATGGTCCGCCTCTTCGCCCTGGAGCGCGACCGCCCGCTCGCCGGCCTGGTGCTGGTGGACGCGGTGACCCCGGACGTCTTCAGCCTGCCTGGCGGGCCCAGCGCGATCCGCGGTTTCGGCCGGGTGCTGCAGGTGGTCAGCCACGGGGCCCGGTTCGGCCTCATGGTCCCGGTCTCCTTCATCAGCGGCAACCTGATCGGCCTTCCGGGCGCGGCGGGCGCCGAGAAGCGGCGGATCCACGCCTCGGCTTCCCACGCGCATGGCGCGGCGGCCGAGGTGACGCAGTGGCCCCGCACCTCCGAGATGGCCGGCGCGGTGGAGTTGCCCCCGGACCTGCCGGTGGCGGTGGTCACGGCCGGCCCGCACCGGGGCCGCGCGGCGCTGAAGGCGCTACAAGAAAAGCCCGCCAACCACTCCCGAGCGGGGTTCATCGAGCACGTGCCGCCGTCCAGCCACGCCAATCTGCTGGGCCCGCGCTACGCCGACGCCATCGTGCGCGGCGTGGACCACGTGCTTCAGGCCGGCTCCCGCTGAACTAGCCCCGCCGCGGCCCGCAGCCGCTCGCCCACTAGGCTCTCGAGCGGCGCCAGGCGCACCGCGCCGTCCGGCTCCACCACCACGGGCAAGGCCCCGCGCGCCGCCGCCGGCAGCTCGCGCAGGATCGCCCGATCCGGCGGCGAGAGCCGGCTCGCTAGGCCCGACAGGCGCCGGACCTCCGCGCCCCCGGCGATCTCGAACCGCCCGTCGAACACCCCTGGGGATCGCAGAGAGGCCAGACCGCCCCGGCCCGCCTCGCCCGGCTCGCGGAAGATACGTACCGATCCGTCTTCAGACTGGATCCGCGCGCCGGCGAGCGTTGCGGTGAAGGGCGCGGGCCCCAGCAGCGCTTCGGCCGCCCGGGCGGTCCGCGCGGTCGCGGGCAGCCGCTCGCCGCCCCCGGCGCAGACGGCCGCCAAGGCCACGAACCGGCGCGCCTCGTCGGGCGACGCCGACCCTAGTCTTGCAGACTCCAGCGTGATGATCCCGGCGTGTTCGGTCGCGAACCGGGCCAGCTCCAGCGGGCCCTGGAGCGTCGTCGGCGCTGGATGGGGCGGCATGGCCAGCCGCGCCCGGCTGCGGGCGTAGCGCGGGTCGGCATTGGCGGGATCGTCGATCCAGGTCTCGCCCCGCGCGGCGAGCCAGGCGCGCAGGTCCGCCCGCGCCGCCCCCAGCAGCGGACGGAGAAGGAAGACGCCCCGCCCCTGCGGCCAGACCGGCGAGGGCGCCCAGGCCCTGGGATCCGGTGTGGTGGAGCCGCCCGCCCGCATGACCGCGGCCTCGGCCAGATCGTCGGCCGTGTGCCCAAGAAGGATCACCCGCGCCCCAGCCTCCCGCGCCGCGTCCGCGAGCAGGCGGTGCCGGGCCAGGCGCGCGGCGGCGGGCAGCCCGGCGGCAGGCTTGTCGCCAGTCCAGCAAAGGGCGCGGAACGGGCGGTCGAACCGGGCGGCCACCGCGGCGCAGGCTTGCGTCCAGGCGGCGCTGTCCGCCTGAAGCCCATGGTCGACCGTGAGGATCAGGAGGTCCCGCCCGGCCCCGCGCGCCCAGGCGTCGGCGATCAGGGTCAGCGCGAGGGAGTCGCTGCCGCCCGACAGGCCGACGGCGAGGGGCCGGCGGCTGTCGCGGAGCAGATGGCCATCGAGGATACGGCGGGCTTGCGCCTCTAGGCCGCGCACTTGGCCTGGGTGCGCGTGGCGGCGGCGCGGCTCTGGACGTTGGCCGGCGCCTTGGGATAGCGCCGTGCGAACTCGGCCAGGGTCTGGCAGGCGTCCGCCGGCTTCTTCAGCGCCACCAGCGACCGGGCCAGCTCCACCACCGCATCCGGCCCCCACGAGGTCTGGGGCCAGCCGCGGATGGCGGCGATATAGGCCTGGGCCGCATTGGCGTGGGCGCCGCGGACCCCCAGGGTCTTGCCCCACCAGTAGTTGGCCTCGGCCGCCTTCGGGCCGTCGGGATAGGTCTCCACATAGGCGGCGAACGCCGCCTCGGCGCCGTCGTAGTCGCCGGCCAGCATCAGTTGCCGGGCCTGGGTGAAGTCCTTGGTCGGGTCGCCTTGGGGCGGCGGCGGGGGCG
>NZ_LSJI01000113.1 GCF_001557235.1 Phenylobacterium sp. CCH9-H3 | reverse complement strand
CCCGCCGATTCCTGGTCAGCGTCGGCATCATGTCCCTGGTCGTGACGATCTTCGGGGCGCTCGGCGCCTTCGTCGTGTTTCAGCGCGAGCTGTCGAATCGCCAGATCGCCTACCTGGGCGACTACGTGCTCGAGCGGACCAGCAATGTGGAGCGCCGGTTCTCGAACCTGACCGCCCTGCACCATGCGGCCGGCGAGGAGCTCGAGCGGCGGATGGACCGCCTATCCGACGCCGAGGTCGACCGGCTGGCCGATCGCTACATGCCGCTGCGCCCCGACGGCACCCGCCGCAGCCGCGATGCGTACTTCGACGGCGCCATGGAGGACGGCGAGTTCATCTATGGCATGGGGGCGCTGATCACGCGCGCCGAGGCGATGACCCCCGACGAGAAGCGCGCCCTGGTGGCCGCGTTCGAATTGGTGGCCAACTTCGGCCAGGCGGCGCGCAAGGACTACGACAACTTCTACTTCTTCACGCCGCCGCAGACCCGCCTGGTGCTGTTCGGCCCCGATCGGCCCGACAAGCTGATGTTCTACCGGCATGAGGCGCCGGCCGACCTGGACATTTCCAAGGAGGAGATGGCCTCGCTGACCACCCCGGCCAACGATCCGCGGCGGCTCACCCGCTGCACCAACCTCCAGCGGCTGATCCAGGACAAGGTGGGCGATCGCCTGGCGACGGCCTGCCTGACCCCGGCCTATGCGAACGGACGCTACGTCGGCGCCTTCGGCTCGTCCATCGAGCTGACCGGATTCCTCGCCAATGCGGTGAAGACGCCCCTGCCTGGGGCGTCCTCGCTTCTGGTCACGGGCAAGGGCGAGCTGATCGCCTATCCGGGCTTCACGGTCCCCGGCAAGGCGGCCGAGAAGACCGTCGCCGAATACGAACGCCGGCTGGGTCTGAAGGCCATGGTCGCGGCCATCGCGCAGACCGGGCAGGCCAGCGGCGTCATCGACAGTCCGGACGGCCAGCAGGTCGTGGCCTTCGGCCGGTTGGCCGGCCCCGAGTGGTACCTGATGCTGACCTATCCCAAGGCCTCGCTGGCCGCTTCGGCGGCCAAGTCGGCGTCATGGGTCCTGATGCTGGGCGCCTTGGCCACGGCGCTGCAGACGGTGCTGGTGGTCTTCCTGGCCCGGCGCACGATCATCTGGCCGCTCCAGCGCCTGGCCGACTCCTGCGAGACCGACGAGGCCGAGCGCCCCGACGTCGGGGCGGAGGAGCGCCGGCTCGACGAGATCGGCGTCCTCGCCCGGGCCCTGCGCGCCGAGCGCGAGAAGGTCGACGTCGCCTTTGCGTCCCTCGAAGACCGGGTGCACGAGCGCACGGCCCAGCTCGAGCGCGCCAACGCCGAAAAATCGCGCTTCCTGGCCAACATGAGCCACGAGCTGCGCACGCCGCTGAACGGGGTGATCGCCATCTCCGAGACGCTGTCGCGCCAGCAGGAGACGCCGCGGGGCAAGGAGCTGGCCGAGCTCATCGTCTCGTCCGGCCGCCTGCTGGAGCGGGTGCTGACCGACATCCTCGACTTCTCGAAGATCGAGGCCGGCGAGATCAAGCTGGCGCGCGACGAGTTCTCCATGACCACCCTGGTCAGCCGGATCGCCGAGCTGCACCGCGCCGCGGCCGAGACTAAGGGGCTGGCCTTCCACTGGACGGTCTCGCCGGAAGCCGACCGCCGGTTCGCCGGCGACACCGTGCGCCTGACCCAGGTGCTGTCGAACCTCCTGTCCAACGCCGTCAAGTTCACCGAGGCGGGCGAGGTCCGGCTGGAGGTCGACGCCGCGGGCGGAACGGTGGGCTTCACCGTCGCCGACACCGGCATCGGCTTTGGCGACGACGTGCGCGAGCGCCTTTTCCGCCGGTTCGAGCAGGCCGACGCCTCGATCCGCCGGCGCTTCGGCGGCACCGGCCTCGGCCTGGCCATCAGCCGGTCGCTGGTCGAACTCATGGGCGGCACGATCGAGGTCGCCTCGGAGCCGGGGCGCGGCTCGACGTTCTCGGTGCAGGTCCCGCTGGAACCCGTCGATGGCGACGGCGAAGCGGTGGAGGAGGATCCCTTCGAGGGCTTCGACATCTCGGGCGCCCGCATACTGCTGGCCGAGGACCACCCCACCAACCAGAAGGTGGTGCAGCTGGTGCTGGGCTCGGTCGGCATCGATCCGGTCATCGTCGAGAACGGCCGCGAGGCCCTGGAGGCGCTCCAGGCGGCCCGGTTCGACGTGGTGCTGATGGACATGCAGATGCCCGAACTGGACGGCCTCTCGGCCACCAGCCAGCTCCGCGCCTGGGAGCGGGAGCAAGCGCTGTCGCGGACTCCGGTCATCATGCTGACCGCCAACGCCCTGGACGAGCACGTGAAGGCCAGCCTGGAGGCCGGCGCCGACCAGCACCTCTCCAAGCCGATCCGCGCCGACGCCCTGATCGAGGCCATCGTCCGCGCCATGGCCGAGGACGAGGCGCACCGCGACGAGGCGGCCGCTTAGTCCAGCCAGACCGGGTTCCCCAGCAGCCAAAGCTTGCCGTCGGGACCGCGCACATCGACCCGGAGCCAGCCCTTCCGGCCCGTGAGGTCGAAGGTGCGGGACGTGTCTTCCCCCAGCGGCGCGGCGTCGGCGAGGCCCGCTGCGGCCGGCCCTGCGAACGCCAGCCGCCCGCCCGCCGCCTTGGCGACGCGCACCGACAGCTTCGTCCCGTCGGCGCGTACGTCCAGCAGCCTGTCGCGCGTGCCTTGCACGTCCACGAACGCCCGGCCCTGGCGGATGCCGTCCAGGATGGCGTCCTGGCTGAGGTTCTCCGCCCAGACCACGGTCGTCGGGGTTCCAACGCCCCGCGCGGTCGGCAGGGTGGCGTCGTGGTTGTCTGAGCCGCCGACGGCGGTGATCCGGAAGCCTGCGTTCAGCCTTGCCTCCCAGAACGCGATCCCCGACCAGGGCCCTTCGCTGACGACGCCGTTGATCGCCTCGATGGCCGGGATGCGGGCGAAGTCGGTCTTCGCCGTCCAGCCGCAGCCCATGCAGGCCTCGCCCGAAGGCAGCGCCGGATGGTTGATGGAGATCAGCCCCTTCGCCGCCTCCACCTGGTCCAGGATCCGGTTCATGTCCGGCGCCCGCGGGCCGCCCAACTGAAAGTCGAGCGGCGCCGTGACGCCGAACACATTGGCGTGGCCGTGGAAGGTGGTGATCTCCCGGCCCGGGATCAGCAGCAGGTCGTCGTAGTAGGGCTGCAGCTCGGCCAGGTCCTGGAAGTGGGCCGTGGTGTTGTGCTCGGTCACCGCCACGAAATCGAGCCCGCGCGCGGCCGCCGCCTCCAGCGTCCGGAACAGCGGGCAGGGGATGCGCTTGCCCATCCGCGAGCCGCACGATCCGTCCGAATGCTGGGTGTGCATGTGCAGGTCGCCGCGATACCAGCCGGGCCCGGTCTTCAGCGGCGCCTCGGCGAAGCCGTGGAACACCGGGCTGCGGTCCAGGGTGATCGTCGCGGTGTAGTCGGCGCGGCCGTCCTTGCGCAGGTTGGGCACGCCCAGGATCAGCTTCCATTCGCCGGCTGGCAGGGGCCCGGGCAGGTAGGACGGCGTCGCCCATGTTTCGGTCAGGGTAAACTTAGGCTTGTTGCCGCCGCTCCAGCCGCGGAACCGCTGCGGGTCACGGACGCCGAGGTCGATCACCGACTTCTGGTCTTTGCCCGTATAGGCGAACTCCACCGTGACCGAGGTGGTCCCGGCCGGGACGCGGAACGGGACTTCGCGATAGGTCTGGTGGTCGGCCCCGGTCATGACGCCGGTGAGCGTCAGGGTCTCCGCCGCGGCCGGAAACGCGACGAGCGCGGCGGCCGAAGCCACCGCGCCCGCGATCATCGAAACGAACCGGCCCCGCATCAGAAGCGGTATAGCACGGCGGCCTTGAAGGTCCGGCCCAGCTCCGGCCGGGCCAGGTAGTATCGCGACCCCGCCTCGCCCGAGATGAACTGGCCGGCCCGGGGGTTGCCCTCGGTCAGGCCGATCTCGTTGGTCAGGTTCGTGCCGTAGGCGTGGATCGTCAGCTGGTCGGTGACGTTCCAGCGCACCTGGGCGTTCAGCAGGTAGTAGTCGGGAATGGTCAGGGTGTTGGCCAGGTCCGAGAACCGCTTGCCGTAATACTGCAGATCCAGCTCGGCGCGCACGCGGCCGTCGAACAGGTTCACGCCCGGCGTCACCCGCAGGCTGACCTTCGGCGTGCGGACGATGGTGTTGTCCGTGAAGTCCCGCGCCCGCAGGCAGTCCGACCCCGCCGTCAGGGTGTCGGAGGGCAGGGGGCAGGCGCCGCCCACCTTGGCCACGCGCTCATTGAAGATGAACTTGCCCAGGTGCGGATCCTGGATCGTGGCGTTCAGGCTCACGTCGAACCAGTCGGTCGGCCGCGCCGTGCCTTCCAGCTCCACGCCATAGGTTTCGGTGGAGGCGAACTCGGTCCGGCTGACGAAGCTGTTGGTGGCCTGGTCGTACCGGGTCTCGCTGAAGCTCTGGCTGTCGAACTTGGTCAGGAAGGCGGTCAGGTAGGCCGTGAACATCGGCCGGTCGACCTTGATCCCCGCCTCGTACAGGTCGCTGGTCGAGGGCCGAGGCGAGGTGTTCGTGGGGTTGGTGATGAAGTCCCCCAGCGAGGGCAGGCGGAAGCCCTTGGTGTAGCGGGCATAGGCGCCGAAGTCGGACGAGAACTGGTAGTTCACCGCCACCGTCGCGCCCCAGTCGTCGAAGCTGCGGTCCAGGGGCGTGAAGACGCCGTTGCCGCTGATCGCCTGGTCGTCCGCAAGGGTCGGCGACTGGTTCAGGTTGATCGTCGAGCTGCCCTCGTTGCGGCCGGTCAGCTCGATCCGCTCCCAGCGGGCGCCGAAGTCGATGCGCAGCTTGTCGGTGATGTTCCACTCGTCGGCGGCGTAGAGGGCCCAGGTCTCGGACTCGCCTTCGGCGTTGTTGAACTGGCTGCCGTACCGCGAGAAGCCGTTCTCGGTCATCTGCGCCACCGTCGCGCCAGCGGCGTTGACGAAGCTGAGGTTCAGCAGGCGCGCGTTCTCACGCACGTCCACCAGCACCGCCGCGCCCTGCTGGTAGAAGGTCTCCTCGGCCTTGGCGTAATAGACCCCGAACGCCACGTTGTGCCGCTGGCCGCCCATCTCGAAAGTCCGGGTGAAGCGCAGGTCGTTGATCGTCTCGTCCAGGGTGATGTCCTGGGCGCGCAGGAAGGCGTCCATGACGAGGCCCGTGCCGTTCTGGTTCGCCACGTCGAAGGCCTGGCCGCCGTTGACGTAGGTCAGCCGGCCGACGCTGCCGGCCGGGGCGCGGGCCTGGTCCTGGGCGATCCGCGCCGAGGCCAGCACCGGCGTGTTGGGGAAGAACGCCGAGCGTGTCAGGTCGCTGGTGCGATAGCGGAAGCCGTTGCGGATCTGCCAGCCCGCCACGTCCAGCGTCCCCGACAGGGTGTACTGGGTCAGCTTCAGGTCCGAGCCCTTGGTCTGGTCGAACAGGAAGGGCCCGCGGTTGGTGCGGAAGGTCAGCTTGCCCGTCTCCGGGCCCGCCAGGGTGCCGGTGGTGGCGTCGAAGCCGGGGATCTCGGCCGTATCGCCCTTGGGGTCGAAGGTCAGCGGGACCGGCAGGTAGAAGATCGTGTTGTCGTCGATGTGCTTGACGTTGAAGTCGATGGAGCCGTTCTCGAAGTCGCGGCCCACCTGGAAGCGGACCTGGCCCCCCTTGTTGGCGTCGAACCCGGGATCGCGCACGCCGTCGTCCTGGCGGTAGTAGCCGCCCAGGCCCAGCCGGAAGCCGCCCACCACGCCGCCCATCCAGGCATCGCCCCGCCAGTAGCCCCAGTCGCCCACCTCGGCCTTGGCCAGGCCCTCGAAGGGCTGCGTCGCCTTGCGGGTGATGAAGTTGATCGTGCCGCCCGGCGCATAGGATGCGAAGATCGAGGAGGGGCCGCCGCGGACCACCTCCACGCGGTTCACCGTTTCGTCCATCCGGAACGAGAAGTCGGTGTTCAGGAAGCCCAGGCCACCGTCATGCTGCACCGGCAGGCCGTCTTCCTGCAGGGCGATGGCGGCGAAGCCTTCGATAGGAATGCCCCGGGCGCGGATGTTCGCGCCGCCCACGCCGCCCGACGCCTCAACCCACAGCCCGGGAACGTTCTTCAGCACCTCCGCCACGCTGGGCGGGGACTGCATGCGCAGCTTGTCCTCTGAGATCGTGGTGATGGCGTAGGAGGCCTCGATCCGCTTCTGGGCCTCCGAGCCGGCGCGGCCCGTGACGACCAGTTCCTCGACCGTACCCACCTCGTCGGCTTCGGCGGCCTGGGCGGCGGACGCCAGCGAGAGGACGGCCGCCGAGGCGGCGGCAAGCAGCGCAAACTTCATGGTGGGATCCCCAGCTTTCGAAACTGGGGGCCGCCTTAGGCATGGATGTTATCGATTACACGACAGTGGGATGTCAGCTCCGATGCGATGCGCCGGGGACACACCCGTCGTAGGCGCCGGCTCGGCAGCACCCGCACGGTCAAGATTGATGTTGCATGCGCCAAATTGATGTAATACGCACTTACATCATGAGCGATAAGCGCACATATAATTCCGCCCTGCGCCAGGAACAGTCGGACGCGACTCGGGAGAAAATCCTGCAGTCGATGGCCGCGATCTACGCGGAGGAGGGGCGGATCGAGGCCGCCACCACCCGCGCGGTGGCGGCCAGGGCCGGCGTGCGTGAGGTCACGGTCTACCGCCATTTCCCAAGCCGGGACGTATTGCTGCAGGGCCTATGGGCCTGGCTTAACCGCCGCAACGGCGTCACGGTCGGCATGCCCGAGACCGCGGACGAGATCGCGCTGAAGGTCGGGCCGCTCTACCAGACCTTCGACGCAGCTCCAGGGCACGTTCTGGCCAGCGTGCGCACGGAGGAGGGGCTCAAGATCCGCTCCAGCCTGAACGCAGAGCGCTCGGCCATCTTCCTGAAGCTGGTGGCCGAGGCCGCGCCGGCGCTTGACGAGGGTGAGCGGGTCAAGGCCGCGGCCCTGCTCCAGCTCCTCTACTCGGCCTACCCCTGGATCTCCTTCCGCGAGCAGTGGGACCTGACCGGCGAGCCCGCCGCAGAGGTCTCGGCCTGGGCGGTCGAGATCATTCTCGCCGAACTTCGCCGCCGGGGCGCCAAGCCGCTCCGCCCCACGCACGCCACCGCCACCGCCAAGGACGCCGCGCAGTGATCGCCCACGTCTCCATTCCTGCCGCTGACCCGGAAGGGACCGCCGAGGTCATCGGCCGCATCATCGATGGCGCCGTAATGCCTTTCCCCGTTGTCGCGGGCGCGTGGGTGGCCATCGCCCGCGACGGCTCCGGCTGGGGCGTCGAAGTGCTGCCGGCCACAGCGATCCATCACCAAGGCGAGGGTGAGCCCGACCTCGCCCATAGCGCAGCCGGTGCGTTCGTCATGCCTTGGGAGACCCAGATCCGCACCGACGGCGCCCCCGCCAGCCTCAGCGGATTTCATGTCGCCCTCACCAGCCAACTGTCCGCCGAGGAGATCGTCGACCTGGGCCGCGAGCGGGGCTGGCGCGCCGTGACCTGCGAGCGGGGCGGCGTGTTCGACCTGGTTGAACTCTGGATCGACAACCGTTGCCTGATCGAGGTGCTGCCCCCCACAGGCACGCGCCGATACCTGGACTTCTACACCCCCGAGGTCGCGGGTCGGATGTTCGCCAGCCCGCCGTCATGACACCCGTCTAATCCCGACCCGACCACCGTCGCCAAGCCCGCCCGGGCTCACCGCCCCGGCGCGATGCGGCGCGCCACTATGCAACCTAAACGAGTTAACATTGGAGATTAAATCATGAAGAGTTTTACCGCCATCGGCGCGGTCGCGGCCGCCTTGACCCTCGGCGCCGGTCCTGCCAACGCCGCCGTGGTTCTGCTAGACTTCACCAATGCGCCGTGCTCGGCGTCGGGGACGCTCTGCGCGATTTCCCAGGCTTATGGCGATCAGGCCGGCGTGGATGTCTCGTACGACACGGTCTCGGTCGCCACCGGCGAAGCGACCTCGTCGGCCTTCTACTGGTCGGGCAAGTACGGCGACCTCGACAAGGTGCTCTACGCCGGCGCCGACGCTCGCAACGCCTATGGTGAGGTGGTGTTGAGGGCGGCTAACGGCTACAAGCTTTCGCTGCTGGACTTCGACTACGCGGGCTTCGGCGGCGCCCGCAACGCGCCCTTCAAGATCCTCGACCTCGCCGGGAACGTCCTGACCAGCTTCACGGGGTCGACCACGGCGGGCGGGCACGAGAGCGCCAGCATTAACACCGCCTACCTGGACGGTGTCGTCCTGCGCTGGGGGCCGGACTCCTACAACGTCGCCTTGGACAATATCCGCTTCGACCTGCAGGCGCCGGCCGTCTCCGCCGCGCCCGAGCCGGCCGGCTGGGCGCTCATGCTCGCAGGCTTCGGGGGCATGGGCGCGATGCTGCGCGCGCGCCGCCGATCGCTGGCGGTGTGAGCCGGACGACCGCGAGGCGCGGCCGCCCGGCCCGCCTCACGGCGCCTCGTTCGAAAAGATGATCGTGCCCGAGGCGGCGAACATCCCCCCCACGCCGTGGCAGACGCTGACCCGCGCGCCCTCCACCTGCGCCGGGGCCGTGCCCCGCATCTGCCGCACGCTCTCCTGTAAGGCGTACATGCCGTACATCCCGGAGTGCATGTAGCTGAGGCCGCCGCCGTTGGTGTTCAGCGGCAGCTTGCCGCCCGGCGCCGTATTCCGCTCGCGGATGAACGCCGCCGCCTCGCCGGGCTTGCAGAAGCCCAGGTCCTCGAGGCCGTAGAGCGGCAGGTGGGCGAAGGCGTCGTAGATCATCAGGTGATCCACGTCGCCGTGGCTGATGCCGGCCGTCTCGAAGGCCTTGTTGCCCGAGACCTTGAACGCGGTGGACGAGGTGAAGTCGTACATCTGCGACACCATCGGCGTCTCGACGCTCTCGCCCGCGCCCAGCACATAGACCGGCTTCTGCGGGAAATCCTTGGCCCGCTCCGCCGACGTCAGGATCAGCGCGCCGCCGCCGTCCGTCACCAGGCAGCACATCAGCTTGGTGAAGGGCCAGGCGATCATGTCGGCGTTCATCACGTCGTCGACGGTCAGCGGGTCCTTGTACGAGGCGCGCGGATTCTTCGCCGCCCACTCCCGTTGGATCACCGCCACCGGCGCCATGTCCTCGGGCGTCAGGCCATAGGTCTTCAGGTAGCGAAGCACGGGAACCGTGAACATGCTGGGCGGCCCGACGGGACCGTAGGGCATCTCGAACTGTCCCTGCAGGCTGGCGGGCGAACGCGGCCAGCCGCCGGCGCCGACGCGGGAGCGGCCGCTCTCGCCGTGGGTGATCAGGATGGTGGTGGCGAGGCCCGCATTGATCGCCGCGGCGGCGTGCCGGACGTGCAGCATGAAGGAGCAGCCGCCCACGCTGGTGCCATCGGCGTAGGTGGGCTTGATGCCCAGGTAGTGGGCCAGCTCCACCGGGCTGATCCCTGCGGTGGCCACCCCGTCGATGTCCGATGGCTTCAGCCCGGCGTCGGCCATGGCGTTCAGCGCGGCGTCGGCATGCAGGCCGATCACCGAGACGTCCGGGATCTTCCCCATCTTCGTGGTCTCGGCGGCGCCGACCACGGCCACGGATTTCTGTTTCCAGCTCATGGCGCTTACCCCTCCACCGGTGCGAACAGGGGCAGGGTGATGTCGTCGGTCTGCTTGGCGAACGACACCTTCAGCGGCATGTCCAGCTGCAGGGCCTCGGGCGTCTGGGGACAGCCCACTATGTTGGTCATCATGGTCGGCCCCTCGGCCAGCTTCACCACTGCGATGGCGTAGGGCTCGGTCCCCATATCCGGTCGGGGCCGCTGGTTGATGACGTACGACCACAAGACGGCCTCGCCGCTGGCCTTATAGACCTCCACGTCGCGGCTGCCGCACTTGGGGCAGAACGGGCGCGGCGGGAAATAGCTGTCGTGGCAGGACGTGCAGCGTTGGAGGCGAAGCTCGCCGTCCTTGCACCCGTCCCAGAAATGTCTCGTCTCCGGAGTCGGCTCCGGCAACATGCGTGGGGGCATCCTGAAATCCGTCCCTTCGAAATTCCGGTTTGTTTTGGCCTGCGAAATGGCAGGCGCGCCAGGAAAGACGAGACGGCGGCGGTTGTCACGCGCCGAACGGGGGCGCCCCTACGGCAGGCTAGAATCGGCTGGTGGGCCGCTGGCCGAAGGCCTCGACGTCGGCGGCCGTCACCGGCTCCTTGTAGTTGTTGCCGAAGTGCGAGCGCAGGTAGGTGAGCAGCGCCTGGGCCTGTTCCTTGGACAGGGCGTCCTTGAACCAGGGCATGCCGCCCTTGCCGTTGGCGACGATGTAGGCCGCATAGGCCGTGGTCCCCAGGCGCGGGTTGTTGGCCAGCGCCGGGAAGGCGCCGGCGCCGACCGCGCCCTTGGCGTCGGCCATGTGGCAGGCCTGGCAATAGGTGCGATAGACCTCCTCGCCGGTCTTCGCGACGGGGGGCTTGCTGCCCCCGGGGCCGGGCTCGTCGGCCAGGGCGGGTCCGGCCAGGGCGGCCGCGGCGATCAGGGCGCTCAGGAAACGGTGCGTCATGCTCAGGCCTCCAGGGCGCGCTTGTGCAAGCGGGTGATGGCGTCGAGGGCCGAAAGCAGCGAGCCTTCCATCCAGCAGCCCACGTAGGAGGCGTGCTCGCCCGCCAGGACGACGCGGTCCTCCAGCGCCACCAGCTCCTGATAGTGCTCGCGCCGCGTGTCCTCGTTCCAGCGGGCGCAGCAGCCCATCACCCAGGGCACCCGGTTCCAGGCCACCGAGGCGCCGTTCAGGAACTCCTTGCGGTACTGCTGCGGGTGGAAGACCGAGCCCTGGGCCAGGGCCACCTCGATCCGCTCCTCGGGCGTCATCCCGCCCAGCCGGTAGCCTCCCGCCCCGCCGGCGAAGGCGCCCAGCAGCACCGCCGGCCCGTCCTGGAAGAAGTTGTTGTTGGGATAGGAGATCAGGCCGATCTCCTGGCTGGTGAAGGAGTGGCCGCCGAAGATGTCCTGGTCTTCCTCCCAGAACCGGCGGCGCATCTCCAGGCCGATCTTCACCGAGTTGGAGTAGGGCACCGCCGCGATCGCGGCCTGCTTCTTCTCCGACAGGTTGTTTTCGATCTGGCTGAGGACGGTCAGGGGGATGGTGCAGACGCAGAAGTCCGCCTTGGCCGTGGTCACGGCCCCCTTCACGGTGTCGGTATAGGTCACCGAGACGCCGGACTTGTCCTGGAAGAGCTTCGTCACCTTGGCGTTGTAGGTGATCAGGTGGCCGACCTTCTTGGCGAAGCCCTCGCCGATCTTGCCCATGCCGCCCACCGGCTGGAACATCGTGGTCTGGAACTCGTCGTTCATGAAGAACGACATGTTCGCCGCGATCCCCGACCTCAGCACCTGGTCAAACGGCAGAAGGTCCGAGGGCTTGGGCGCGCCGTTGACGCCGCCGCCGGGTGGGAGCTCGAAACCGCGGTGGCTCGAAGACGCCATGCCCTTCACGTAGCGCATGTCCTTGTCGAGCATGCCCCAGCCGCGCAGCGCCTCCTTGAGGCGGTCGGTGTCTTCGGGGGTCAGCTTGGTGTCCAGCGCCTTCTGGTCGATGGCCTTGCCCAGCAGCTCGGCGATATTTCCCTCGAAGTCCGCGGCCAGCGACCGGAACCGCTGCGGCGCGCCGCCGAAGGCGTCGACGTTGTGGACATAGGCGTTGTGGTTGAACTGGATGAACGGCTCCAGCGCCACGCCGAACGCCTTGCAGTAGTGCAGCAGGGTCTTGTGGTGGTGGGGAATCCGCCAGGGGCCGGGGTTCAGGTAGTTGCCCTTGGCGAAGCCGACGTTCTGGGTCGCCCCGCCCATCTCCGTGTACTTGTCGCCGCCGTAGAGGGACCAGTTGCGGCCGCCCGGCCGGTTCTGGAACTCCAGGATCTGGACCTTGTAGCCGGCCTTCTCCAGCTCGAAGGCCGCCAGCATCCCCGCCAGGCCCGCGCCCAGCACGATGACGGTGGAGCCCTTGCGCGCTCCGGACAGGTTGGGCGGACCGGGGAAGCGCGTCTCGGCCGCGTGGCCGAACGTCGTCATCATCTGATAGACCGCCGCGGTCCCGCCCATCAGGCCGATCGCGTTCAGCAACTGCCGCCGCGTCGGCGTCCGCCGTCCCGTGTCCATACGCACCCCTCGCTCGCCCGTGTTCTTGGCCTCCGGCCTACAGAGGTCGGCTGGGCCGTGGGGAGTGAGACTGCGCGCCGCGCGCCGGGAATCCTACCGGATGCTGAGAAATGAGCGCGGGCTGGTCAGCGGATGGGCAAGGGGCGCGACGGGAGGGCTGGAGGCCTCCTCGCGCGAAGGATGCCCGGCGATAAAATGACGCTGTTCAAGTTCGGCCGTTCGAGGTGATAGTGGGCCGTTGGCGAAGGACGGGCGCCGGCGACGTTGTCGAATTGCGCCCGGGGAAGACGCTTGCCCAACCTTGACCTGTCCGCCCTCAATGGGGCTGAGCTGCGCCGACTGCTGGACTCCTCGCGCGAGCGGGGTCTGGCCACGCAATCCTATCAGATCCTGGAGGAGATGGCCCGCCGCCGCGAGGCGGGCCCCCAGAAGCGGTTGCGGCGTCCGAGCGAACCGCGGGTCATCTCCATGGACTTCGGCGATCCGCTGTACCATCGCGACGCGTTCGCGGAAGCCGAGGTCGAGCCGCCGCCCGAGCCGGCCGGGGAACTGACGCTGGGACGAGCCCCACGCGAAGGCCGTCGTCGCTGGGGTTTGCCCGCCGGGACGTTCGTGGCGGGCGCCGCCGTGGGTGTGGCGCTGGGCGCCTGGTTGGCGAGCGGAAGCGGTGGGACGCCGTCGTCGTCCGCGGAACTGGCGGCGCTCCAGGCCGAGGTGGCGGCCCCGACGCCCCTGGACACGCCGGCTCCGCCGGCCGCCGAGCCGCCCCCTGTCGCCGAGCCACTAGCGCCCGAGATGGCGGAGACCCCCGCGCCGGCCACCTCCGAGACGGTGGTCGCCGCCGCTGAGCCTGAGCCGACGCCGGAGGCCGCCGACGGGGCGACAGAGGCTGCGACGGCGATCGATGACGGTTGCCTGGCGGCGGCCGAGACGCCGGCCGACCGCGCGATCTGCGCCGACCCCGATCTCCAGCGGCTGCAACGCGACCTCCGCCGCGCCTATGCCGAGGCTATCGCGGCGCACGCCGACCGCACCATCCTGCGCCAGCGGCAGCTCGCCTGGCGCGATGCGCGCAATCCCGTCACGGACCCGGCTCGGCTGGCGGCCCTTTATCAGGAGCGCATCCGCAAGCTGAACGCCGCCACGGAGGATGCGCGCCGCCAGCGCTAGGGCTGACCTGCGTCAAGGCGCGCGGCGCGCCGATGGGCGAAAAGACGCGGCCTGCCCACGAAAGAGCTACCGTCCATGAGCGCCCCTTCCGGTCCGGACCCGCTCACGGGCCTCAGCGACGAGGAGGCGGCGCAGCGCCTGACGGTCGTCGGGCCCAACGAGATCGCCGCCGGCGGGGGCCGGTCGATCTGGCGGATCGCCCGCGAGACCCTGCGCGAGCCGATGTTCCTGCTGCTCATGGGCGCGGCCCTGCTCTATCTGGTGGTCGGCGACCTGGGCGAGGGCCTGTTCCTGGTCCTGGGCGCGACCGCCGCCATCGGGCTGGTGATCGCCCAGGAGGCGCGCAGCGAACGCGCGCTGGGCGCCCTGCGCGAGCTCGCCCAGCCGCGGGCCCGCATCATCCGCGGCGGGGTCGAGCGGTACGTCGCCGCCCGCGACCTCGTTCCCGACGACATCCTGCTGATCGGGGAGGGCGAGCGCCTGCCCGCCGACGGGATGCTGGTGTCGGGAGATGTGCTCGGCGTCGACGAATCCGCGCTCACGGGAGAAAGCGCGCCGGTCTCGAAGCAGCCCGCCCTGGGCGCGCCGGCGGGCGATCCGGTCCCCGGGGCGGACACGGGGCCCTTCGTCTTCGCCGGAACGATGGTGGTGCGCGGCCAGGGCGTCGTCCGGCTGACCCGCACCGGCGCCGCGTCGGCCCTCGGCCAGATCGGCGCCTCGCTGGCCGAGATCGTCCAGGAGCCGACGCCGCTGCAGAAGACCGCCGCGCGCCTGGTCGCCCTGCTGGGGATCGTGGCGCTCGCGTTCTGCGGCGTCATCGTGCTCGCCTATGGCCTGTTGCGCGACGACTGGATGGGCGGGGCCCTGGCCGGGATCACCCTGGCGATCTCGCTGATCCCGGAAGAGTTTCCCATGGTGCTGGCGGTCTTCATGGCGCTGGGCGCCTGGCGGCTGGCGACCCATCGGGTGCTGGCCCGGCGCGGCGCCGTCATCGAGACCCTCGGCGGGGCCAGCGTGCTGTGCGTGGACAAGACCGGCACCCTCACGGAGAACCGCATGCGGGTGGCGCGGGTCTGGACGCCGGCGGCCGACACGCCGCTCGGCGACGGCGATCGCCCTGAAGGTCCCGCCGCGCAGGTGTTGCAGGTCGCGGCGCTGGCCTCGGCGGTCCGCCCGGTGGACCCCATGGACAAGGCGGTGCGCGCGCTTTGCGGCGACCTGCCGGCGGTCCGCTCCGAGCCCGAGCGGGCCTGGCCCTTGACCCCGGGCCTGCTGGCGGTGGTCCAGCTCTGGCCGCTCGACGACGGCGGCCGGATCGCGGCGGCCAAGGGCGCGCCCGAGGCGATCATCCGCCTCTGCCGGCTGGGCGAGGCCGAGATCCAGCGCCTCCAGTGCGTGATCCACGCCTACGCCGAGGCGGGCCTGCGGGTCCTGGGCGTGGCGCAGGCCCGCGGCGATACCTGGACCGCCGACAATCCGGCCGACGTCCGCTTCGACTTCGCGGGGTTGGTTGGTTTCCTGGACCCGCTTCGCGCCGACGTGCCTGCCGCGCTCGACGAGGCGAGGGGCGCGGGCATCAAGGTGGTGATGATCACCGGCGACCATCCCTCCACCGCCCTGGCCATCGCCCGTTCGGCCGGCATCGAGGCCGAGGCCGGATTTCTGCTGGGCAGGGAGGTGGAGGACCTGCCTTTCGAGGCGCTCTGCGAAAAGCTGCAGACGGTCCGCGTGTTCGCCCGCATCGTGCCGGCGCAGAAGCTGCGCATCGTCGAGGCGCTCAAGGCGGCCGGAGAGGTCGTGGCCATGACCGGCGACGGGGTGAACGACGCGCCGGCCCTGGAGGCCGCCCATATCGGCGTGGCCATGGGCCGGCGGGGCTCGGACGTGGCCCGTGAGGCCGCGGACCTCGTCCTGCTGGACGACAGTTTCGCCAGCATCGTCGGCGGTGTTCGCCTCGGGCGGCGGATCTTCGCCAACCTGCGCCGGGCGCTGACCTACATCACCGCCATCCACGTCCCCATCGCGGGCCTGGCGCTGGCGCCGGTGCTGCTGGGCCTGCCGCCTCTGCTGCTGCCGATGCACGTGATGCTGCTGGAACTGGTCATCGATCCGACCTGCTCGCTGGTCTTCGAGGCCGAGCCCAGCGAGGCGGGCGCGATGAAGCGCAAGCCCCGCCGCCCGGACGAGCCGCTGTTCGGTCCGGCCCAGATCGGGCTCGCGCTCCTGCAGGGCGGCGGCGTGCTGGCGGCGGTGCTGGGCGTCTATCTCTGGGCGCTGCCGCAGATGGCCGAGGCCCAGGCGCGCGGCGCGGCGTTCGGCGCGCTGGTCCTCGCCAACCTGGTCCTGGCCCTCACGGACAGCGCCTCGTCGGGCCGGATCTTCGTCCCGCAACACCGGACCTACTGGACCATCGCCGGCGCCGTCGCGGTGGCGATGACGGCGGTGACGGTCACGCCGTTCCTCGCCGACATGTTCAAGGTGGCCCTGCCAGGATGGCAGGCCATCGGGGTCGCGCTGGCCGCGGCGCTGGTCAGCGGGGGCTGGCCCGTGCTGCTGCGGCTGGGACGTCCGGCGCGATAGGGCCGAAGGCGCGCTCGAAGGCCAGGAGGCCCGGCGCGCTGAAGGCGACCACGCGGGTTCCGTCCACGGGGCGCGCCCAGCCCAGGGCATAGATCCGCGCCAGCAGCGCGGCCCCGACCAGGCCCGCCAGATGACTTCGCCGAACGCTCCAGTCGAGGCAGGCCTTGCAGAGCGGACGGCGGCCGGTCTCCTCCCAGGCCGCCCCGAAGTCGCGGGCGAAGGCGCGGCCCGTATCCGTGAGCACCAGGGAGCCGGCGTGCTCGACGATCCGGCCCTGGGCCACCAGCGCGTCCAGCATGGCCACGCCGGCGTCGCCCGCCAAGTGGTCGTAGCAGACGCGGGCCCGGCGCAGGGCCGGATCCTTCGGTCCGGGACGGCTGCGCATGTGACCCGCGCGGCCAGCCAGCAGCGCGAGCTGCTCCATCACCTCCGCCACGTCGGGGCCCGCCAGGGCGAAGTAGTTGTGCCGGCCTTGATGGCGTCGGGTCAGCAGGCCGCCGGCCTCCAGCTTGGCGAGGTGGGCGCTGGCGGTCTGGGGGGTGACCCCCGCCTCCCGCGCCAGTTCCCCGGCGGTGAGCGCCTGGCCGCCCATCAGCGCCGACAGCATGTTGGCCCGGGCCGGATCTCCCAGCAGGGCGGCGATGCGGGTGATGTCGGGGCCAAGCCTCATGCCGCCATCATAGCGGTTGGCGCGCGAGGACGCTTCGTCCGCGAGCGAAACCTGGTTGGGCCGGGGGCGGCTATCTCGCAGGCCCTCAACCGGAGCTCGCCATGACCGTCACCTGCTGCATCCGCTATGTCATCGATCCCTTCCAGCGCGACGCCTTCGAGGCCTATGCGCGGAACTGGCTTTCCATCATCCCGGCCTGCGGTGGCGACCTGATCGGCTATTTCCTGCCGCACGAAGGGACCAACAACGTCGCGCTGGCGCTGATTTCGTTCGAGAGCCTGGCCGCCTACGAGGCCTACCGCGCGCGCCTGAAGTCCGACGCCGCCGGCGCGGCCAATTTCGCCACCGCGAGTGCGAAGCGGTTCATCCTTTCGGAGGAGCGGACATTCCTCACGCCCGTCGCGCCATGAACCGGCGCATGCTGGTCGCCGCCCTTGCCCTCAGCCCCACCGGAGCCACCGCCATGATCGAGACCAACCAGATCCGCGACGCCGTCGACCGTTACGCAAAGGCCTGGGCGGCCGGCGACATGGCCGTGATCTTCGCCTGCTATGGCGAGGACTTCACCCTCCACTATGCCGGATCGAACGCCCTGTCCGGCGATCATGTGGGCAAGGCGGCGGCCCTCGCGACCCTTGCCGACTTCTCCCGGCGCACCGGACGCAGGCTGGTCCGGATCGTCGATGTCCTGGCGGGGCGCGAGCGGGGTGTCGTCATCGCCCGCGAGACGCTGGGCCCGGAAGACGCGCGTGTGGAGGTCGAGCGGACCCTGGTCTATCGGGTCGCCGACGGCGTTTTCGCCGAGTGCTGGGTGTACGACCAGGACCAGCCCCTGATCGACCGGCTGGTGGGCGCAGCCTAGCTGCGCAGGGTGTTCTCGGCCTTCATGGCCGCGTGGGCCTGGCGCAGAACGGCGGCGGCCTCGTCGATGATGTCCTGGAACAGGTCGAGCTGGCGCTCGTATTCGCCGTTTTCGAGCTTCTCGATCACCGGATCCACCGGTTGGACCTTCGCGTTCGCCGCCATCACCCACCTCTCTTGTTGGGGCGGACTTTGCGCGCGGTAGGGCTTCCCCCCGATTAACGGGCCTACACCGGAGCTGTGGATAACTTGCGGCGCTCGGTCGCAGCCACCAGCTCGGCCCAGATCGCGTCCTGGCGGGGCTGGTCGCCCGCCGCCTCCGCCTCGGCGTGAGCGTCGATCAGTGCGGCGCGCAGCCGGTCGTTCTCGGCCTGCAGCACGGAAAGGCGCAGGTCCGTATCCTCCCCGGCCTCGCCCAGCAGTGCGCGGACGGCCCGGTTCTCTTCCACCAGGATATGCGCCTGGCGGTCCCACATTTCCCCCGCCACCATCAGCAGCATGGCCGAAAGCGACAGGTCCGAGGCGCGCTCGGCCTCGGGCACGCCCGGCATGGCGTTCTTCATCAAGAGGCCGGCCAGTTCGGCCAGCACGGACGGCACGGGCGGGTTCATAGGCGTCCCATCACCTGCAGCATGGCCCGGTCCTGCGCATTGATCAGCCACCAGGCGGGATAGATCATGATCGGCGCCCGGTTGCCCCCGCGGTTGAAGGCGGCGGCCGAGCCGACCCAGATGCCCTGGCCCTTCACGCAGTTGAACAGGATCCACCAGTGCAGGGCCGCCGGGTCCGCTTTCAGCCCGCTGGCGCGCTCCCAGATGGCGACCGCTTCCTCGGGGCTCGCGAGCCCGCCGGCCCGCCCAGCGCGGCCGAAACTCCACACCGGCTGCAGGCTCCAGCCCAGATCCTCCAACGGATCCCCCAGGTGGCTCATCTCCCAGTCCAGCACGCCGTGGATCTCGCCCGCCGCGTCGAACAGGAAGTTGCCGGTCCGAAAGTCGCCGTGGACTACGCTCAGCTTCTGGGCCGGCGGCGGCGGGTTGGCGCGCAGCCAGCGGATGGCGGCGCGGGTGACCGGCAGGGGCTCGGCCTGGTCCTTGTCGATCAGGGCTTCCCAGTGATCCAGCTCCCGCCGCCAGCAGGCATTGAGGGCCGGCGCCTCCATCCAGCGGGCGAGCGGCGCCGGATCGGCCTTGGCGATCTCGCCCAGGATGGTCCACTTGCGCTCGGCGACCCTGGGCAGGACGGCGTCATAGGCGCCGGACAGCAGCATCTGCGGCGAGGCTTGGAAGCCGGCGATCTCCACGGCGATGAAGAACGGATGGTCGAGGGCCTCGTCGGCCTCCTCCAGCCACAGCATCTCGGGGACAGGAACGGCCGTGCCGGCGAAGGCGCGGTAGGCCTCGAACTCCACCCGGCGCTCGGTGTCGATGAGGCTGGCGGGCGGATCGCGGCGCAGGATCAGCCGGCGTTCCCTTGCAGTTCCGCCCTCTGTCCAATTCAGGATGAAGCGATAGGTCTCCCGGCTGGCCCCGCCCGAGATCCGCTCCAGGGCCGACACGGCGACATCGCGCGCCTCCGGCATCCTGCCGGCGATATAGGCCGCCAGCCGCGGCTCCAGCGGATGAGCCATCAGGCCATCTTGAACCGGATGGGCAGGCGCTTGGGACCGTTCACGAACACCGCCTCACTGTTGGCCGGCTCGCCCGCCAGCTCCACGGAGTCCAGCCGGGGGATCAGCTCTTCCCACAGGATCCGCATCTCCATCTTGGCCAGGTGCTGGCCCAGGCACAGGTGGGCGCCGTAGCCGAACGCCAGGTGCTTGTTGGGCTTGCGGTCCACCCGGAACTCGTCCGGCGCCTCGAACACCGCCTCGTCCCGGTTGCCCGAGGCGTAGCAGAGCATCAGCCAGTCATCCTTCTTCATCGACCGGCCGGCGAACTCGGTGTCGGCGGTGACCGTGCGCATGAAGGTCTTCACCGGCGTCGTCCAGCGGATGCTCTCGTCCACCAGGCCGGGGATCAGCGACGGGTCGGCCTTCACCTTCCGGAACTCGGCCGGATTCTCGGCCAGGGCCCACATGGCGCCGCCGGTCGAGGACGAGGTCGTGTCGTGCCCGGCGGTGGCGACGATGATGTAGTAGCTCATCGCCTCCAGGTCCGAGATCGGGGCGCCGTCGATCTGGCTGTTGGCGATGACGCTGGCCAGGTCGTCCGTGGGATTGGCGCGCCGTGCTTCCGAGAGCGCCCGGAAGTAGTTCGAAAAGTCGACGATCACGCCGAAGTCGAAGTCCCGGTCGGGCGCGTCCACGAACGTCGCGGCCTGGCCGCCACGCCCCAGTTCCGGATCGGCGGCGCCGAACAGCTCCTGGGTCAGTTTCAGCATCCGGGGTTCGTCGCTCTCCGGCACCCCCAGGATCTCCATGATCACGTGCAGGGGGAAGTGCAGCGCCACCTCGTTCACGAAGTCACACTCGCCGCCCTTGGCCGCCATCTTGTCCACCGAGGCGCGGGCGATCCCCCGGATCCGGTCCTCCAGCTTCTTCAGGTTCTGGGGCATGAACCAGGCCTGGGTGAGGGCGCGGTACTTGTGGTGGTCCGGCGCGTCCATGTGGATCAGGGTGCGCAGCAGGTGCGGGCTGCCGCCCATCATCTCGCGCACCTTCTTGTCCACCGCCTGGCTGGTCAGGGTGGGGGAACGGTCTCCGTTGTGGAACAGGTCGTTCTGGCGGCTGATCTCCAGGATGTCGGCATGCCGGGTGGCCACCCAGAACGGGTCGACGCCTTCGATCTTGGCGACGCCCATGGGCTCGTTCTGTCGAAGCCAGCGATAGGTCTCGTGGATCGTCCCGTCGGCATAGGCCGCGGGCGTGGCCAGGCTGTCGGCCAGCGGCTGCGGAATCCGGTGGTTGCTCGCGGTCATGACGCCCATCGCAAATTCGTCGCCGGCCTGACGCGAGGTCATGCGGGACGACGCCTCCCGTTGTTCTTATCGTGGCGATGTTGATACCCCCACGCGACGGCCCGCAAGCATGACCGCGCGTCAACCGGAGGCGCCAGATCGATGCTGACCAAGGGCGACGACTACCCGATCCACCAGACCCCCGAGCCGATCGCCTATGCCGGCTCGGACCGGAATTTCTACGATCGCTATTTCTTCAACGCCTACGCTCAGGACGGGTCGGCCTTCGTCGCCGTCGCCTATGGGGTCTATCCGGCGCTGAACGTGGCCGACGCCCACATCGCGATCGTCAAGGACGGCAAGGAGCGCTGCCTGCACGCCTCGCGGGTCCTGGGGCTGGAGCGGATGGACCTGAGCGTCGGGCCGATCAGCATCGACATCCTGGAGCCGCTGCAGAAGCTCAAGGTCACGGTGACCAAGGCCGAGGGCATCGCCGGCGAGATCGTCTTCGAGGGCCGCGCCTTCCCCATCGAGGAGCCCCGGTTCGTTAAGCGCAACGGGCCGCGCCTGTTCATGGACTACACCCGCCTGACCCAGAACGTCCGCGCCTCGGGCTGGCTGGAGATGGACGGCGAACGGATCGAGGTCTCCGGCTGGGTCGGCACCCGCGACCGCTCCTGGGGCATCCGCCCGGTGGGCGCGCCCGACCCACAACCGACGCCCGGCGCCGGGATCACCGGGTTCTTCTGGCAGTGGTCGCCGCTGAATTTCCAAGACCGCAGCGTCTATTTCCACATCAACGCCGATCCCGACGGCAAGCCCTGGAACACCCGCGCGGTGATCCTCGAGGACGGCGCGGGACCTGACGGCGGCTATCACACCGATGCGGCCACCATGGCGACGGAGCTGATTCCCGGCACGCGCCACGCCAAGGGCGGGATCCTGACCATCCCGATGGAACAGGGCGCGGCAACGGTGAAGATCGAGCCGCTGAACACTTTCCTGATGAAAGGCATCGGCTACGGCGGCGAATGGCGGCACGGCGCCCTCAAGGGCGATCTGGCCGTGGCGCGCGAGGATCTGGATACGGTGAACTTCGATCCCAACGACATGGGCAACCTGCACATCCAGGCGATCAGCAAGGCCACCCTGTCGGTCCCGGGCCAGCCGGACCAAGAGGGCGTCGGCGTCCTCGAACAGCTGATCCTAGGGCCATATCGACCGCTGGGGTTCTAGGTCAGGCGGCATTGCGGCAGGTCAAGGCGGCGCTTCACGAACCGCGCTCGGCTCGGCCCGAAAGCGAGGTCCCGCCGTGTCCCTGATCAATACGAAGTCCGCCTACGGCTGGGCGGCCATCGCTCTGCACTGGATCAGCGCCGCCGGGGTTGCGGCCCTGTATCTGCTGGGCGAACGGATGGAGGAGGCGCCGGATCGCGCCGCGAAGCTTGCCGCCCAGAACCTCCACGTCTCGGTGGGCATGCTGCTCGTCACATTTCTTGTCGCGCGACTGCTCTGGAGCGGGTCACAACCGCAGCCGCGCCCGCTGGAACGTAACCGCTGGCTTCGGATGCTGGCCCACGCGGTCCAGGGGCTGTTCCTGTTGATGATCGCGGTGCTGGTCCTGACCGGGCCGCTGGCGATCTGGTCGGCCGCCCGGCCGATCCAGGTGCTGGACCTCCTCAGCATCCCCAGCCCGTTCCCGACGCGGATCGACTGGCTGCACGAAGCCTGTGAGACGGTCCACGGCGCGGCGACCAAGCTGTTCTGGCCGCTGATCGTGCTGCACGTCGCCGGCGCCCTGAAGCATATGATCGTCGACCGCGACGCCACGGTGCAGCGGATGCTCTGGGTCAGAGGCGGCGGTTCGCTCTAGGCTTGCGCTGCCACGGAGGAGTCGCCTCATGATCCGGCCTCATCGGGAAATGCACCTGGTCGCGCGGATCGGGTGGCTGCGCGCCGCCGTGCTGGGCGCCAACGACGGCATCGTCTCGACCGCCAGCCTGATCGTCGGGGTCGCGGCGGCCGCGCAGGGGCGGACGGAGATCCTCGTCGCCGGTGTGGCCGCTCTCGTCGCCGGCGCCATGTCGATGGCCGCGGGCGAGTACGTCTCGGTGAGTTCGCAGGCCGACACCGAGCGCGCCGACATCGCCCGCGAGACCCAGGAGCTGGCGACGCAGCCTACGTTCGAGTTGCAGGAACTGGCCGACATCTATGTCGCCCGTGGCGTCGAGCCGGCGCTGGCGCGGGAGGTGGCGGCCCAGCTCATGGCCAAGGACGCCCTCGGCGCCCACGCCCGCGACGAGCTGGGCATCTCGGAGACGACGACCGCGCGGCCCGTGCAGGCGGCCTTCGCATCCGCGCTGACCTTCGCGGGTGGCGCGGCGCTGCCGCTGGCGACCGCGGCCTTCGCGCCGCCATCGGTCGTGGTCCCGGCGGTTTCCGCGGCGGCCCTTGTATTCCTCGCCCTCCTGGGCGCGGTGGGCGCCCGCGCGGGCGGCGCTCCGATCGGCAAGGCGGTGGCGCGGGTCACCTTCTGGGGCGCCTTAGCCCTGGCGATCACGGCCGGCGTCGGCGCCGTGTTCGGCGTCGCCGCCTGACGAGGCTTACTTGTCGCCGAAGACGTGCGCGAGGCGCGCGACCGCCGGCAGCATCAGCGCCCCCAGCAGTGACGGGAAGATGAACAGGATCAGCGGAACGGTCAGCTTGGCCGACAGGCCGAGGGCCTTCTCCTCGGCGCGAAGCATTCGCTTCTGCCGCATGTCGGTGGAGAACACCGACAGGGTGTCGCCCAGGCTGGTGCCCATGTCTTCGGCCTGCCGCAGCATGGTGGCCAGCGCCCGCGCGTCGTCGATGCCGAGGCGGTCGGCGAAGGCGGACCAGGCGTCCTTGCGTGCGCGCCCGGCGCGAAGCTCCAGCACCAGGAAGCGCAGGTGCACGGTCAGGGTCGGATAGCGGCGCTCCAGTTCCTCGGTGACCCGGGTCACGGCGGCGTCCAGCGAAAGGCCGGCCTCCACCGAAGCCACCAGCAGGTCCAGCAGGTCGGGGAAGCCCTCGGAGTATTCGCGTTCACGGCTGGCCTTGCGGTGCTTCAGCACCCACTCGGGCCCGTAGAGAGCGATCAGCGAGACGACCACGGCCAGCATCAGGCCGCCCATGTTGCCGCCCTTCTTGGCCAGCAGCATCGGCAGGGTGAGGACCACAGCCAGGGTCGCGGCCGCCACGGCGGCGGCCTTGATCCCGAGGAAGATCACCGGCGCTTCGCGGCTGTAAAATCCCGCCTGCATGAGTCGCGAGCGGAGCAGGGAGACCTTCGCAGGATCGCGCACCGCGCTCTGCTGGCCGAGGCGGCGCACCGTGCCCATCAGCTGTTCGCCGAGCCCGCCGCCGGACTTCTCCACCAGCGGTTCAGCGCCGCGAACCGGCGCCCCGGCGCTCGCGCCCGCCCCGGCAAGGCGGCTACGCCGCAGCGCCCGGACCCGCAGCTCGCCGATACCCAGCACCGCGATCCCGCCGAGCGCGCCGACCGTCAGGACGACGCCGATCAGGTAGATGATCGTCTGAAGATCCATCGGGTCAGATCCGCATGTCGATCATGCGCCGCATGATCATATTGCCGACGAAGATCCAGAAGCCGATGAAAGCGAGGCCGTAGCGCACGACGGGCTCATCGATGACGTCGCCATAGAAGCTGGGCGACATGATCATGATCGCCCCCATCGCCACGAAGGGCGCGGCGGTCAGGATCATCGCCGAGGCGCGGCCTTCCGACGACGCGGCCTGGATCTTCATGCGCATCTTGTGGCGGTCGCGCACCGTGTTGGCGTTCAGCTTCAGGAGGCCGGTCAGGTTGCCGCCGGTGCGCTCCTGCAGCCGCACGGTGGCGGCGAACAGGTCCACGTCGGCATGCTGGCAGCGTTCGGACATCCGCTCGACCGCCTGCTCCATGGTGGCGCCATAGGCGATCTCGTCGGCGGCCATGCCGAATTCGGTGCCGATCGGATCGGCCATTTCCCGGCCCACCAGCGCCACTGCGGCCGGCACCGGGTGACCGGCTTCCAGCGAGCGGACGATGATGTCCAGCGCCTGCGGCAGCTGGAAGCCTAGGGCCTTGCTGCGGGCGTTGGCCTTGAACTTCAGCACGCCCAGCGGAACCAGGACGCCGCCCACGACGGCGCCGGCCAGAGCGCCCAGCGGAGATTTCGTCACGATGCCCAAGCCAGCCGCGGCCAGGAGCGCGGCGGCGCCCACATAGGTCAGCCACTTCTTCTGGTCGTACGGCAGGCCCGAGGCGACGATGAGGTTCGAGAGCCAGCGAAGGCTCTGCGAGCGCGAGCCCGAGGCGGTCAGGCCCCGCTGCTTGCGCAGCTCGACCACCAGGGCCGACACGCCCTCGACCTTCTCGCCGACCTTGAGGCGCTGGTTCAGCTTGCGCTTCTGGGTGGCCACCGACAGCAGGCCGGTCAGGCCCTGCACGCCCGCAAAGACGGCCGCGCCGATCATCACCATCACGATGGTCTTGGCGTCGATCGCCATGGCTCAGAGCGCCTTGTTCGGATCGAAGTTGGACGTGTCGTACGGGATGCCTCGGCGCAGCATCTCGTCCAGGCAGCGCGGGCGCAGGCCCGTCGCCCGGTGCTCGCCGTGGACCGTGCCGTCCGCGTCGGTGTGCGTGCGGTTGAACAGGAAGATGTCCTGCATCTGCACGACGCTGCCCTCCATGCCGACGATTTCGGTGACGTGCGTCACCTTCCGCTTGCCGTCGGAGAGGCGGTTGACCTGCACGACCAGGCCGACGGCGGCGGCGATCTGGTAGCGCACCGCGTCCGGGCCGATGTTCATCCCGCCCATGGCGACCATCTGCTCCAGACGGCTGATGGCCTCGCGCGGGTTGTTCGAGTGGATGGTCGCCATCGAGCCTTCGTGGCCCGTGTTCATGGCCTGCAGCATGTCGAAGGCTTCTTCGGAGCGCACCTCGCCCAGGATCACCCGGTCGGGACGCATCCGCAGGGCGTTCTTGACCAGCTCGCGCTGGCGGATCTCGCCCTTGCCCTCGATGTTCGGCGGGCGGGTCTCCATGCGCACCACGTGCGGCTGCTGGAGCTGCAGTTCGGCGGCGTCCTCGATGGTGATCAGGCGTTCGCCCTCGCTGATCGCCGCCGACAGGGCGTTCAGCAGGGTCGTCTTGCCCGAGCCCGTGCCGCCCGAGATCACGGTCGAGACCCGGCTGCGGACGGCGCCGTACAGAAACTCGGCCATCCCCGGCGTCATGGCCTTGAACTCGACCAGCTTCTCCAGCGTCAGCGGCTTCTTGGAGAACTTCCGGATCGAGACCGAGCAGCCGTCGATGGCGATCGGCGGGATCGCCGCGTTCACCCGGCTGCCGTCGGCCAGGCGGGCGTCCACCATCGGCTGGCTCTCGTCGATCCGGCGGCCGACGCCGGCGACGATCCGCTGGACGATGCGCAGCAGGTGGTCGTTGTCGCGGAAGCGGATGGGCGTGAGCTCCAGCTCGCCGCGCCGCTCCACATACACCTGGAAGGGGCCGTTGATCAGGATGTCGTTGATCGACTCGTCCTTGAGCAGCGGCTCGATGGGCCCCAGGCCCACCATCTCGTCGTAGATCGAGGCGCCGAGCTCAGCCAGCTCCTTGGTGTTCAGCGCCATGCGCTCGGCCTGGGCGAACTGGGTCACCAGGTTCAGCACCTGCCGGCGAAGCTCGCCTTCCTCCAGCTTGTCCAGCTTGGACAGGTCCAGTTCGTCGATCAGGCGGCCGTGCAGCCGCAGCCGCAGGTCGAGGCTGGCGTCGCGGGGCGGTCCCTTGGACTTGGGTTCCGGCTTGGGCGCCGCCGTCGGCTGGGCCGCCGCGGCCTGGGGCTGCGGTTGCGGCTGGGCCGGAGCGGGCTGCGCGCGGGCGAGGCTGAAGCGTCCCATCAGGCGGCCTTCGCCGGGCTGTCGCGGCGCGGCGGCTGCGCCGCCAGGCGTTCCACCAGGCTCTGGATGTCCTTGACGATCTTGGACTTGGGCCGGTGCTGGGCGATCGGCCCGCCCAGGTTGGCGGAGGCGGCGGCCGCCTCCCAGTCCGAACTGACGCCGGCCTCGGCCTTGCGCTGCAGGGCCTTCTCCGCCTCGGTCATGGACGGGGCGGGGCCGAACATCCGGCTGGCCAGGCGATTCAGCACGATGCGCGGGCGCAGGCCTGCGGACAGGGCGTCCTCGATCTCGTCGGAATAGGCGCGGGCGGCCAGCAGCGCCGGCACCGTCAGCTCCGAGATGACCAGCACCTCGTCGCAGCCGGCCAGCGCGTCCAGGGTCCACGACCGGCGATGTCGGGGCAGGTCCAGGATCACCCAGTCGTAGACCTCGCAGGCGACCTCCAGCATGCGCAGGACGGCGTCGCGGCCGACGGCGTCGAAGGCGTTGGGGTCGCGGACCCCGGCCATCAGGTCCAGGCCCTTGGAGACCGGGGTCACGAAGGCCTGCAGCATGGCCGCATCGATGCGATCCGCGGCGTGGCCGAAGTCGGCCAGGCGGGTCGTCGGCTGGCTGCCCAGATAGGCCGCCGCCGCGCCGTCCGCGAGGTTGAGGTCCACAAGGCAGACGGACCGGTCCTTCCCCGATTGCACGGCCAGGGCATGGGCGATCTCGATGGCGATGGTGGTCGCGCCGGATCCGCCGACGGCGCCGGTGACGCCCCAGCACCGGGACGTCGAGCCCGACGCTTGGGCGGGCGCCGGCTGGGCGTCCGCCAGCAGCGCCTGGACCGCGGCCGCCAGGTCCTCGGGCGTATAGGGCGCTTCCAGGATGTCGGAGGCCGGCAGGCGCAGCACGTTGCGGACCAGGCCGGCGGGCAGGTTCGCGCCCAGCATGAGCACCGGCGGGCAGGTGCGGAGCGCCGACAGCGCCTTGACGCAGGCGGCCAGGGCGGGCGCCTCCCAGGCGTCGGCGTCGATCAGCACGAGGTCGACGGCGCCGGCGGGCAGGCCCTCGAGACTGGAGGCCGAGCCCATCTCGATGGCGGCGCCGGCGAGCGGGCCGTCGGCGAGCGCGCCGAGGCTTGCGCCGAGCGCCAGGATCCGGCGGCCCGGGATCAGGTTGGTCGAGGAGGAAGCGGACTTGGAACGCAGCATCTGGGGTTTCACTTCACCGCGGCGGGCTTGCCGTCGTCGCGCGGGAGGGGTTTGTCGTGCGCCGCGCCTCGCAGCAGGAGGTCCGCCGTGGACGGCTCCTTGCCCGGCAGGGAGTCGATCGGCGTGATCTGGCGGTCTGCCGGCGTGGACAGCCGCGGCGTGACGATGATCAGCAGTTCGCTCTCCGAGCGCTTCCAGCGCGCCGAGCGGAAGAGGGCGCCCAGGACCGGCAGGTTGCCGAGGCCGGGGAACTGCTGCACCGCGTTCTCATAGTTGTGCTGGAACAGGCCGGCCATGGCGAAGCTGTCGCCGGGACGCAGTTCCAGGGTGGTGGCCGCGCGGCGCACGGTCAGGGCGGGCACGACGAAGTCGCGGATCGTCAGGGCGTTGTTGTAGTCGAGCTGGCTGACTTCCGGCTCGACCGCCAGACGGATCCAGCCGTTGTCCTGCACGTTGGGCGTGAAGTTCAGGCGCACGCCGTACGGCTTGAACTCGATCGACACCTTGTCGAGGTCCTGCGGCACCGGGAAGGGGAACTCGCCGCCGGCCAGGAAGCTGGCCTTCTGGCCCGAGATGGCCACCAGGTTCGGGCGGGCCAGGGTGCGCAGCGCGCCTTTCTCTTCCAGCGCCTGCAGCTGGGTGTTGATCGACGTGCTGCCGGAGCCGCCGGTGGTGGTGATGGCGCCCTGCGCCGGCGTGAGGCCGATGAGGCCCGCGCCTGTGATCACCGAGAACGAGTCGTTGAAGATCGCGAGGTTGACCCCCAGGTCCTGGAGCGCCGAGCGGCTGGCTTCCAGAATGCGGACTTCCAGAATCACCTGCTGCGAGTTCTGCACCGTCAGGCGCGAGATGATCGAATCCGGCGCGTACTTCTCGGCGATCTTCTCGGCGCTGGCCTGCACGCCCGAGCTTGAGATCTCGCCCGTGAGCATCAGGACTTCGCCCAGGTTGCGCACGCGAATGGGCTCGCCGGGGAAGGCGGCGACGAGGTCCTGTTGCAGGCCCTCGGCGTCGTAGCCCACGCGCACGTCCAGCACTTCCGACAGCTGACCGCCACGGCCGTAGACCAGCATGTTGGTCGAGCCGAATTCGATGCCCTGGACATAGAAGCTCGAGTCCGAGGTCGCCGTGACCTTGGCGATCTCGGGCTGGGTGATGACGATCCGCGAGGCCGGGCCCGGCAGGCGGAAGGACAAAGCCTTGTCGCGCGGCACATGGATGGTGCGGCGCTGCACCGGCTCGCTGGCCAGGGTCTGCGCGGCGGCGGGCGTGGCGGCAAGGCCGCCCGCGACGACCATCACGGCGGCGAGGGCGCTGAGCGCGGTTCGGGTAAAGCGGTGCATCGGGATCGTCACCTCAACTCGTCGCCGTCGGCGCGGCGGCCGCTGGGGGTGTCGCCGCGGGAGCCGCGCTGCGCCGGGACGTGCGCGAGCGCTTGCTGGGCTCGCCCTCGATGATGAGGATGGCCGACGAACGAGCCGGGGCCGGCGCGCTGCGGACGGCGCCGCCGCCCGTGCGCGGTTGCCCGCCGCCGACCAGGAAGTCGGCCGTGCGCAGCGGCGGCGCGTCCTCGATCTCGGCGGCGCCGTTGCGGCGCAGCGCCAGCGACAGCTCGCCCAGGGTCGCGGCGATGGACAGTTTCTGGGAGTCCTCCACCGAGACCTCGATGGTCGCCGTGGACGGGCTCGCCGGCTTGTTGGACGTGGGGTCCGCGTTCAGGTCGACGCCCAGGACCCGGGCGTTCTGGACCACGACGTAGGAGATGTAGTTGCGCTGCTCGCCCTGGGGCGTCAGGTCGCGCATCAGCACGACGTCCACGTGGTCCCCCGGCAGCGCATGACCGCCCACGCCCGAGGCGTCGTTGACCTTCAGCGTATAGGCGCGCATGCCCTCCGACACCTCGGCGGCGACCGAAGGGCGGGCGCCGGGGCCGGACAGCTTGGCGGGCAGCAGGGCCTCCCGCGAGGCCACCGGAACCAGGACGACGGGCGCGCCGCCGCGGTCCGCCGCCAGCGCCTGCTCGACGGTGGCGAACGAGCCTTCGGGGATGGCGTTGGCCGGAACCTTGATGACGGTCAGCATGCCTGCGTCCAGCTTCTCGCCGTACTTCAGCGGCCGCGAGGCCACGACGACGGGCTTGCCGACAGCCTCTGCCCGCATCGGCGTCTTGGCCGCGGAGGCGTTGGGAAGTGCGATCTTGGCGACGAAGAGAGCGCCGAGCCCGAGCACCGCCGAGGCGGCGAGGCTGACGATGGTTACGACGCGCATGCGTTGAGCCTGACCAGCAATTGCCTTGTTATCTCGGGACGTTAACGACGTCCGCCTTGCGATATCCTCAACGTGCAAGGTGAATGGCCCGGTAGGGATTGTGACCGGAGCCCTAATCCGCTGTGGCTTGCGCCCGGCGCAGGGCGCTAGGCTCCGTCGAAAAGGCGGAATGCAGGGAAGATCGGCGATGAAGGTGCGCAGGCTCGGGAACTCGGGGCTCAAGGTCAGTGTGGTGGGCCTGGGGTGCAACAACTTCGGCATGCGGATCGACGCGGCGCAGACCCAGGCGGTGGTCGACGCCGCGATCGATGCGGGCGTCACCCTCTTCGACACCGCCGACATCTACGGCGGGACCAAGTCCGAGGAGTTCCTGGGCAAGGCCCTGGGCAAGCGGCGGCAAGACATCGTCCTGGCCACCAAGTTCGGCATGCCGGTGGGCCAGGATCCCCGCAAGCGCGGCGGCTCGCGCCGGTGGATCATGCAGGCGGTGGAGGACAGCCTGCGCCGGCTGGGGACCGACTACATCGACCTCTACCAGCATCACCAGCCCGATCCCGACACCCCCGTCGACGAGACGCTGCGGGCCCTCGACGACCTCGTCACCCAGGGCAAGGTCCGCTACCTCGGCAATTCCAACTACACCGGCTGGCAGATCGCCGACGCCGACTGGACCGCGGCCGGCCAAAGCCGCTTCGTCTCGGCGCAGAACCTCTATTCCCTGCTCGAGCGCGACGTGGAGCGCGAGGTGCTGCCCGCCTGCGAGCATTTCGGCCTGGGCTTCCTGCCCTTCTTCCCCCTGGCTTCGGGCCTGCTGTCCGGCAAGTACCGCCGCGGCGAGCCCCCGCCCGCGGGCACGCGTCTCCAGGCCTGGGGCGCCCGCGGCGAGGCGGCGATGACCGACGCCAACTTCGATCGCATCGAGGCCCTGGAGTCCTGGGCCCGGGAGCGCGGCCATACGATCCTGGAACTGGCCTTCGCCTGGCTCCTGGGCCACGAGGTGGTCAGCTCCGTCATCGCCGGGGCCACCACGCCCGAGCAGGTGCAGACCAACGCCGCCACCGCCGCCTGGCGCCTGACCCCCGAAGAGGTGGACGAGGTAAGCAAGCTGGTCGAGTAAGCTTGGCGGACGGTGCGTCAGCCTGCAATGACGCCGGCCAGTCCGCCGGGAGGAACCATGTACGACCTGCTGAAAGGCCTTCGCGTGGTCGAGGGCTCGGCCTTCGTGGCGGCGCCGACCTGCGGCCTCTACCTCGCCCAGATGGGGGCGGAGGTGATCCGCTTCGACAACATCGGCGGCGGCCCGGACTTCCGCCGCTGGCCGCTCGCGCAGAACGGGGCCAGCCTCTACTGGGAGGGCCTGAACAAGGGCAAGAAGTCGGTCGCCATCGACCTCGCCAGCCCGCAAGGGCGCGAGATCGCCCAGCGCCTGGCGGCCGCGCCGGGCGAGGACGGGGGGCTCTTCGTCACCAACTTTCCGGTGGAGGGCTTCCTCGGCTACGACAAGCTGAGGTCACTGCGCGACGACCTGATCTGCGTGCGCGTCATGGGCTGGGCCGACGGGTCCCAGGGCATGGACTACACCATCAATTCGGCCCTGGGCCTGCCCCTCATGACCGGCCCCGTCGGCGACGACCGGCCCGTGAACCATGTGCTGGCGGCCTGGGACCTGCTGACCGGCGCCTACTGCGCCTTCGCCATGGTCTCGGCCCTCTTGGCGCGGATGCGGGGGCAGGGCGGTCGCGAGATCCGCGCGCCGCTCTCCGACATCGGCGCCGCCACCATGGCCAACCTCGGCTTTACCGCCGAAACCTGGCTCACCGGCCACCAGCGTCCCCGCATGGGCAATGACGTCTTCGGCGCCTTCGGCCGCGACTTCACCACCAAGGACGGACAGAAGCTGATGCTGCTGGCCATCACGCCCAAGCAGTGGAGCAAGGCGCTGGAGGCGCTTGGCATCGGCGCCGAGGCGGCCGCCTTGGAAGCCGAGCTCGGGGTCTCGTTCGCCAAGGACGAGGGCCTGCGGTTCGAACATCGCGCCCGGCTCTATCCGCTGTTCGAGCGCGCCTTCGCCGCCAAGACCGCGGCCGAGCTGACCCCGGCGTTCGATGCGGGCGGGGTCACCTGGGGCAGCTACCAGACGCTAGAGGCGGCGCTGGAAGACCCGCGCCTCTTCAAGGACAATCCGCTGTTCGAGACCATCCGCCACCCCAGCGGTCTCAGCTACCCCGCGCCCGGCGCCATGGGCACCATCCCGCAGGACGAGCGTGGCCCGGTGACGCCCGCGCCGCGCCTGGGGCAGCACACCGACGAGGTCCTGGCCGATGTCCTGGGCCTCAGCGGCGGCGAGATCGCGCGCCTGCACGACGCCGGCGTGGTCGCGGGCGCCGACGGATAGCCTGCCTAGTCGTGTCGGGCGAGATGCGCGCGGACGGCGGCCACGTAGGGTTCGGCGTGGGTGGCCGGCATGGCATGGCCGGCATCGGGAACGACCACCAGCCTTGCCGACGGCATCCGCGCCACCAGCGGCTTCAGCACGTCCGCGGTCATCTCGTCATGCTCGCCGGTGATCACCAGCGCGGGTGTCGCGACGCGCGGCAGCAACGGCTCTCCGTCATAGGTCTTCAGGCTGCCCGTGGCCCGGATCTCGCCGGGCCCCCACATGCCCTCGTAGAGGCTTCTGTTCAGGACGAGATTTCGCGCCGCGGCGTAGTCCCGAACGTAGGCCGGTCGCGGCCGTCGCGCTGCGTACCGGTCGTAGAAGACCGCCATCGCCTTCTCGTAGGCGGGATTGGCCGTGTCGCCGGCCGCCTCCAGGGTGTTGATGGTGCGGACCACCTCGGGGGGCAGCTTGGCGAGCTGAGCCAGGGTGCTCCGCGTCCAGCTCTTGGTGGAGATCAGCGGGCTGCCCAGGGTCACGCTCCGCAGTCCTCCGGGCTGGCGGGCCGCATACTCAAGCGCGATGGTCGAACCCCAGGAGTGGCCCACGAGGTGCAGCTTCGGCAGGTCGAGCGCGGCGCGGATGGCGTCCACTTCGGACACGAACCGCTCCACGGTCCAGTTCGCCGGATCGTTGGGCCGGTCCGACAGGCCGCTATCGAGCTGGTCGTAGAGGATCACGGCCCGCTCGTCCGCCATCTGCAGTGAGGGCAGGAAATAGGCGTGGCTGCCGCCGGGCCCGCCGTGGGCGCACACCACCGGCGCCCGGGCCGCTTTCAAGTCCCCATTCACCCGGACATAGACATGGCCGCCGCGAACCGGCACGCGAAACTCGCGCTCCGGCGCCGGAGCCGTCCACGTCTGCGCGCGCGCCGAGGCGGAAGACAATGAGGCCGCCGCCAGGCCCAGGATTAGCGCGCGCCGATCCAGATCCATGTCCGCTCCCCGCCCCGCCAGCCGCAACCTAGGCCGCCGTCAGCTTCGCCAGAACAGCGCCTTCGCTGACCTGGGCCCCCAGCTCCGCCGACAGCTCGGCCACCACGCCGTCGAACGGCGCGGCCAGGGCGTGTTCCATCTTCATGGCCTCCAGCGTCAGCAGCGGCTGGCCCTTGGCGACCTTGTCGCCGGCCTTCACCGAGATCTGGGTGACTTTTCCGGGCATGGGCGCCCGGATCGATCCGTCGCCGGCGGAACCGGAGGCATCGGCGGCGGGCGGATGGTCGCGGAACACGAAGGCCTCGCCACCCTCGAAGACGACCACCTCCTCCTCGCTCTCCACATGGATGAAGCGGGAAGGCTCCAGCGGCATCTCCACCTCCACGGCGCGGTCCCCGTGGAACAGGCGGGTGGTCTCCACGGCCGGGGCGTTGAGGCGGAAGCCCTTGAGATCCACCCACGGCGTCACATGGCCGGCCCGCCGCTCCACCGCCTCGCGGAACGCCCAGCCGGCCGTCGCCAGGGCCTCGGGGCTGGGTTCGGCCTGGGCAGTCAGGACCTCCAGTTCGCGTCCGATCAGGCCGGTGTCCACGCT
>NZ_LSJI01000112.1 GCF_001557235.1 Phenylobacterium sp. CCH9-H3 | reverse complement strand
AGTTCAGGGTGCACGACGAGAAGTCGCGGTTGCCCTGCAGGATCGGCTCGACGTGACGATAGCCGGCGTAGGCGGTCACGTTGCCGCGGCCGTCCGGCGAGTTCACGCCGATCACCAGGGTCACCTGGCTCATCTCGCCATCACGGACATTGTCCTTCGGCAGCTGGAAGAACTCGGGGCTGGCCGCCCGGGCGGCGGTGGCGGAGACGATATCGGCGACCGGACTGCCGTTGTCGTGCTGGTAGATGCCGTACTGGGCGTCGACGCGCACGCCTTCGAAACGGCGCGACATGATGAAGTTGACGACGCCGCCGACGGCGTCGGCGCCGTAGACGGCCGAGGCGCCGCCCGTCAGGACGTCGACGCGCTCGATCAGGGCCGAGGGGA
>NZ_LSJI01000111.1 GCF_001557235.1 Phenylobacterium sp. CCH9-H3 | reverse complement strand
GATCTGGATCAGCCGGTCCGGCGAGATCAGCAGGCCGACGATCAGGGTGTTGTTCAGCTGGAACAGCTTCTCCGGCAGGGGCCGGCCCGGCACCAGCGGCACGTTCGCCGCCCGCACGCCCCGGTGGGCCAGGTAGATGCAGGTCGGCGTCTTCGAGGTCCGCGAGACGCCCAGCAGCACCACGTCCGCCTGGTCCAGGTCCTGCCCGCCCTGGCCGTCGTCGTGGCCGATGGCGTAGTTCAGGGCGTCCATCCGGTTGAAGTAGTCGTTGTCCAGCCGCAGGTGCGCGCCCACGCGCGAGGTCGTGGCCGCCCCCAGGTAGCGCTGCATGGCGCTGACCAGCGGGTCCAGGGCCGGCAGGCAGGGCATGTCCATCCGTCGGCAGCCTTCTTCCAGCGCCTCGCGCAGCTTCTCGTCGACGATGGTGTGCAGGACGATCCCCGGCGCCTCCTCGATATCGCCCAGCGCCCGATCCAGCTGCCGCTGCGAGCGGACCAGGGCGTAGATGTGCTCGATGGGCAGCACGTTCTCGAAGCGGGCGCACACCGCGCGCGCCATGGCGTTCAGCGTCTCCCCCGTGGAGTCCGACACCAGGTGGACGTGGAAGTAGGTCGCGAGTCTGGGCGGCGGCGAGTTCGGCAAGGGCGCTCCGAAAATATGCCTGGGGACGGAAGCTGTGGATTCACTCTTAGCGAAGCTGGACGGCGATGGGGATAGATCGTCGCCAAAACCGGCGCGATGGGCGCCCCGGGGGAACACGAGGACGGAAAGCGCCGTTAACCATCCCTTAACCCCCAGGCCCGCCCGCCGGGGCGCCGTTTGCCGGGCGAGGGTGGGGGCAAGTCGGTATCCCGCGCGGCGCCCGCTGTTCTCCCCCCAATCGTTACCGAATTCTTAATGCGCCGCAGAGGGAGCCTGGGGCGGTTCCCCGCGATTCACAGGGCTCCACAGCGTTCGCCGCCAGCCGGGGACGGAGTGGGGACGACCGGGGGATTGTCAAAGGATCGTCAAGGTTTTCCCCGCTGCCGACAGGTCCTACTTCCCCTGCTCCAATCCTTTTCAAGACTCTTTCTATTTGAAGGGAAGAAGGGCTCGGCGGGTCCCACTTGAGCCTTCGGTGAGGGCAGGCTTTAAGTCCCCCATGACGACCGAGACCTCCCGCCTCCTGCGCGTGCTCGCCGGAGAGACCCTGGACCGCCCGCCGGTGTGGTTCATGCGCCAGGCCGGCCGGTCGCTGCCCGAGTACCGCGAGCTACGGAGCCGGGCGCCGGACTTCATCGCCTTCTGCTTTGATCCCGAGATGGCGGCCGAGGCGACGATGCAGCCCATGCGGCGCTTCCCCATGGACGCCGCCATCGTCTTCGCCGACATCCTGCTGATCCCGCTCGCCCTTGGCCAGGACGTCTGGTTCGAGGCGGGGGAGGGGCCGCGGCTCGGCGCCTTGCCGCCGATCGGGGCGCTGCAGGACGCCATCGAGGGCTCGACCGCCAGGCTGGCCAACATCGGCGAGACTCTCAGCCGGGTGCGCGCCGAGCTCGAGCCGGAGCGGGCGCTGATCGGGTTCGCCGGCGCCCCCTGGACGGTGGCCACCTACATGCTGGAGGGCCGCGGCTCCCAGCGCGAGGCCGCCCGCACCTACGCCTACCGCCATCCCGAGGAACTGGACGCCCTGCTGGACGTGCTGGTCGAGGCCACGGCCCGCTACCTGTTGATGCAGGCCAAGGCCGGCGCCCAGGCGCTGAAGCTGTTCGAAAGCTGGGCCGACAACCTGGCCGAAGACGTGTTCGAGCGCATCGTCGTCGGGCCGCACCGGCGGATCGTGGAGAAGGTCCGCGCCGCCGGCGTCGACACGCCCTTCATCGGTTTCCCCCGCAGCGCCGGCGCCCTGGTGGAACGCTACGCCGCCGAGGTTTCGGTCCAGGCGGTCGCCCTCGACACCCAGGCCAGCGCCGCCCTCGGACGCCGGATCCAGGCGGGCGGACAGGCGATCCAGGGCGCCCTCGACAACCTGCTGCTGCTGGCCGGCGGCCCGGCGCTGGACGCGCGGGTGGACACCCTGCTGCAGCAGTGGGGCGATGGGCCCTACATCTTCAACCTCGGCCACGGCGTCATGCCCGATACGCCCGTGGAACACATCGCCCGGGTGGTGGAGCGCGTCACCGGCAAACCCGCCAAGGCCATGGCGGCGGCATGAGCAAGCTCGCCGTCGTCCTCTTCAACCTCGGCGGGCCCGACAGCCTGGACGCCGTCCGGCCCTTCCTGTTCAACCTGTTCCGCGACCCGGCGATCATCCAGCTGCCGGCGATCGCGCGCTATCCGCTGGCGGCGCTGATCTCCACCACCCGCACCAAGACCGCCCAGGCCAACTACGCCATCATGGGCGGCCGCTCGCCGCTGCTGCCCGAGACTGAAGCCCAAGCGGTGATGCTTGAGGCGGCGCTGAAGCAGCAGGGGCATGAGGCCCGCGTCTTCATCGCCATGCGCTACTGGAAACCCTTTTCCGATGAGACGGCGAGGGCGGTCGCGGCCTACGCCCCGGACGAGGTCGTGCTTCTGCCGCTCTACCCGCAATATTCGACCACCACCTCCGGCTCGTCGCTCAAGGACTGGGCGCGAGCCTATAAGGGGCCGGGACGGGTGCGGACGGTCTGCTGCTATCCCACCTCCCACGGCCTGGCGCAGGCCCATGCCGCCGAGATCCGCCGCGTCTGGGACGCCTGGGTCCGCCCCGAGCTGAAGGCCGAACCGTCGCAGGTGCGGCTGCTGTTCTCGGCCCACGGCCTGCCGCAGCAGGTGGTGGACGGCGGCGATCCCTACGAGGCGCAGATCCAGGCCACGGCCGCGGCGGTGGCGGCGCTCGTGCCCGAGTTCACCGACTGGCAGGTCTGCTACCAGAGCCGGGTCGGGCGGCTGAAATGGCTGGAGCCCTCCACCACCGACGCGCTCCACCAGGTGGCCAAGGATCGCAAGGGCGCCATCGTCTGCCCGATCGCCTTCGTCTCCGAGCATGTGGAGACCCTGGTCGAGCTCGATTCCGAGTACGGCGAGCTGGCCGACCACCTGAAGATCTACCCCTACCTGCGCGCCCGCACGCCCGGGGTTGGGGCGCCGTTCATCGGCGAGCTGGCCCGCGCCGTGACAAAGGCCCTGCCGCGCGAGGGCATCGCTCCGCACGGCCCGTGGACCTGCCCCGCGGGTCTTGGCAAGTGCGCCTGCCGGGGGGACAAGGCGGCATGAACTGGTTCGACCTGCTTCGGGGCCTGCACATCATCGCGGTGATCGCCTGGATGGCGGGGATGATGTACCTGCCCCGCCTGTTCGCCTACCACACCGAGACGGCGCCTCCGGGCAGCGAGTTCGACGCGCACTTCCAGGTCTGGGAGCGCAAGCTGTTGAAGATCATAATCAATCCGTCGATGAGCCTGACCTGGATCTTGGGCGTCAGCCTGATCCTGTGGCACGTCTATGCGGCCAAGGAGGGGTGGGCCTTCCTGCTGCAGCCGTGGATGATGGTGAAGCTGGCGGCGGTGATCTTCCTCTCCGCCTGGCACGGCTTCCTGTCCGGCTCGTACAAGAAGTTCGTGGCCGGCCAGCGCCCGAAGTCGGCCAGGTTCTGGCGCGCCACCAACGAGCTCCCGTTCCTCGCCGCCGTCGTGGCCGTCCTCGCCGTCACCCTTCAATTCGGCGCGCGGTAGCCCATCTATAAGTTGCTCCCCTTCGGGGGAGCTGTCGGCAAGGCCGACTGAGGGGGTGATCCGAGGTTGGAGCGGACCCCCTCCGGCGGCTTTGCGCCACCTCCCCCGAAGGGCAGGAATACTTGACCCGTCCCCGCAGACGTGGTTCCTCTCGACAACGCGTCGGCCTCCGGCGCGCCCCGCCTTTTTCCGGCTCCACGCCCCGCGTGTCGCAGCCGGCTCCCAGACGAAGTTGAACATCGGCGCTTCCGGCGCCCACAGACTAACCCGCCCGCACCCGGACTCCGTCCGGTGGCGCGCGAATTCCAAAGTGAAATCAATGCAAGACGAAACCAACAACGACGTTCCCGAGACCGAGGCCGAAACCCTCGGCGAGACCCTCGAGCCCCAGCTGGCCGCCGAAGCGGCCGCCGAGGACGCCGCCGGCGAGCCCGAGAACGACGAGCCCAGCGAAGCCTCCAAGGCCATCGCCGCCATGGGGCTCACCCGCATGAGCCTGCAGGAGCTGAAGGACAAGTCGCCCGCCGACCTCCTCGCCTTCGCCGAGCAGCTCGAGATCGAGTCCGCGAACTCCATGCGCAAGCAGGACATGATGTTCGCGATCCTGAAGGTGCTGGCCGAGGAAGGCGTCGCCATCTCCGGCTCGGGCACCCTGGAAGTGGTGCAGGACGGCTTCGGCTTCCTGCGCTCGCCCGAAGCCAACTACCTGCCCGGCCCCGACGACATCTACGTCAGCCCCTCCCAGATCCGGAAGTTCGGCCTGCGCACCGGCGACACGGTCGACGGTGAGGTCCGGGCGCCGCGCGAAGGCGAACGTTACTTCGCCCTGGTGAAGGTGGACCTGACCAACTTCGAAAGCCCCGACGCCGTGCGTCACAAGGTGCTGTTCGACAACCTGACCCCGCTCTATCCGGACCAGCGGTTCAAGATGGAGATCGACGATCCGACCCTGAAGGACCGCTCCGGCCGGGTCATCGACATCGTCGCGCCCCTGGGCAAGGGCCAGCGCTGCCTGATCACCGCCCCGCCGCGGGTCGGCAAGACGGTGATGCTGCAGAACATCGCCAAGTCGATCGAGACCAACCACCCCGAGTGCTACCTCATCGTGCTGCTGATCGACGAGCGGCCGGAAGAAGTCACCGACATGCAGCGCACCGTGAAGGGCGAGGTGATCTCCTCGACCTTCGACGAGCCGGCCACCCGCCACGTCCAGGTCGCCGAGATGGTGATCGAGAAGGCCAAGCGCCTGGTCGAGCACAAGCGCGATGTCGTCATCCTGCTGGACTCGGTCACCCGCCTCGGCCGCGCCTACAACACCGTGGTCCCATCCTCGGGCAAGGTGCTGACCGGCGGTGTCGACGCCAACGCCCTGCAGCGCCCCAAGCGCTTCTTCGGCGCTGCCCGGAACATCGAGGAGGGCGGCTCGCTGACGATCATCGCCACCGCCCTGATCGACACCGGCTCGCGGATGGACGAAGTCATCTTCGAAGAGTTCAAGGGCACCGGTAACTCGGAAATCGTCCTGGACCGGAAGGTGGCGGACAAGCGCATCTATCCGGCCATCGACGTGCTGAAGTCGGGCACCCGGAAGGAAGAGCTGATCACCGAAAAGACCAACCTGCAGAAGACCTACATCCTGCGGCGGATCCTCAACCCGATGGGCGCCCAGGACGCGATCGAGTTCCTGCTCGACAAGCTGCGCCAGTCGAAGAACAACGACGACTTCTTCCAGTCGATGAACACCTGACGCTAGGTCGGGGCCATCGCGGACCGGATAGGGGCTCCCGGCGACGGGAGCCCTTTTTTGTGGGCGAACGGCGGTGTTTCGCGCGCGGAAAAACCCCATCTATTCAAAGGCCGCCCGGACAAATTGGCCCTGTGGCGAATTTGGAGCGCGAAGGCGTGGGGTTGCCCGTTTCCCTGCGCGAGAGCGGCGCCAATCGAGGCGTGTCCCGGCGCGTCTTCCTACCCGCGGTAGCACCGCGGCCATACCGGTATTACGAGCTTCACTGTTTCACGTGAAACAGTGAAATCGCCCACCGCTGTCATCCCGGCTTCGCCGCAAGGCGAAGACCGGGACCCCGACGTGTTGCGTCCGAAAGGATGCACAGCGTTGCCGCCTCACCCTTATCTCCGCCGCAACAGATCGGGGTCCCGGTCTTTGGCTCCGCCAAAACCGGGATGACAAAAGAAGAGGGCGCCACTATTCCTCCCCCCCTTGGGGGAGGGGGACCGCGAAGCGGTGGAGGGGGCCTTCCCCGGCCGCCTAGCACCCCACCGTCTCGCCCCTTCGGGGCGATCCACCTCCCCCGCTCCGCAGGGGAGGAGCCTCGCTCCTCCCCGTGTTTCACGTGGGAGGTGGCGGCGAAGCCGACGGAGGCGCGGTCTCTACGGAATCAGCAAGCTCGCCCCGACCGTCGCGCGGCCCTCCAGCGCCTCATGCGCCTGCCGCGCCTCGGCCAACCCAAACGTCTGCCCGATCTCGATCTTCACCCGGCCTGACCGGATCACGTCGAACAGGGCGGCGGCCGAGGCCTCCAGCTCCTCGGTGGTGACGATGTAGTCGAACAGGGTCGGCCGGGTCAGGTACAGCGAGCCCCCTTGGGCCAGCCGCGCCGGCGGGAAGGGCGGGACCGGTCCCGAGGCGTTGCCGAAGCTGACGAACAGGCCGCGGCGGGCCAGGCTGCCCAGCGTACCTTCGAAGGTGTCCTTGCCCACCGAGTCATAGGCCACCGGCACGCCCTTGCCGCCGGTGATTCGGCGAACCTCGGCGGCCACATCCTGCTCGCGGTAGAGGATCACGTGGTCGGCGCCCAGTTCGCGGGCCTTAGTCGCCTTGGCCTCGGAGCCCACGGTGGCGATCACCTCCGCGCCCAGGGCCTTCAGCCATTGGGTCATGATCTGGCCCACGCCGCCTACCGCCGCATGCACCAGCACTGTTTCGCCGGCCTTCACCGGATAGGTCCGGCGGATGAAGGCCTCGGTGGTCATGCCCTTCAGCAGCACGGCCGCGGCGGTCCGCGCGTCGATGCCGTCGGGCAACGTCACCAGCCGGTCCGCCGCCACGACATTGGCCTCGGCATAGGCGCCGAAACCGCCGGAATAGGCGACGCGGTCGCCCACCTTCACCCGCGTGACGCCCTCGCCGACCGCGTCCACCACGCCTGCCGCCTCGCCACCCGGAATGCAGGGCAGCTTCACGGGGTAGAGACCGGTGCGGTGATAGGTGTCGATGAAGTTGATCCCGATGGCCTCGTGCCGCACCCGCGCCTGGCCGGGCTTGGGCTCCGGGGCGTCGATGTCGACGACCTCGAGGACCTCGGGGCCGCCGGTCTTTTCGAAGCGGACCGCGCGCATCAGCCGATCGTCCGCTGGAAGAACTGCAGGGTGCGGCCGCCCGCCAGCCTGGCGTCGGCCTCGTCATAGTGCTCCCCGCCCACCCGGGCGAAGGCATGGTCGCGGCCGGGGTAGGTGTGGATTTCGATCTGCGGATGGTCCTTCAGCGCCTGGACGATGACGGCCTGGGCCTCCTGCGGCACGAACTGGTCCTCCTCGGCGATATGGAGGAGGAGGGGGCGGGTCAGCTTCTCCGCCTCGGCCACCCGGTTCTCGAGGCCCACGCCGTAGTACGAGACCGCCGCGTCCGCGTCGGTGCGGGTGGCGGTGAGGAAGGCCAGCAGGCCACCCAGGCAGAAGCCGACGGCGCCCACCTTGCCGCTGCAGCCCGCGTCGCCGCGGATGGCCTTGATGGTCGCCTGGATGTCCTTGACCCCCTGGTCGACGTCAAAGGCGTTGAACAGTTCGAAGGCCCGTTTCCATTCGGCCTCGGACTGGTCGGTGATGTCGATGCCGGGCTCGATCCGCCAGAACAGATCGGGGCAGATGGCCAGGTAGCCCTGGGCCGCCAGGCCGTCGGTGATGTCGCGCATCACCTGGTTCACGCCGAAGATCTCCTGGATCACCACGACCGCAGGAGCCTTGGCCGCGGCCGGCCGGGCTACATAGGCCGAAAACTCGCCGTCCGGCGTCGTGATGCTGATGCGTTCGCCCATGTTTCGTCCTCGTTCGTTACTGACCCGGCAGCGGGTACTAGCGCACATCCGCGGCTCACGGCCATATGGTCGCCGAGGATAGAGAGGGCCAGACGTCATGAAGATGACCATCGAGGTGGATTGCACCCCGGAGGAAGCCCGGCGGTTCATGGGCCTGCCGGACGTGAGCGCGCTGAACGACCATCTGGTGAGCGAGATGAGCAAGCGCGTCGACGCCAACATCAACATGCTCAATCCGGAGGAGTTCATGAAGAACTGGATGACCTTCGGAACGGGCGCCCAGGAGCAGTTCCGCAAGTTCATGGAAGCCGCGACCGCCCGGAAATGACCGATACGATCTACGCGCCGGCCACGGCCGCGGGCCGTGCTGCGGTGGCGGTGGTGCGGGTCTCGGGGCCGGCGACCCGGGCGGCGGTGAAGGTGCTGGCCGGCGCGCTTCCGCGGCCGCGGCGCGCGAGCCTCAAGACCCTGCGGCATCCGGACGGCGAGGCGATCGATCAGGCCTTGGTCCTCTTCTTCGCCGGCCCGGAGAGCTACACCGGTGAAGACGCGGCGGAGTTTCACGTGCACGGCGGGCCGGCCGTGGTCGGCGCCGTGATCGCGGCGCTGCGGGCCCTGGACCTGCGGCTGGCCGAGCCGGGCGAGTTCACGCGCCGGGCCTTCGAAAACGGCAAGCTGGACTTGGCCCAGGCCGAGGGTGTCGCCGACCTCATCGATGCCGAGACCGAGGCCCAGCGCCGCCAGGCGCTGGAGCAGCTCGGCGGGCGGCTGTCCGATGTCCAGGCCCGCTGGACCGAGGCGCTGCTCGAGGCCCTCGCCATGCTGGAGGCCGCGGTCGACTTTCCGGACGAGGAGGTGCCGCAGGATGTGGCGGCCCGCGCGCGGCCGGTGCTGCAACAACTGGTCGCCGAGTTGGAGATCGCGGCGGCCGACGCGGAGCGGGGCGAGCGAATCCGCGAGGGCTATCGCATCGCCCTGATCGGCGCGCCCAACGCCGGCAAGAGCACCCTGCTGAACGCCCTGGCCGGCCGCGACGCCGCCATCGTCACGGCCACCCCCGGGACGACGCGGGACATCATCGAGGTCCCGATGGTCCTGGCAGGCTACAAGGCCCTGATGGCCGACACGGCGGGCCTGCGCGAGACGGGGGACGAGATCGAGGCCGAGGGCGTGCGACGCGCGCGCGCCTGGGCGGCCGGCGCCGACCTGCGGCTCTGGCTGGTGGACGGCTCGTCGGCCGAGACCGGAACCGTCCCGATGGAGCTGCGGCCCGGCGACCTCTGTCTGATCACCAAGCGGGACCTGGCCGTGGGCCCGGCGGGCGCCTGGGCGGCGGGGCAGGCGAGGCGCCTGGGCCTCGCCGTCGCGGAGATCACGGCCAGGGGTCCCGGCGACCTCGACTGGATCCGCGGGGTGCTGGAAGAGCGGATCGTCGAGGCCCTGGAGGGCGCCGAGCCCCCGGCCGCCACCCGGCTTCGCCACCAGGAGCTCCTGACCGAGGCCGCCGACCGCCTCCGCCACGCCCTGGCCCAGGACGAACACCTGGAACTCGCGGCCGAAGACGTCCGCCTGGCCGCCCGCGCCCTCGACCGTATCACCGGCCGCATCGACCCCGAACACGTCCTCGGCCGCATCTTCTCCACCTTCTGCATCGGGAAGTGAACCGATAGCTCCTCCCCCGCAAAGCGGGGGAGGGGGACCACGAAGTGGTGGAGGGGGCGCAAGGCGGCGTCCCCGAGCTTCCGGCTTCGCGCCCCCTCCGTCTCGCCGCCGGTGGCGCCGATCCACCTCCCCCGCTGCGCGGGGGAGGAGTTCAAACACCACTGCGCCACTGTTTCACGTGAAACACCCCCGGCTTTCCCCTATATGCACCCCCGCATGACCTGGGATGTGATCGTCATCGGTGGGGGGCACGCTGGCTGCGAGGCGGCGGCCGCGGCGGCGCGGTTCGGCGCGCGCACCCTGCTGCTCACCCACAAGCTCGAAACCATCGGCGAGATGAGCTGCAACCCGGCCATCGGCGGCCTGGGCAAGGGCCATCTCGTCCGCGAGATCGACGCCCTGGACGGCGTCATGGGCCGCCTGGCCGACGTGGCCGGCATCCAGTTCCGCATGCTCAACCGCTCTAAGGGCGCGGCGGTGCGCGGTCCGCGCAGCCAGATCGACCGCCGCCTCTACCGCGAAGCCATGCAGGCCGAGCTCGCCGCGACCCCCAGCCTGGAGATCATCGCGGAGGCGGTCGAGGACCTTATCGTCACGGACGGCGCGGTCGCCGGGGCGGTGGGCGCCAGCGGGACCGTATACCGGGCGGGACGCGTGGTCCTGACCACCGGCACCTTCCTCAAGGGCGTGATCCACCAGGGCGAACAGCGGATCCCCGCCGGCCGGATCGGCGACGCCCCGGCCATCGGCCTGGCCGACCGGCTCTATGCCTCCGGCCTGCGGATGGGGCGCCTCAAGACCGGCACGCCGGCGCGGCTGGATGGCTCGACCATCGCCTGGGACGGCCTGGAGATGCAGGACGCGGACGCCGAGCCGATCCCGTTCTCCTTCCTGACCGCGGCGATCACGACGCCCCAGGTCCAGTGCGGAATCACCTACACCACGGAAGAGACCCACCGGATCATCGCCGAGCGGCTGACGGAGTCGGCGGTCTATGGCGGCCGGGTGTCGGGGAAGGGGCCGCGCTACTGCCCCTCCATCGAGGACAAGGTCGTCCGCTTCCGCGACAAGACCAGCCACCAGATCTTCCTGGAACCAGAGGGCCTGGACGACACCACCGTCTATCCCAACGGCATCTCCACCTCGGTCTCCGCCGAGACCCAGGACCTGTTCCTGCGCACCATCCCCGGCCTGGAGCAGGTGGTCGTGAAGCGGCACGGCTACGCCATCGAATACGACTATGTGGACCCGCGTGAGCTGTTCCCGACCCTGGAGGTCAAGCGCCTGCCGGGCCTCTATCTCGCCGGCCAGATCAACGGCACGACCGGCTACGAGGAGGCGGGGGCGCAAGGGCTGGTCGCCGGCCTGAACGCGGCGAGGGCCGCCTCCGGCGCCGACCCGGCCCAGTTCGCACGCGACGAGGCCTATATCGGCGTCCTGATCGACGACCTGGTCACTCGGGGCGTCACCGAACCCTATCGGATGTTCACCAGCCGGGCGGAGTTCCGCCTGACCCTCCGCGCCGACAACGCCGACCAGCGGCTGACCGGCAAGGGGATCGACCTCGGGGTCGTGGGTTCCCGCCGGGCCGCGGCGTTTCACGTGAAACATGCCGAGCTCGCGGCCGCCCGCGCCGAGGCGGCCGCCCTGAGGCTAACCCCCTCCGCCGCCGCCAAGGCCGGACTGCCCGTCAAGGCTGACGGTCAGCGCCGCAACCTGGTCGAGCTGCTCGCCTACCCGACCATCGACTTCGACGGCCTGACGAAAATCTGGCCGCAGATCGCCGCCTGGTCGCCTGCCGTGCGCGAGCAGATCGAGATCGACGCCTCCTACGCCGGCTACCTCGACCGCCAGGCCGCCGACGCCGAGGCCTTCCGCCGCGACGAGGACCTGCGCCTCCCGGCCGCCCTGGACTACGCCGCGATCGGCGGCCTCTCCAACGAGGTCCGCGAGAAACTGGCCGCTGTCCGCCCGCTGACCCTGGGCCAGGCCGCCCGCATCGAAGGCGTCACCCCGGGCGCCCTCACGGCGCTCCTCGCCCACGTCCGCCGCCGCGCCGCCTAGATGAAACTCTGGCCCGCGCGCCCCCTCCGACAGCTTCGCTGCCACCTCCCCCGTTGCACGGGGGAGGAGCGGCTGCGCCGCGTCTCGCTCCTCCCCTGCGAAGCGGGGGAGGGGGACCACGAAGTGGTGGAGGGGGCGTGACAGATCTCCTGAACGCGGCGGAGTTCGCGAAGAAGGCCAAGGCCACACCCGACCAGATCGCCGACCTGACCCGCTTCCTCGAGATGCTGACCGAGGGCAATGCGGTGATGAACCTCGTGGGCCCCGCCACCATCCCGGACTTCTGGAACCGCCACGCCTGGGACTCGGCCCAGCTTTTCCGCCTGGCGCCCGACGCCCTCACCTGGGCCGACCTCGGGGCCGGCGCCGGTTTCCCGGGCCTGGTGCTCGCGATCCTCGGCAAGGGCCGCCCGGGCTTTCACGTCCACCTCGTGGAAAGCATGGCCAAGCGCTGCCGCTTCCTCTCCCAGGTGGTCGCCGAGCTGGACCTGCCGGCCACGGTTCACAACGAAAGGGCGGAAAACCTCACCCTGGCTGTGGACATCGTCACCGCCCGCGCTTGCGCCCCGCTTCACAGACTGTTGGGGTATGCCCGGCCATACTTGCAGTCGGGGGCGCAGGGCCTGTTCCTCAAGGGGCAAGATGTGGTGGCAGACATGTCCGAGGCCGCAAGATATTGGGAATACGAGGCGGATGTCGTACCGTCGCTGAGTGACGAGAGAGGCCGCATCGTGCGTGTGAGGAGGCTGGGGCGTGTCCGTAAGGTCTGACCGGGGACTACGCGTGCTGGTGGTCGCCAACCAGAAGGGCGGCGTCGGCAAGACGACCACGGCCATCAACCTCGGCACGGCCCTGGCCGCCGTGGGCGAAAAGGTGCTGCTGGTCGACAGCGATCCCCAGGGCAACGCCTCCACCGGCCTGGGCGTGGGCCGGGCGCTGCGCAAACGGACGCTCTACGACGTGCTGATGGGTGAGCAGCCGCTGCTGGAGGCGGTGGTGAAGACCTCGGTGCCGGGCCTCGACCTGATCGCCTCCGACCCCGACCTCTCCGGCGTGGAGCTGGAACTGGGCCAGCAGGCCCGCCGCTCCTTCAAGCTGCGCGACGCCATCGCCCCGATCCGCTCCACCGGCGCCTACACCTATGTCCTGATCGACTGCCCGCCGTCCCTGAACCTGCTGACGGTCAACGCCATGGCGGCCGCCGACGCGGTGCTGGTGCCCCTGCAGTGCGAGTTCTTCGCCCTGGAAGGCCTCTCTCAGCTGATGCGGACCATCGACCTGGTGCGGGGCAGCCTGAACCCGGCGCTCGAGCTCCAGGGCGTGGTCCTGACCATGTACGACCGCCGCAACTCGCTCTCCGAACAGGTGGCCAGTGACGTCCGCGCCCACTTCGGCGAGGCGGTCTACCAGACGGTGATCCCGCGGAACGTCCGCGTCTCAGAGGCGCCGTCGTTCGGCAAGCCCGCGCTGGTCTACGACCTCAAGTGCGCCGGCAGCCAAGCCTACCTGAAACTGGCGCGCGAGGTCGTGCTGCGGGAGCGCAAGCGGCGCGCCAGCCAAACCATGGAACTGAGCTGAAGATGGCGGAGAACCGCAGGGGATTGGGCCGCGGCCTGTCGGCGTTGCTGGGCGAATCCGAGGAGATCGCGCACGCCGCCGATCCGGCCACCGGCGTCCGTGAGATCCCGATCGAGCTGATCCACCGCAACCCCGAACAGCCGCGCCAGACCTTCGCCGAGGCCGAGCTGGCCGAACTGGCCGAGTCCATCCGTGACAAGGGCGTGCTGCAGCCGATCCTCGTGCGGCCGTCCAAGCGCACCGCGGGCGAATTCGAGATCGTCGCCGGCGAGCGCCGCTGGCGCGCGGCGCAGCGGGCGGGCCTTTCCGCGATCCCGGCGCTGGTCCGCGACCTGGGCGACGTCGAGGCGTTCGAGATCGCCATCATCGAGAACATCCAGCGGGCCGACCTCAACCCCATGGAAGAGGCCCGCGCCTATTCCGCGCTCATGGGCCAGCTCCAGATCACCCAGGAGGAGGCGGCCAAGCGCCTGGGCAAGTCGCGCAGCCACGTGGCCAACACCCTGCGGCTGATGCAGTTGCCCCAGGGCGTCCAGGACCACCTGGTGGCCGGACGGCTCACCGCCGGCCACGCCCGGGCCCTCCTGACCGCGGAAAACGCCGAACAGCTGGCCGACCGCATCGTGGAGCAGGGGCTGACGGTGCGCGACGCCGAGGCGCTGACCCGCGGCGGCGGCGAGGCGCCCAAGAAGGCGTCCGGCCCGCGCAAGGCCAAGGACGCCGACACGGCCTCGCTGGAGGTCGACCTGGAGGACGCCCTCGGCATGAGCGTCGACATCGCCGACCGCGGCGGCGCCGGGGAGGTGAAGATCCGCTACGCCAGCCTGGAACAGCTCGACGAGATCTGCCGCCGCCTGATGCGCCGCTAGAGGCCCAGCCGCCGCGCCCGGCCGGCGATGGTCAGGGCCAGGCGCTCGGCGATGAGGCGATCGGGGGAGCCGGCGGTCTTGCAGGCCTTGTCCGCCGCCAGCACTTCCGGCTGGATGCGGTCCAGCTCGTCCAGCGACCAGCTCCGCGCCTGGCGCAGGAACTCCCGCTCCTGCTTCCAGAACACGCCCGAGGCCTTGGCCGCCTCCTGCAGGCCCGCGCCGTTCTTGTGCAGGGTCAGGACGCGCCGCAGCTTGCCTAGGTGCATGCCGATGGCGCGGACCGCGGCCGGCCCCGCCTCGCCCTCCTGCGCCGCCCGGCGCAGGCCCGCCTGCGCCTCGCCCAGCCGCCCGCCGAAAGCGTCGGCCGCCGCGTCGAACAGCGAGGATTCCGGCTCCACGCCCAGGAAGGGCTCCAGGTCCGCCGGCGTGGCCGTGGTCCCGCTGCCGGGGCCGAGATAGAGGGCCAGCCGTTCGATCTCCTGGCGCGCCACGCCCCGTTCCTTGGGCAGCCGGCCTACGAATAGCTGCAGGGCGTCGGCGTTCAGCGCCACCTGGTCCTTGGCGAGCAGCTCGCGCACCAGCCGGGCCACGTCGCCGGGCTCGTCCTCGTAGCAGGGGATGGCGGCCGCCGCGTTCGCCTTCTCGGCGGCCTTGCGCAGGGCGGACTCGCGGCCGAGGTTGCCGGCCTCGATCAGGAAGAAGGCGTCCGGGTTGAGCTCGCCCTTGGCGTGCCGGTCCAGCGCCTCGGCCGCCAGCTTGTCGGCGGCCGGCTTCTCGGCGGTGAGGCGCAGGCGCACCAGCCGCCGGCCGCCCATCAGCGACTGGGCGGCGAGCTCGCCCTCCAGCCGCCCGCCGTCGTCGGCCAGGTCCTGTTCGGTCAGCAGTGCGACGTCGAAGGGATCGTCGGGGTTGGGAACCACCTTGCCGGCCAGCTGGTGGCCACGGTCGCGCACGACCCCCAGGTCCCGGCCATAGATCAGGACGGCGCGGATGGCGGGATCGGGTTTCCCGAGGAAGCGCTCGATGTCCGGACGCTTGCCGAGGATCATCTAGTTCGCGCGGGCGACCTTGGCCCCGTTGGCCAGCCAGACGGCCAGCTCGAGCTGGATGCGGCGGGCCGCTTCCTCGGCCGCCCGGTCCTGGGCGTCCTGCTGGGCGGAGATCGAGGCATAGGGCTGGTCGGCGCTGTCGTAGGTGAGCTCGACCCGAACCTGGCCCTGCTTGGCCACGGCGCGGGACCGGATGTCGCGCAGGGCGTAGCTGGCGGTCAGCACGTATTCGTAGCGGGTGGCCACGTTGTCGATCCGCACCCCGCGCGGATACCGCGCCTCGCCCAGGCTGAGGTCCATGGTGTAGGCGGCCGGCGCCGCGTGGTCCTTGGCGAAGGCGTCGTCCAGGTGCTGGCGGATGAGATAGCCGGTGCGGCCGGACGGCGCGTTCACCTGGATGGCGGCCAGGTTCTTCACCACCTCGGGCTGGGCGTACAGCGGCTGAAAGCCGGCGCAGCCGCCGAGCGCTAGGGCCGAGACGAGGGCGACGGCGAGGAACCTCTTCATGCAGCCACGATATTCACGATCCGGTCCTTGACCACAATGATCTTGCGGATGGTCAGGCCCTCCAGCCGCTGGGCGATCTCCGGGTCGGCCATGAGGATCTTCTCGACGTCGGCCTGCTCTGCGCCGGCGGGGGCGGTGATCTCGCCCCGGCGCTTGCCGTTCACCTGTACCGGCAGCACCTTCACCGCGTCCTCGGTCAGGGCGGGGTCGAAGGTGGGCCAGGGGGCCTGAACCACCATGCCCTGGCCGCCGATGCGGGCCCAGCATTCCTCGGCCAGGTGCGGCGTGAAAGGCGCGATCAGCCGGGCGAAGGCCGACAGGGCCTCCTGGCGCGCGGCCAGCACGGCCGGGCTCGCCCCCTTCGCCGGATTGGCCTTCAGCAGGTTCAGGAACTCGTACAGCCTCGCGATGCCCGAGTTGAAGCGGAAGGTGTCGATCGCCTCGGTCACCTGCTTGGTCAGCTTGTGGGTGGCCCTTTGCAGCTCGGCGTCCGGCTCGGCCGTGGAGATGTCCTGCGGCTGGCTGTCGAACTCGTCCCAGACGCGGTTCACGAACCGCCACGAGCCCTGGACCCCGCCGCTGGTCCACTGCACGTCCCGTTCCGCCGGGCTGTCGCTCAGCACGAACAGGCGCGCGGCGTCGACGCCATAGACCTCGAAGATCTCCTCGGGCGCCACCGTGTTCTTCTTGGACTTCGACATCTTCTCGATGTCGCCGATCACCAGCGGCTCCCCGCTGCCGACCATGACGGCGCGACGGGTATTGCCCTCTGTCAGCAGCTCTACCTCCTTCGGCTCGACCCAATCCCCGCTCTGGCGGCGATAGGTCTCGTGGGTGACCATGCCTTGGGTGAACAGGCCCGCGAACGGCTCGCGAACCGACAGCTGGCCGTCGTCGGCCAGGGCCTTGGTGATGAAGCGGGCGTACAGCAGGTGCAGCACGGCGTGCTCGATGCCGCCGATGTACTGGTCCACGGGCAGCCAGTAGTCCGCCGCCGCCTTGTCGATCGGCTCGGCCGCGTCCGGATTGGCGAAGCGGGCGAAGTACCAGGAGCTGTCCACGAAGGTGTCCAGCGTGTCGGTTTCCCGCGTGGCCGGCCCGCCGCACTTGGGGCAGGTGGTGTGCTTCCAGGTGGGGTGCCGTTCCAGCGCGTTGCCGGACTTGCCGAACTCGATGTCGGCCGGGTGGGTGACCGGCAGCTGGTCCTTCGGCAGGGGCACCACCCCGTCCGTCGGGCAGTGGACCACCGGGATCGGACAGCCCCAGGCCCGCTGGCGCGAAACGCCCCAGTCGCGCAGGCGGAACACCGTCGCGCCCTCGCCGTCGCCCTGACCCTCGATCCGGGCGATCGCCGCGGCCTTGGCGGCCTCGATGTCCATCCCGTCCAGGAAGCCGGAATTGTAGATGGTCCCAGGGCCCGTATAGGCCTCGGTCCCGATCTCGAACGTGGCCGGGTCTTCACCGGGCGGCAGCACCACGGGCCGCACCGGCTGGCCGTACTTGCGGGCGAAATCCAGGTCGCGCTGGTCGTGGGCCGGGCAGGCGAAGATCGCGCCCGTGCCGTAATCCATCAGGATGAAGTTCGCGATCCAGACCGGCAGCTCCCAGTTCGGGTCGAACGGATGCTTCACGCGCAGGCCGGTGTCGTAGCCGGTCTTCTCAGCGGTCTCGATCTCGGCCTCGGTGGCCGCGCCCTTGCGGCATTCCTCGATATAGGCCGCCGCCTTGGGGTCGCGCGCCGCCACCTCCGCCGCCAGCGGGTGGTCGGCGGCGATGCCGACGAAGCTCGCCCCGAACAGGGTGTCCGGACGCGTGGTGTAGACCTCCAGCCCCTCCGGCCCCGTCCCTTCCGGCCGGTCTTCGCCGGCGAAGTGGAACTTGAACCGCAGGCCCCTGGACCGGCCGATCCAGTTCTCCTGCATGACCCGCACCTTCTCGGGCCAGCGATCCAGGGCCTGCAGGTCGTCGGTCAGCTGGTCGGCATAGTCGGTGATCCGCATGGACCACTGGTTCAGCTTGCGCTTCTCCACGACCGCGCCCGAACGCCAGCCGCGCCCGTCCACCACCTGTTCGTTGGCCAGCACCGTCTGGTCCACCGGGTCCCAGTTGACCAGGCTCTCCTTGCGATAGACCAGGCCCCGGGCGAACAGGTCCAGGAACCAGGCCTGCTGCTTGCCGTAATACTCCACGTCGCAGGTGGCGAACTCGCGGGACCAGTCGATCGACAGGCCCAGCTCCTTCAGTTCGGCCCGCATCCGGGCGATGTTGTCGTAGGTCCAGCCCTTGGGGTCGACGCCGCGCTCCATGGCGGCGTTCTCGGCGGGCAGGCCGAAGGCGTCCCAGCCCATCGGGTGCAGCACTGAAAAGCCCCGGGCGCGCTTGAAGCGGGCGATGACGTCGCCCATCGAATAGTTTCGCACATGGCCCATGTGCAGGCGCCCCGACGGGTACGGGAACATCTCCAGCACATAGTATTTGGGCTTGGACGGGTCGGCGACCGCGCGGAAGCTGTCGGCGTCGCTCCACGCCTTGCGCCACTTCGGCTCGGTCTCTTTCGGATTGTAGCGGGCCATGACGGGCCTTTGGACTGGAGTTGGACGTCCGGTCAACCATTCCTCCCCCAGCGCGCACCGCGCGCGATGTGGGGGAGGTGGGTCGAGGCGAAGCCTTGAGCCGGAGGGGGTTTCATCCCGGCGGCCAGGCTACGGCGGAAGCCCCCTCAGTCGGCGTCCGCCGACAGCTCCCCCGAAGGGGGGAGCAATGGGAGCTTCAGCCCCGGATGTTCGAAAGTCGAAGCTGGCGGGCCCGGGTCAGGATCGAGTTCTCGATGTCCGTCTCGGTCTGGCCGGCGGTCGGCTGGTCCACCCAGTTGCCGCTGGCGTCGCGCAGCTGCTTGAAGACCGCCACGTTCAGGCCGTCGGCGCGCAGGCGCGAGTCCAGGATGTAGACCGTGCACTTGAAGCGCTCGTCCGGCTTTTCGGGGTTCGTGTACCAGTCGGTCACGATCACGCCGCCGTACGGGTCTGCAGAGGCCAGGGGCATGAACGACAGGGTGTCCAGCGTCGCGCGCCACAGGTAGCCGTTGACGCCGATCGCCGCGGCGTTGTCGCCCGACGAGCGGACCTTGGCCGATTTTCCGCCGCCCAGCGGGTTGGGGATGCTCCCACAGGCCCCCACGGCGACGACGCTCAGCGCCGTGGCCGCGATCATCAAGCCACGCATCCGGTTACCGCGCACAAACGGCATATGTATCCGTCTCCATAGATTTCCGCGGCGCAAGCGCCACGGCGCCGCCCCGCGCCGGCTGCCTCTATAACAATGCGTTGTGAGGCGCCAAACAGGAATCGCGTGCCCCAGGCGCCACACAACCGAACGATCTTATCGTTAACGGAGCGCGCGAGGGGCGAGTCCCGTTGACCCGCAAATGGCGCCGCCCTTAATTCGACGGCAATCGCGATGCTGTACTCGAGGGGCAGGTCGCGAATGGTGACCGTTGGGGCTATATAGGGTTAGATGTCTGCACGCCGCATCAGCGTCGTCCTCGCCGCGTCCGCGCTGATCAGCGCGGCGGCCGGGGCCGCGTACGCGGCGGACAAGGCTCCCAAGCCCATGGACTTCACGGTGAAGTCCGAACCGACCACCGTCGCGCCGAACGCCGGACGCAATACGCGCTTCGATGCGTTCAAGGGCCGCTTCGGCCTGATGCTGGGCATCCAGCAGCCCGACGGCCGGCCGGCCACCTCGAACGACGTCTCGGCCGGCGCCTACTTCCGGATCACCCCCTCCGTCCGCGTGGGCGGCTCGGTGGCCCTGGGCGACCAGGATCTGACCCCGCAGCGGAATCAGGCCCGCCCCGCCGACCAGCCGAAGGTCCGGCTGGAGTCCACCTTCAAGTTCTAAGGCCTTCGACGGCCGCCAGTCCGATGAGGCCCGCGTCCAGAAGGCGTCGGGCCGTTTTGTTGTTCACGCCCCCCAGCGCATAGGCGGGCCGGCCCGCGGCGCGGACGGTGGTGGCCAGGCGGATCGGCCCCAGCGCTGCGCCGGCCGATGCGCTGTTGGACGGCAACGCCACTGAGATCACCACCGCGTCGGCGTCCCCCCTTCGCGCGGCGGCCAGGGAATGCGCCGCCGAGGTCACCAGCCATTGCGGATGCGCGCGCCTCACGGCGCCGGCGCGATGCGCCAGCCGCTCCGGCAGGTGGACGCCGTCCGCCCCGACCCGGGCCGCGAGCGGAATATCCAGCCCGACCAGCAGCTTGATCCCGCGCGACCGGGCGATGTCCCGCAGCCGGCGCGCCCGCGCCTCGGCGTCGGGGGCGCCGAAGTGGCGATAGACGATGGCGCTTCCGGGCGGCAGGGCCGCGGCGATGGCCTCCGGATCCGGCGTGCGCCGTGGGTCGGTGAAGAACAGCAGGGCTGGCAGGGCCTTCCGCAGCCGTCGCCGCGCCGGTAAGAGCCGGGCCGTACGCTGCAAGGTCCAGAACCCGGAAATGTCCGCCGCTCCCAATGCCGAAGGCTACGTCGACGTGGTGGCCCGGATCGCCCGCGCCGCGCAAGCCGCCGGACGCGATCCGAACGACGTGACCCTGGTGGCCGTCTCCAAGACCCAGCCGTGGGAGGCGATCGAGCCGGTGCTGGCCGCCGGCCAGAAGGTGTTCGGCGAAAACCGCGTGCAGGAGGCGATGGCCCGCTGGGCCGGCAAGGCCGAGGGCCTGACGCTCCACCTGATCGGCCCCTTGCAGACCAATAAGGCGAAGGAGGCGGTGGCCTTCTTCGACGTGATCGAGAGCCTGGACCGCGAAAAGCTGGCCCGGTCGCTGGCCGACGAGGCGCAGAAGCAGGGCCGGGCGCCCCGTCTCTACGTCCAGGTGAACACCGGCGAGGAGCCGCAGAAGGCCGGCATCTTGCCCTCCGACGCCGACGCCTTCATCACGGCCTGCCGCGAGACCTATGGCCTGCAGCCGGAAGGACTGATGTGCATCCCGCCCGCCGACGAGCCGCCGGGGCCGCACTTCGCCCTCCTCGCCAAGATCGCCGCCCGCAACGGGCTCTCGAAACTCTCGATGGGTATGAGCGGCGACTTCGAAACCGCCATACGCTTCGGCGCGACGAGCGTGCGCGTCGGCTCGGCGGTCTTTGGGGCAAGAGGGCGTTGAGGATCTTGTAACCCCCCCATTTCCCCCGGAGGGGGAAGCCTGGCCGCCGCCCGCCTCCAGGTGGCCGATACGCCCGGAGCCGGGTTTACGACAGCCTCTAGGCCTTAGGCCGGGGCCAGAGCTGGTCGGCGGGCGCTGTATTGTGCAGCAAACACACCAAAAACGGTTCGGACGCCTGCGAATGTGGTCCCGCCTGTCATCGGAAACGGTGACGCGTGATGGGAGGGATAAGCAGTATTGCGGCGTTGGCCGCCCTAAGTCGCTTCGATGTCTCCATGGTGGGACCGCTGCAGGAACATGTGCGTCTTTGGCACGTCCTGCCCGCGCTTGAAGGCGTGACTGACCCCGTAGGGTGTCTCGGGGCGCAGATCGAACACAAACCCGGTTTGATGGGGAACATCCCCGGCAGACCAGTAGGTGACGCAGCCCACCAGACTATAGTGGTTCCAACCTGGTGCCACTCGGTCCCCGGCGAACTCGACCTGCATACGAGCGTCGTAGGCGTTCAGTTCGTCAATCGTGACAACCAAGCCAAGACCTTGGCGCAATTCTCGGTTGGGGAACACAAGCTGACCGAAAAACGGCTTCTGGTTGGCTTTGGCAGCCATCATTTCCCGCCGCACTTCATGCGGCCATTTAAGGAAGTCATAATGCAAAACGGCGTCGGTTGTCACACCGCGCGCGGGAGTGTTTCCAATGTTCTTGTAGGTGAACCAGAATGTTATGCGGGCCTCCGTCTCCGTCCACCTGAGGTCCGTCTCAATGGTTACTTGGTCGATTTCCAGCCACGCCCGTTGGTCAGAAAAGAGCGCCTCACGACTAATCCGGTTCGCCTCGCGGGCCTCAGCGGCGGCCCTCTGCGCTTCACGCCAGGCGAAGGCGGCAAACAGAACGGTGGCACCCAGGCCGATAATGCCGATGATGTTAAGCCACAGTTGTTGTGCGGCGAGGTCGGCGGCCCGCTCACCTGCGACAGCGCTTCGGATCGCAGTAGCGAGCTCTTGGCAATCGGAATTGGTGGCGCCTTGGCACCGTTCGCGGGCCTGCTGATAAGCTATCTCGCGTTTCGTCCGCGTCGCATCGACGGACGTCCACACAAGACCGATGGCGGCGGCGAGCACCATGACCACTAGCGCGTGGCCGAAGGCCGTCAGTCCTGCAAACGTAGAGCTGTCACGCCCGCTGCTGTCAGACATTAGATCAGGAACGCCCCGGTAAATCCGCCCCGGCTGATCTTATTGCGTAGGTTCGCTCCGGTGTCTCGCGCTCCAATTGCAGCTAGCTTTCTCTCCGCCGCAGCTCGCAGCCTCTCACTGGCGAAGGTGATGTATATGACCGAGGCCCAGGCCATCGACTGGCGACTAGCTCCGCTCTGGCTCACCCGGTCTCCCCTCAGTGGAAGGGCTACTGGCAACGGTGAGTCGAACCTCGCCGAACCAGCCCTCTTCCACGACCCTCCGGATTCCATCTTCGATAAAGCGGCGCGCCACATCGCGCGCTCCGCCTCCAAAGAGTTCTGAGTTTGCAAGCGCCTCTAACCGCGCCCGAGTTAGGGGGGAGAGCGACACGGGCAGAGGGTTGGGAACGCCCTTGGCCTTTGAGACGTCGTCAGCGGCCAAACCGGTTCATCCAAAATCAGGTCAGAAATGTACCATATTTGAATTGCGCCCCGGAGTCGAATCGTTGACGATGGGCCAACTCTAGTGATTCGACTCCTTGAGGGTTGGCGAGCTAGAACCAAAAAAGGCGGCCACCCGTCAGAGTGACCGCCTCGTCTGTGGATAGTGCGCGCTCGGCTGGACTCGAACCAGCGACCGGGGACCTACGAAGAACCTGCTCTATCCACTGAGCTACGAGCGCATAGGGCCGATCCGAAAGGGTCGGCCCTTTCTCGTCGGCGCACCCAAGCTGGCATAGTTCCCCGCGAGTCGATACCGAAAAACCGCTGGTCGGCGGGGATAATTTCCCATAGATTGGGGATAGAAGTTCGCGAGCCACTACATCTTGTATACCTCAAAGCCGCCGGTGAGCCGGCAACCCTTGTATTTCCCGGGCCTGCCGAACCTCCTCGACCACCCCCCTCGCCCGCAGCTTCCACGGGCACGCGCCGCCGCGCTTGCGCATGGTCGTGACGTCCTGCTCGCCATGTGGCAGCGCGCGGGCCGTCGAAATCTGGCGGGCCATGTCCAGTGACGACAGCGGCCCCTAAGCGGCCCCGAGCGGCACGAGCGTGCGGGTCCGCTCCGCGGTCCTCGGTGCCAGGGGCGTTGAGGGCCTTGGGCCTTCCCGCTTTCCCCCAAAGGGGGAAGCCTGGCCGCCCACACGCCCAGGGCCGGGTTTACAACAAAATCTAAGTCTTAGGCCGGGGCCATAGCTTGTCGGCGGGCACGCCCAGGACGCCGGCCGCGGCGGGGTGCAGCGATGCCGGCGCGAGCCGGCCGGTCTTCACCGCCCTCGCCATCCAGGCCTCGATGTCGCCGCCCGTGCGATCGTAGCCGTCGGCCTTCAGCAGGCCGTAGAGGCCCGCGGCCAGGACGTGCATGCCGTCGTCGGCCTTGGCCCAGCGCTCCGCGGGCGGCCGGGCGACGCCCAGGCGGTCGGAGACGATCTGGTCCAGGGCCTGGACGGTGTCCTCGTTGAGGATGCCTTCCATCGTATTGTAGCCGAACGCGGGGTCGTGCTCCTTCAGGATGCGGACCATCAGCGGATCGGCCTCCAGGGCGGCGATGGCGGCCTTGGCGGTCGGCCCGTCCATGGGGAACGGCGGGTGGAGGATCTCGTGGGCGGCGATGCGGATCGTCAGGTCGTCCGGATAGTCCACGTGGCTCAGGAACCGCTGGCCCTGGATCCGGGTGCCGTGCGGCTTGGAGAACCACAGCAGGACGACCTCGATCTCCGGCTCCAGCGTGCGGCCGATCAGCCGTTCCTGCTCGGCGATCACGTCCAGCGACGCCAGCCGCGCCGTCAGCGCCGCGACCCGAGGCCCCAGCTTCGCCCGCAGGAACGTCTGGCGGAACGCCGGGAATCCCGCCGTCTTCAGGCCGGCGAGAACGGCCAGCAGGTCCTTGCGGGAGGCCAGGAAGGCGTCCCAGCTCTCCTGGTCCCAATAGGGGCTCTCCGCATACGCCGGCCGCACCCGGGCCTCCGCCTCGCGCACGGCGAGGATCACGTCGTCCAGTGTGGCATCCGAAGCGCCCGACAATAGGGTGCAGAGACCGGGAGCCAGCAGCGAGCCCCTCGCATCGGCGGCGGCCTGCAGGCGGTCCAGCGCCGCCTGGGCGGACGGTGGAAACGCCGGCCGGAAGTGTGCCAGTTCAGCTTCGTAGTACCGGGTGTAGAGCGGCTTGCCGGACAGCGGTCCCAGGAAACAGAGGGCGTCGAAGCCCTCCGAGCCGCGCACCTTCCAACGGGTGCGGCTTTCAGCGGCGGCGGGGAGGGGCAGGGCGGCGGCCGTGGCCGCGATAAGGAGCTGGCGTCGATTCATGCCCCGACCCTGGGCCGGCCTCAGGTTTAGGTCTTGAACGGACTTGATGCGCGCCAGGCGCCGGGGGTGCGGCCAGTCACGGCGGCCACGGCGCGGGTCATGTGGGCCTGATCCGCGAAGCCCCGGTCCACGGCGATGGCGGCCAGGGGCGCCGCCGAATGCGCGGCGTCGGCGGCCGCGGCCCGGGCGCGGGCCTCGAGGCCGAAGCGCTGGGGCGCCACGCCGAAGACCTTGCGGAAGCCGCGCGACAGGTGCTCGACGGACAGGTTGCGCTTCGCCGCCCAGGCCTGAAGGCCCGTGGGGCGCGTGGCCAGCAGCCGCGCCAGATCGTCCGGCCAGTCTCCGCCGACGGGTGGCGCCACGGCGAACTCCGAGGCTAGCAGCGCCACCGCGGCGTTCGGGTCGCGCTCGGCGGTGCGAACGATCAGGTCCGGATCGCGGATCCGGCCGAAGCTTCCGGGCAGGGGGCCCAGAAGCGGCAGGTTCAGCACCGCGGCGCCGCGGCCGGGCACGCGGTTCAGGTGCGCCTCGAAGGGATGGTGGACGATGACATCGCCTGCCGCGACGCGCCGCCGGCCCGCCTCGCCCGCCTCCTCGTAGCCGCCGGACAGCACCACCGCGAGGTAGCCCTCGGCGTGTCGGTGTCGGGCCAGCTCGCCGCCGGCCAGAACCTGGCGGAGCGGCGGATGGTTCATACGGCGCGGATCTCCACCGCATCGCCCGGCCGGGCCGAATCCAGCAGGTCTTCCAGGTCCTCGCGCATGACCGCGACGCAGCCCTCCGTGGGCGGATAGCCGGGCTTGCAGATGTGCAGGAAGATCGCCGAGCCGAGGCCCGGGACGGGCGGATCGTCGTTGTGCCCCAGGACCACCACGATGTCATAGACGCTATCCTCGCGCCACAGCCGCTCGGCGCTAGCCGGGTAGGGCAGCTTGACGTGGCGGTTGTATTCCGGGTCCGCCGGGTCGTCGCACCAGCCATCGTCCTCGGTCATGGCCCGCACCCGCAACTCGCAGGCCGGCGGCGGTCCGCGGTCGGGCCGATAGATCACCTCGCGGATCGGCCAGACGCCGGCCGGTGAGGCCCCGTCGCCTTCCCGCTTCTGCGCCGCGGGAACCACGCCGGCGGGGCCGAGCGCGCACCGCACCCGCCGCCCGCCGACGTCCAGCCAGCCGTCTGAGGTCGCTACGAAGATCACGGGAACCTCGAAACCCTTTGCCGCGAACGGGCCTGATGGTGTTTGTTGCTCAACATGGCTCAACGCAAGACCCTCCTCATCGTCGACGACGACCAGGACCTTCGCGGGGCGATCGCCGAACAACTGCAGGCCGAGGCCTTCGACACCGTCGAAGCGGCCACCGCGGGTGACGGCGTGCGCCAGGCGCGGGAGGCCAAACCCGACCTGATCCTGCTGGACGTCGATCTGCCCGACATGGACGGGCGCGAGGCGTGCAAGCGGATGCGGGAGGACGGCGTGACGACGCCGGTCATCATGCTGACCGCCGCCGACACCGACGACGACACCGTCAGGGGCCTCGATTCGGGCGCCAACGACTACGTCACCAAGCCCTACAAGTTCGCGGTGCTACTGGCGCGCATCCGGGCCCAGCTGCGCGACTACGAGCATTCGGAAGGCGCGGTCTTCCGCCTGGGCGCCTATGAATTCCGCCCTGCCGCCAAGATGCTGGTGGACGAGAAGGGCAAGAAGATCCGGCTGACGGAAAAAGAGACCAACATCCTGAAGTACCTCTACCGCGCCGGCGAAAAGGCCGTATCGCGCGAGGAGCTGCTGGCCGAGGTCTGGGGCTACAACGCCGGGGTCACCACCCACACCCTGGAAACCCACGTCTATCGCCTGCGACAGAAGATCGAACCCGACCCGGCGAACGCCCGCCTGCTGCTGACCGAGCAGGGCGGCTACAAGCTGGCGCCCTAAAGGACCAGGTCGGCGCTGACCGGCGCGTGGTCACTGGGGCGTTCCCAGGCGCGGACGTCGTCATGGACCCGGCTGGCGGGGGCGCCGAGGCGCCAGGCGGCCTCGCGCAGGCCGGGCGTCACCAGGATGTGGTCCAGGCGCAGGCCGCGGTTCGACTGGCGGAAGTCGGCGGCGCGATAGCTCCACCATGAGGCCAGCTTGGTGGGCTCGGGCGTCGTGGACCGGGTCAGGTCGATGAAGCCCAGCGAGGCCTCCAGCTTGCGGAACGCCTCGATCTCCACCGGCGTGTGGCTGACGATCTTGGACATGTACTTGTGGTTCCAGACGTCGAACTCGCCGGGCGCCACGTTCAGGTCGCCCACGATGGCCAGCGGCGCCTTCGGGTCGCGCTTGGAAAGCTCGGCGGTCAGCTTCTCGTAGAAATCCAGCTTATGGTCGAACTTCGGGTTCTCCAGACGGTCGGGCACGTCGCCGCCGGCCGGGATGTAGAAGTTGTGGACCTCGACGCCGGCGATCGTGCCGCCGACGCAGCGGGCGTGCTTCTCGCGGCAGACGTCCAGCGGCGGAGTGGCCTCGATCGGCAGGCGCGAGGCGATGGCCACCCCGTGCCAGCCCTTCTGGCCGGCGATCTTCAGGTAGGGAAGCCCCATCTCCTTGAAGGCGTCTGCCGGGAATTCGCCCTCGCGGCACTTGATCTCCTGCATGCAGAGGATGTCGGGCGCCTGTTCCTGGACGAAGCGGGCCGCCTGTTCGGCGCGCAGCCGCACCGAGTTCACGTTCCACGTACAGATTCGAAGTCGCATGCCCGCTTTCTAGATCAAAAAGAAAGCCCGGGCGCTTGGCGTGCGCCCGGGCCGTATGAGTTGTCTCTCATGCCGCCGCCGGGAGGGGATAGGTTCCGGCACGGATTTCGTCGACACGACCGGCGCGCCGACGACGTAGTGATAATATCGCCACAGTATGACAGAAAGTCAAAGGCCTTTCACGGTACAGCTTGCCTGTGTCGGCTAAAGCACAGTTTTTGCAACCTAAACTTTTCCTCGGCCAGGGTTCTTGGGGCGCGGGTCCTTCAGGACGAAGAGCGAGCGGTCCAGACCTGATGTCCGTTGCAGACCGAGGAGCTGAACTCGGGTCGGGCGCTGCTGGGCGTCCGTGACCGTCCAGCCCGCCAGGGCCAGGGGGCTGTCGGTGAAGGTGAGCGTGATCTGGCCCGCGGTCTCCTTCTTCCCGTCGCGGGCCGTGATCGAGAACCCGTCGGCCATCCGCGACACGCGGGTGATCGTGACGCCCCGATCCAGCCGGATGGTCTTTGCCAGGAACAGTGAGAGGGGTGTGGCGGCCAGGGGATACTGGTCGAAGGTTTTCAGCCGCTTGTCCTGCACCGAGACCACGCCGCCGTCCGAGACCACCAGGAGTCCCGACGGAGCGTCGTAGGCGAAGCGGGCCTTCCCTGGCCGTTTCATGAACAGCTGGCCCGTCGTCGCCCGGCCGCGGGCGTCGGTCTGCACGAACCGCGCCTTGGCCTCGTCCAGGCCCTCCAGATAGGTGACGGCGCGGCTGACCAGGGCCTGGTCGGCGGCGGAAAGCCCGGTCTGCGCCAGGGCCGGGCCGGCCAGCGGCGCCGCGGCAAGCGCCAGGGTGAGGCTGCGTCGAGTGAAGGTCATGCTTGCTCCGTAACGTGCCGAAGGCCTATCGCGCCAGCGGGGCGGCAATGGGGCCAGCGGCAACGCCTTGCCCGCGGGAGGTGTTCCTTGGGCATGATCGAGGACCTTGAACGGCGGATGGCCGAGGCCGCCGAGGCCGGCGACTTCGAGACCGCCGCGCTGCTGCGCGACGCCATCGCCCGCATCCGCTCGGGCGAATCCAACCTCGTCGAGCAGAAGCCGGGCCGCATGGGCCTGGGCTCGAGCCAGGAGCGCTACGTCCCCTCCCCCGACAAGCCGTTGCCGAAGAAGCCCGACCCGATGACCAAGGGCCACAAGCCGGGCGGCCGGCGTTCGCGCTAAGGCGCCGCGCTCACGAGGATCTCGCGCTTGCCGGCGTGGTTTGCGGGGCCGACGACCCCCTCCTGCTCCATGCGCTCGATCAGCGACGCGGCGCGGTTGTAGCCGATCTGCAGGCGGCGCTGGATGTAGCTGGTCGACGCCTTGCCGTCGCGGGTGACCACGGCCACGGCGCGGTCGTAGAGGTCGTTACCCTCCCCGTCCCCGCCGCCGAAGCCCAGGTCGCCCTCCTCGCCTTCCTCGTCGCCCCCGGCGGTGACCTCTTCGAGGTAGCTGGGCGTGCCCTGGTCGCGCAGGAACTTGGCCACCGCCTCGACCTCGCCGTCGGACACGAACGGGCCGTGCAGGCGGGTGATGCGGCCGCCGCCGGCCATGTAGAGCATGTCGCCCTGCCCCAGCAGCTGTTCGGCGCCCTGCTCGCCCAGGATGGTGCGGGAATCGATCTTGGAGGTGACCTGGAAGCTGATCCGGGTCGGGAAGTTGGCCTTGATCGTGCCGGTGATGACGTCCACCGACGGGCGCTGGGTGGCCATGATCAGGTGGATGCCGGCGGCGCGCGCCATCTGGGCCAGCCGCTGGACGGCGCCCTCGATGTCCTTGCCGGCCACCATCATCAGGTCGGCCACCTCGTCGATGATCACGACCAGGTAAGGCATCGGCTCGGGCCGGATCTTCTCGCTCTCGTAGGTGGCGCGGCCGGCCTCGTCGAAGCCGGTCTGCACGGTCCGCTCGAAATGCTCGCCCTTGGCCAGGGCTTCCCGGGCCCGCTCATTGTAGGAGGCCACGTTGCGGACGCCGATCTTCGACATCCGGCGATAGCGGTCCTCCATCTCCCGCACCGTCCATTTCAGCGCGACGATGGCCTTCTTGGGATCGGTCACCACCGGCGCCAGCAGGTGCGGGATGCCGTCGTAGACGCTGAGCTCCAGCATCTTCGGGTCGATCATGATCAGCCGGCACTGCTCGGGCGGCAGGCGATAGAGGATCGACAGGATCATGGCGTTGACGCCCACCGACTTGCCCGAGCCGGTGGTGCCGGCGATCAGGAGGTGGGGCATCTTGGCCAGGTCGGCGATGTAGGGCTCGCCGCCGATAGTCTCGCCCAGCACGACCGGCAGCGACTGGCCGCCGCGCTCGTACTCCGGCGCAGCCAGCAGTTCGCGTAGATAGACCGTCTCGCGCCGCTGGTTCGGCAGCTCGATGCCGATGGCGTTGCGGCCGGGCACCACCGAGACGCGGGCCGAGGCGACACTCATGGACCGCGCGATGTCGTCGCTGAGCGCCACGACCCGGGCCGACTTCACCCCGGCGGCCGGCACCAGCTCGTAGAGCGTGACCACGGGGCCGGGGCGGATCTGGTCCACCTGGCCGCGGACGCCGAACTCGGCCAGCACGCTTTCGAGCAGCTGGGCGTTCTGGCGCAGGGCGCCCTCGTCGTACTGGGCGGCGCGGGCGGGCGCCTTGGTCAGCATCGACAGTTCGGGCAGCTGGAAGCCGCCGTCCTGCGCGAAGGCGAAGGTGGCCTGAGCCTCCTTCTGCTCGCGCACGCTCTCCTTGGGCGCGGGTTTGGGCGCCTTGACCTGCAGGACAGGTCCGTCGCCGGCGGCCGCCACGGGCAGCGGCGGGAGGTCGGGGCCGTCGTCGTAGGCGTCCTCGGTGGGCGCCGCCTTCTTGCGACGCGCCACCTTGGCGGCGCCCACAGGCTCGGGCGTCGCCGCCTTCAACTTCGGCTTGGGCGCCAGGGCGTGGGTGAGGCCGTCGGCGATCCCGCGGACGTCCAGGCGCGAGAGACCCAGGCCGTAGCCGTACGCGACGATCCCGGCGGCGGTCAGGACTGTCCCGGCGATGGCGGTCGCGAAGGCCAGCCGCGCATAGTCGATCAAGCCGGCGAAGCCGCCGAGCAGACCATCTCCCCAGAAGCCGCCCAGACCCTTGGCCAGCGGCCAGGCGGCGGGCGTCGGAGCCCAGGACAGGGCGCCGGCGAGCGCCAGGACGCCCAGGGTCCCGATCGCCGCGCGCAGCCGAAGCCGGGCCCGACTGGCGTCCGGCTCGGGATCGGCCACGCGGGCCAGGCCGCAGGTGACGATCAGAAGGGCGGCCAGGCCGGCTGCCACGCCCAGCGACTGCACGCCGATATCGGCCAGCACGGCGCCGCCGCCGCCCAGAGCGTTGGTCGGCTGGGTCGGACCGGCGGCGTTCAGGCTGGGGTCGGCGGCGTTGTAGGTCGCGAACGCGGCGGCGAGGGCCGCGCCGAACGCCGCGACCAGGCCGCCCCGCATCCGCGCCGTCGCCGGATGGCTCCAGGTGAGCCTGGCGATGTGAAGCGCAAGCTCGCCACCGGTTTTCCGCGCCACCCGCGCCATGCGCCCAAGGTCTCCCAGCTCGACTTGACCCCTGTTTGCGGCAGGGACCGTTAATCGCGCGTTTACCGTGACGTCCGGACGGCGCGATCTCCCTTTCGTGCGGCGCGCGGGCGCACTAGGTTCGCGGCCATGAACTGGTCCATGCCCCGTCCCGTGCTGCAGGTGGTCGCCGCCGGACTCGTGACCGCGTGTCTCGGCGCGTTTGCGCTGGGAGCCATCACCGCGCCGGCGCGCAGCCGACTGCCTGGCGAGCGGGTTCCAGGCGAGGCCGGCCAGGTGCTGGAGGCGCAGGAGGCCAAGCCCCTGACCGACGAGCGCATCATCGGCGCGGCCCAGGAAGAGCCGGAATTGACGCCGGAAGAGCAGGCCAGGCTCGAGGAAGAGAAGAAGGCCAAGGCGGAGGCGGCCGCCCTCGCCAAGGCCGAGGCCGAGAAGGGCGCGCCGGCGGGCCCGGAGTCGGCCCCGGTGATCGCGCCCCCGGCCCCGACGGAGAAGGCGGAGACTGCGCCCGCCCCGCCCCCGCCGAAGATCGAAGAGCCGGTGTTCTGATCGTATCTCCTCGATCGGGACGTCCGGCTCAGACCCCGTTCTTCTTGAAGAAGGCCAGCATCTTGGCCCAGGCGTCCTCGGCCGCTTCCTTGCCGTAGGACGGCCGATAGTCGGCGTGGAAGCCGTGCTGGGCGCCGGGATAGACGATGATGTCGCTGCCCGAGTTGACGGCGGCCTTCAGCGCCGCCTTCATCGTCTCCACGTCGGCCAGCGGGATGCCGTTGTCCTTTTCGGCATAGAGGCCCAGCACGGGCGCCTTCAGGTCGGCGGCCAGGTCGATCGGGTTCTTGTTGCCGGGGTCGGGCTGGGACATGCCGTTCGACAGGCGGCCGTACCACGCGACCCCGGCCTTGAAGTCACTGGACCGGGCGCAGGTCTCCCAGACCACCGAGCCGCCCCAGCAGAAGCCGGTGATCCCCATGCGGGAGGTGTCGGCAAACGGCTGGCCCTTGAGGTAGGCCACCGCGGCGGCCACGTCGCCGGTCACCTGGACGTCCGTGGCCGTGGCGACGATCTTCAGGATCGCCGGGAAGTCGGTCATGGTGGACGGGTCACCGGCGCGCACGAAGAAGTCCGGCGCGATGACCGCATAGCCCAGCTTCGCCAGGCGGCGGGCCGTGTCGCGGATGTACTCGTGCAGGCCGAAGATTTCCGAGATCAGAACGATACAGGGGAACTTTCCCGCCTTCGCCGGCCGGGCGATGAAGGCCGGGATCTCGCGGTCCGGCGCCTTGATCTGAACCATGCTCTGCACGAGGCCCATGCCGTCGGTCTTGATCGGCTCGGCGTTCGCCGACCAGGCGGCCAGCGCATAGCCGCCGGTGAGCGCCAGCGTCAGGCCGCGGCGGGACAGGTGGACGTCCTCAGGGCGGGTGCCGTCCGGGCGGGTGAGCGTGACCATGGTGGTGTCCTTGGCTGGGGAATTGCGGGATGCTCGCCACGGAACCGAGAGCCCAGCGCCGCGTCAACCGCATGATGAGCACCGGCCGTACGAAACCGCTCCGCCTGCGCCGCCTCACCGCTGGCGAGCGCGCCCTGGCGGCCGAAATGTTCGGCGAGGCGCTGGATAGCAGCCGGGTCCGCGTGCTGGCGGTTCCCCTCTGGAACCGGGCCTTCGTCGCAGGCCCCCGCCTGGTGGTGTGGCCGGCCGCGACGCTTCCGCCCGACTTCTCGGCCCCGGACGTTCCGCTTCGGCTGCAGGCGGTGTTCGTGCACGAGCTGACCCACGTCTGGCAGGCCCAGCACGGGATCTCGCTGATTTTGGCAAAGATCAAGGCGGGCGACAGCGCCGCCGCCTATGCCTACGACCTTGCGGGCGACCGGGAGTTCGCGGCGATGAATATCGAGCAGCAGGCCATGGTGGTGGAGCACGCCTTCCTCGCTTCACGGGGCGACCAGACGCCGCATCCGGCCGAGCTCTACGCCGCGGCCAGCGTCCATTGGAGGCAAAGCTGAGTCATGTCCCTGATCGTATTGGGGGCTTTCGCTCTTGCAGGCCCCGCAATTTCCCCCATATCGGCTCTCGACGCTGGTCGCCGCAAACCTAACGACGGCGACCGGACGGGAGACATAATCGAACCGGGGGCGTCGCAATCCCGCGGGCGCTTCATTAGAAGGCCCCACCGCGACGTTCGCCAAGCAAGGAGCGAGTAGACCTAGGCTATGAGCAAGATCATCGGCATCGACCTCGGCACGACCAACTCGTGCGTGGCCATCATGGACGGCAAGACGCCGAAAGTGATCGAGAACGCCGAAGGCGCGCGGACCACCCCCTCGGTGGTGGCCTTCATGGACGACGGCGAGAAGCTGGTGGGCCAGCCCGCCAAGCGTCAGGCCGTCACCAACCCGACCAACACCCTCTTCGCGATCAAGCGGCTGATCGGCCGCAACTTCTCCGACCCGATGGTCGAGAAGGACAAGGGCATGGTGCCCTATGAGATCGTCAAGGGCGCCAACGGCGACGCCTGGGTGCGCGCCCACGGGAAGGACTACTCCCCGCAGCAGGTCTCGGCCTTCATCCTGCAGAAGATGAAGGAAGCCGCCGAGCAGCACCTCGGCGAGAAGGTCGAAAAGGCGGTCATCACCGTCCCGGCCTACTTCAACGACGCCCAGCGCCAGGCCACCAAGGACGCGGGCAAGATCGCCGGCCTGGAAGTGCTGCGCATCATCAATGAGCCGACGGCCGCCGCGCTGGCCTATGGTCTTGAGAAGAACGACGGCAAGAAGATCGCGGTCTACGACCTGGGCGGCGGCACCTTCGACGTCTCGATCCTGGAGATCGGCGACGGCGTCTTCGAGGTGAAGTCGACCAACGGCGACACCTTCCTGGGCGGCGAAGACTTCGACCTGCGGATCGTCGACTACCTGGCCGACGAGTTCAAAAAGGAACAGGGCGTCGACCTGCGCAAGGACAAACTGGCCCTGCAGCGCCTGAAGGAAGAGGCGGAAAAGGCCAAGAAGGAGCTCTCCAGCGTCACCCAGTACGAGGTGAACCTGCCCTTCATCAGCATGAACGCGTCCGGCCCGCTGCACCTGAACGTGAAGCTGTCGCGCGCCAAGTTGGAAGCCCTGGTCGAGGACCTGATCAAGAAGACGGTCGGTCCCTGCGAACAGGCGCTGAAGGACGCGGGCCTGAAGAAGTCCGACATCGACGAGGTGATCCTGGTCGGCGGCATGACCCGCATGCCCAAGGTCGTCGAGACCGTGAAGGAGTTCTTCGGCCGTGAGCCCCACAAAGGCGTGAACCCGGACGAGGTCGTGGCCCTGGGCGCCGCGGTCCAGGCCGGCGTGCTGGGCGGCGAGGTCAAGGACGTCCTGCTGCTGGACGTGACGCCCCTGACCCTGGGCATCGAGACCCTGGGCGGCGTGTTTACCCCGCTGATCGAGCGCAACACGACCATCCCGACCAAGCGGTCCCAGACCTTCTCGACCGCGGACGACAACCAGTCGGCCGTGACGATCCGGGTCTTCCAGGGCGAACGGCCGATGGCGGCCGACAACAAGATGCTGGGCCAGTTCGACCTGGTCGGCATCCCGCCGGCGCCGCGCGGCGTGCCGCAGGTCGAGGTGACGTTCGACATCGACGCCAACGGCATCGTGAACGTATCGGCGCGCGACAAGGCGACGTCCAAGGAGCAGTCGATCCGCATCCAGGCCAATGGCGGCCTCTCGGACGCGGACATCGAAGCCATGGTCAAGGAGGCCGAGTCCAACAAGGCCGACGACGAGAAGCGCAAGGCGGCGGTCGAGGCCAAGAACCAGGCCGATGCGATCATCCATTCGTCCGAGAAGGCCCTCGCCGAACATGGCGACAAGGTCTCCGAGGCCGAGCGGACCGCCATCCAGTCGGCGCTGGACGACCTGAAGGGGTCGCTGGACTCCGGTGATGCGGAAGCGATCTCGGCCAAGACCCAGACCCTCATCCAGGCTTCGATGAAGCTGGGCGAGGCCATGTACAAGTCCCAGCAGGGCGACGCGGACGGGGCCGGCGCTTCGGCGTCGGACACGGGCGCCGCCTCGGACGACGTCGTCGACGCCGAATTCGAGGAAGTCGACGGCGACGGCAAGAAGTCGGCGTGACAACGCGCCCCATGGCTTCGGAGAACGTGAAATGCGATCACCGGGCCATGGGGACGTCGCCGCCGCCTTCGCGGGACGCCGGCGCTGAAAAGCGCTGCATCTTTGAAGGGATACCCCCCGGTCACTCGGCTGTGTTAAGCCTTGCAGACGGCCGGGGGGCCACCCACCTCAACTCACAACAGTTTCAGAGCTTCTGACGTTTCCATGCGGGACTATTACGAGATCCTGGGCGTCGAGCGCGGTTGCGACGAGAACGCGCTGAAGGCCGCCTTCCGCAAGCAGGCGATGGAGCACCATCCCGACCGCAATGGCGGCTGCGAGGAGGCGTCCGGCCGCTTCAAGGAAGTCAACGAGGCCTACTCCGTCCTCAGCGATCCGCAGAAGCGGGCCGCCTATGACCGCTTCGGGCATGCCGGCGTCAATGGCCAGGGCGGGTTCGGCGGCGGCGCCGGCCAGTTCCACGACGTGCACGACATCTTCAACGAGGTGTTCGGCGACGTCTTCGGCGACATGTTCGGCGGCCGAGGCGGTCAGCGGCAGCGCGGCGGACCTGCGCGGGGCTCGGACCTGCGTTACGACCTGGAGATCACCCTCGAGCAGGCCTATGCGGGCTCCGAGGTCGAGATCACCATCCCGATCACCATGGCCTGCGAGACCTGCGAGGGCTCGGGCGCCAAGCCGGGCACCGCGCCGACCCAATGCACTACCTGCCACGGCGCGGGCCGCGTGCGGGCCAGCCAAGGCTTCTTCTCCATCGAGCGCGCCTGCCCCCGCTGCGGCGGCTCGGGGCAGATGGTCATGGACCCCTGCAGCGACTGCCGGGGCGCCGGCCATGTACGCAAGCAGAAGACCCTGGCCGTTCGCATCCCGGCCGGCGTCGACGACGGCGCGCGCATCCGGCTCGCCGGTGAGGGCGATGCGGGCCAGCGCGGCGGACCGCGCGGCGACCTCTACATCTTCGTCTCGGTGGCGCCGCACGAGCTGTTCGAGCGCGACGGCCTGGACCTGCTCTGCACGGTGCCGGTGCCGATGTGCGTCGCGGCCCTGGGCGGCGAGATCGAAGCGCCCTGCCTGCTGGGCGGCGAGACGTGCGACGGCGCCTGCAAGATCGAGGTCAAGGTCCCGGAAGGCGCCCAGACCGGCAAGACCGTGCGCGTGAAGGGCCGCGGCATGCCCTCGCTTCGCTCGCGCGAGCGCGGCGACCTTGTGGTCGAGCTGTTCGTCGAGACGCCCACCAAGCTCACGCCCCGCCAGAAGGAGCTGATGCGCGAGCTCGCCGACATCTGCAGCGAGCAGCAGCATCCCAAGGCCGCCGGCTTCCTCGGCAAGGCCAAGAAGTTCTGGAGCGCGGCCGCCGGCCAGGCGTAGAGCGCGTCAGGGTTAAGTGGAAGCCGGCGAACCCGCCCGACGCACTCTAAGCTTTTGATTTAGAGTCTTTTTGTCTGGTTCAGATGGTTCCATCCGAACCAGACAGGCTCTGGCGCGGCCTACTTCCTCGGCCGGTACGCCACCAGCGCGTTGCCCGCCTGCTGGCCGAAGCTCGCATAGCCCGAGCCGACGAACAGCAGTCCGCCGCCCGCGAACGGTCCGGCGGCGTCGATCGATCCCCCCGCGCCGGCGAGCTTGTTGACGCCCTGGAACGGAACCGCCGTGTCATGCGTCGCCAGGAGCTTGCCGCTGGCCGCCTCGAACACATAGACGCGCCCGTCCAGCCCGCCGACCACCACCGCCCCGTCGATCACCAGGGGCGGGGCCGAGATCCCGAACTTGCCCGCACAGCTGGGGACGCGCGCCTGGCGGCCGTTCCCGCAGTCGGGCGTCGCTTTCCAGGACCAGGCGACCTTCCCCGTCGTCGCGTCCACGGCGTAGAGCCCCGCCGCATTGTCCTTCTCCGGCACGTTGGGGTCGGCGATGGGGACGTAGACGCGCCGCTCGTCCGCCGCGATGCCCCAGTGGACGCCGCCCAGCGCTGTGCCCTTGCCGAACTGCGTGTGCCACACCTTCCGGCCCTGGGTGTCGAGGGCCCAGACGTCGCCCGACTTCTGCCCGCCCAAGATCAGGGTCCGGCCCTTGCCGCGCCAGATCACCGGGCCGCCGCCGAAGTCGTGGTCCCGCAGGACGCTGCCCTCCGCGGCGAAGAAGCAGTTCGGGCCCGGCGGCCGTCCGCCCGTGGGCGAGCCGATGGGACACGACATGTTCCAGACATCGTTCTCCAGGGCCTGGAACACCCACTTCTGCCGCCCGCTCGCCAGGTCGACGGCCACGATGCTGTCGCTGGTGTTGGTGGCGGGCGGCGAGGTGTTCTCGCCCGTCGAGGCGTAGACGACGCCGGCCTTCAGATCGACCGACGGGCTGGACCAGATCGGCGCGCCGGAGGGGCCATAGGTCTCCACCCCTTGAGAGGTCTTGCGGCCCAGCGGCTTGGCGTCGGGCATGGTGTGCCAGGTCCACAGGACCTTGCCGTCGGCGGCGTTCAGCAACGCCACGGCGCCGTGCGCCTTGCAGCATTCGAAGGTGGGCCGCATGGAGTTGGCCACGTCGATGGCCGAGATCGGCACGACGATCCTGTCGCCCGCGAAGATCGGAGAGCCCGAGAGCGGCACTGTCTTGTCGTGCCTGGGGTCGACCTTCCAGGCGATCTTGCCGGTCTTGGCCTCGAAGGCGATCAGCTGGCCCAACCCGTCCCCGCCGACCACGGCCCAGGGCCCGTCCTTGCCCAGCCGGCCATAGGCGAGGCTGGCGCGCACGCCACCCGGCGTCGCCCACTTCACGCAGCCGGTCTCAGTGTCCAGCGCCACGACGTAACCCGCCTGCCCCGCGGGGTAGAATAGGGTGTCGCCCACGACCACGCCCTGGCCGCGCAAGCCCGAGGTTCGAGGCATGACGAAGGACCAGGCCACTTCCAGCTTGGCGAGGTCACGTGTGGTGAGCCCCGCCTGGGCCGCGCTCATCCGGCGGGTGTTGTCCGTGTCGACGCCGAAGCCCACCTGCGCGGGTCGCGCGGTCAGGTTCACAGCCTGGCGGTCGGCGGGGCAGCGGTTGTCGTCGATCCACCCAGTCCCCTGCGGCCCCTCGGGCGCGGCCAGGTAGCTCACCACGTCGCGGATCTGCCGGCGGTCCAGGCCGTCGCCGATCGGTTTCATGACCCCGGTGGTCAGGGCCGCGGTCAGGGTCTGGGCGCTCATCTTGCGCAGCGAGGCGACGGTTGCGGCCCGGCTGTCCGCCTCAGGCGCGTTGTGGCAACCGGCGCAGAACTGATCGTAGACCGTCTTGCCGGGATGCTCGACGGCATCGGTGGCCTGCGCCTCAGCGAAGTTTGCGATGCCAACGCCTGACAGGACGGTGGCGACCGTCAGGGCGCCCAGGCTCGCGAAAGGCTTCCAGACGCCCATGTGTTTCCCCCCAAAACATACCGATCATTCGATCGCGTTCTGGAAGCGGAAGCTACTCCTGGCGGGCCCCGGGCGAATTGCCCCGCTGAAATCCGACGCGAGCGGTTTGCGGCGGCGCGCCCTTTCGGCTAGAGACACCCTCCGCTGAAGACGCACCCGTAGCTCAGCTGGATAGAGCGTTGCCCTCCGAAGGCTGATGTCAAGGGCGGCTGGTCTTTAAGTGATGACGAAAAGGAGTTCGTTTACAAAGGTTTGCGAGAAACGCGAGTAGAGCTTCCAACTCACAGGTTTTCCGCGTAAGCACGGCGTAAGCAATAGGCACCCATAGCTCAGCTGGATAGAGCGCTACCCTCCGAAGGTAGAGGTCTCAGGTTCGAATCCTGATGGGTGCGCCATCCCTGCCTTGATTGACTTCTGGGTCGAGCGACTGCTCCCCATTCGAAGCTACTCAGACTTACGTCACAGTTTGGTCTGTGACGGCGGGGCGGAGTAGACCCACTCCAGTTTCCACAACTTTGAGCCGGGCTTGGAGCACGGACATCACCTGCGATGAGCTCCGATACTCGGCCTTCCCTGTATGGCCCAGTGCCAGCCCCGGCCGGCAGAGGCCTGCGCCTCATCGCGGCGGTGTATGTTCTGTGAACCGTTTGCTTTCAAAGCCTGGCCGCCGACCCCACCGAGATGTCCCCCGATTTTCGGCTTATTAAGACACGCCAGTCCCGAAATTGATGGTGCCATGTGTATCCGCCGGGTACACATAGGGCCATGAAGGACTCAGGGCTTCGCATCCGCATTGAGCGGGATTTAAGGGAGAAATTCCTAGCAGCATGCCGGGAGCAGGACCGGCCTGCTGCACAAGTCATTCGCGAATTTATGAAGAATTACATCAGTTTGCACACCAGTAATGCGGGCGCTTCAAGAGTCGGGGCGGAGAAGAAATGAACGCGGTTGAAATTGAGCAAGCCGTTAGCGATTTGGCCGAGCGCCCATTCGACCCAGTGGAATTCCCCTTCGCGTTTCTAGAGGCCTTCGGCAACAAGGAAACCACTATCAAGCGCCTGCGAAGCGGCGTGTCGAACAAGTCGGACATGGGCGGAGTCCTCCAAACTAACAACATCCATATCGTTAGCTGCGCCGTGGGAGAGGTCACGAAAACCCTTCTCGCGCTAAGGGCCAGTCCAGCCACCTCGCGGGCCAAGGCGAAGTTCGTGCTCGCGACGGATGGCGATATGTTCGAGGCGGAAGATATCGAGAGCGGCGAGACCGTCGCGTCCGCATATGGGGATTTTCCTGATCATTTCGGCTTCTTCCTGCCGCTTGCAGGGATTTCGACCGTTCAGCAAATCCGCGATAACTCGTTCGACATCAGAGCGACTAGTCGCCTCAATCGCCTCTATGTCGAGCTTTTGAAGGACAATCCTGATTGGGGCACGGCAGAGCGGCGGCCCGACATGAATCATTTCATGGCGCGCTTGATCTTCTGCTTTTTCGCCGAAGACACAGACATCTTCAGCAAGACAAGGCTATTTACCGACACAATCGATAAGATGAGCGCGAAAGACTCGTCAAACACCCATAGTGTCATAGGCACGCTCTTCCGCGCAATGAACACCAAAGGCGAAGATCGAAGTTCGGCGTCTCTTCCTCGATGGGCCGAGCCGTTTCCCTACGTGAACGGCGGGCTGTTCTCGGGAAACACGGACGTACCGAGCTTCAGCCGGATCGCGCGATCATATTTAATCCATATAGGGAAGCTCGACTGGAGGCAGATCAATCCCGATATTTTTGGGTCGATGATCCAAGCCGTCGCAGACGACGAAGAGCGCAGTGCGCTCGGGATGCACTACACCAGCGTGCCGAACATTCTGAAGGTACTGAATCCGCTATTCCTCGATGATTTGCGGCAGCGGCTCGAAGAAGCTGGCGACAACGCTCGCACGCTATTTAATCTGCGCAAACGCTTATCGAAAATCAGAGTGTTCGATCCAGCCTGCGGCAGCGGAAATTTCCTTGTCATTGCCTACAAGGAAATGCGCGATATCGAAGCCACTATCAACACGCGGCGTGGCGAAGCCGATCGACCTTCTGATATCCCGGTGACGAACTTCCGCGGTATCGAGTTGCGTGACTTCCCTGCAGAGATTGCGAGACTTGCGCTCATAATTGCAGAGTACCAGTGCGACGTGCTCTATCGAGGCCAAAAGCTGGCTCTTGCGGACCTTCTGCCGCTTGATGCCCAGAACTGGATTTTTAGAGGCAACGCCCTGCGCCTAGATTGGCTAAGCATTTGCCCTCCAACCGGAACAGGGGTGAAACTGGTAGGTGAAGATCTATTCAGCATCCCGCTCGACCAGGCTCAAATCGACTTCGAGAATGAGGGTGGCGAAACGTACATTTGTGGTAACCCGCCTTACCTCGGAAGTAAGTGGCAGAACGAGGATCAGAAGGACGATTTAAGGGCGATTTTTGACAGTCGCACGCCCGCATGGAAGTCCCTAGACTATGTCGCAGGCTGGTTCATGAAGGCTGCGGATTACGGCTTGAGATCGAACGCCGCTGCGGCGTTCGTTTCAACCAATTCGGTCTGTCAGGGACAACAGGTTCCGATCCTGTGGCCCCTGATTTTCGGCACCGGCCACCAGATCTCGTTTGCCCATACCTCATTCAAATGGGCCAATCTTGCGAGCCACAACGCGGGCGTGATTGTGGCAATCGTCGCCATTTCGCGGGAGGCACCGGCTTCCAAACGCCTGTTCTCGATCGCCGATGACGGTTCGGTGACCGAGCGGCAGGTGAGCAACATCAACGCCTACCTTGCGGCCGGCGCCAACACTTCCGTCGATGCGGCACGAAGCCCGATCGGAGGTCTATCTCCAATGCTCTTTGGAAACATGCCGCGTGATGGCGGCCATTTCATCTTGTCGCCAGATGAGCGTAGGCAGGTTCTCCACCAGTATCCCGAGTTGGGTCGGTTCGTCCGGCCCTATCTGGGCTCCGAGCAGATGATTCAGGGAAAGCCCCGCTGGTGCGTTTGGATCGAGGCCAAGGACTCCGAGTTTGCGGAGGCCCACCCATATTTACGAGCCCTGTTAGCCCGCGTGCGGGATTTCCGCGCCAGCAGCGCAGCCGCATCGACTCGGGATTTCGCTTCCAAGCCCTATCGGTTCGTCCAGATCGCGGGCACTGCCAAGCGCTACACACTGGCCGTGGCGAAAGTGTCGTCGGAAAGACGCCCCTACCTGCCCGTGCATCTTTTCGATCGGGAGACGATCGTAAGCGATCTGTTGTTCGCCCTCTACGATGCACCGTTGTGGAATATGTCGATCGTGGCGTCGCGGCTTCATCTGGTCTGGGTCGCCACCGTCTGCGGAAAGCTAAAAACGGACTTCCGATACTCGAATACGATTGGCTGGAACACCTTTCCGGTTCCAATCCTCACCGACAAGAACAAGGCTGATCTGACACGATGCGCGGAAGATATTCTCCTCGCCCGTGAGGCCCATTTTCCTGCAACGATTGCAGATCTCTATGAGCCCGAGCACATGCCGTCTGACCTGCGGCAGGCGCACGAGCACAACGACGAGGTTCTGGAGCGCATCTATATCGGGCGGAGATTTCGCAATGATACCGAGCGGCTGGAGAAACTGTTCGATCTTTACACGAAGATGACCACTTCGCAGGGCGAAACCAGAAGACGCAGGGCGGGGGCAAACGCATGACCGACGAAAAGAGATCCGTCCCCTCTGTTTCGGTTTCATATGTGCGCAACGGCGCTTCGACCAAAGCCAATGCGCTCGGCATGCGGCCCATGCAGGAGCGCGCCTTCGAAAAGCGCGGTGAGCAGTACCTTCTCATCAAGTCGCCTCCAGCCTCCGGGAAAAGCCGTGCGCTGATGTTCATCGCGCTCGACAAGCTGGCGCATCAAGACGTGAAGCAGGCTATCATCGTCGTGCCGGAAAAATCGATCGGCTCCAGCTTCAATGACGAGCCGCTCACCCGGTACGGCTTTGAGGCCGACTGGCATGTCGAGCCGAGGTGGAATCTCTGCAATGCGCCTGGCGGGGACAACGGCGGTAAGGTCAAGTCCGTCGTCGCCTTTCTTGATAGCGAGGACAAGGTGCTGGTTTGCACCCACGCCACGTTCCGCTTCGCCGTGGACGAATACGGCGTGGAGCGATTCGATGGCCGCCTGATCGCGGTGGACGAGTTCCACCACGTCTCGGCCAATCCCGACAACAAGCTCGGTCAGCATCTCGGCCAGTTTATGGCCCGTGACCGCGTGCATATCGTGGCGATGACGGGCTCGTATTTCCGTGGCGACGCGGAGGCCGTGCTCGCGCCGCACGACGAAGCGAAGTTCGAGAGCGTCACCTACACCTATTACGAGCAGCTCAACGGCTACGAGTATCTCAAGCAACTCGACATCGGATACTTCTTTTATTCCGGCTCCTATGCCGACGACATTCTTGGGGTGCTTGATCCCGCCGAGAAGACGATCATCCACATTCCGAACGTCAACTCGCGCGAGAGCACGAAGGACAAGATCAAGGAGGTCGAGCACATCATCGGCGAGCTGGGCGAGTGGCAAGGGGCTGATCCGCTCACAGGCTTTCAACTCGTCAAAACGCTCGAGGGGCGAATTCTGCGCATCGCCGATCTCGTCGATGACGATCCGGTCAAGCGGGATCGTGTCTCGCTGGCGCTCAAGGATCCCAGGCAGAAGAACAACCGAGATTTTGTGGACATCATCATCGCGCTCGGGATGGCGAAGGAGGGTTTTGACTGGATTTGGTGTGAGCATGCCCTCACAGTCGGATACCGCTCCAGCCTGACCGAGATCGTCCAGATCATTGGACGCGCCACGAGAGATGCGCCGAACAAGACCCGTGCTCGCTTCACCAATCTGATCGCGGAACCCGATGCGTCGGAGGCGGCTGTTACCGAAGCGGTGAACGACACACTTAAGGCCATCGCCGCAAGCCTCCTCATGGAGCAGGTTCTTGCGCCGCGCTTCGAATTCAAGCCAAAGAATCCGGCGAGCGGCCCTTCGCCTGGCTTCGACTATGGCGAAGGCGGATACGACCCCACCAAATGCAATGTCGGCTTCAACGAGCAGACCGGCCAGTTCCAGATCGAAATCAACGGGCTTGTGGAGCCTAAATCCAGCGAAGCTGCGCGCATCTGTCAGGAGGACCTCAACGAGGTGATCGCGGCCTTCGTGCAAGACAAGACCGCGATCGAGAGAGGTCTGTTCGACGAGGAGCTCGTGCCAGAGGAGCTTACGCAAGTGCGTCTCGGGAAGATCATCAAGGATAAGTATCCCGAGCTGAGCGACGAGGACCAGGAGGCGGTGCGCCAGCACGCTATCGCCGCGCTCACCCTGACGCAGCAGGCGAAGAAGGAAGCAGATGGCGAGCCGAGCGCTAACACTGCCCTGATCGATGGCGTGCGTAAATTCGCGCTTAGCGTCACCGAACTCGACATTGATCTTATCGACCGGATCAACCCATTCGGCGAAGCATACGCCATCCTTGCAAAAACGATGAGCGAGGAAAGCCTCAAACAGGTAGCTGCCGCCATCGCAGCCAAACGCACGACCCTCACGCCCGATGAGGCCAAGGAACTGGCCGTGCGCGCCGTGAAGTTCAAGAACGAGCGCGGACGGCTTCCTTCCATCAGTGCGACCGATGCGTGGGAAAAGCGCATGGCAGAGGGCGCGGCCGCGTTTGTCCGCTTCAAGGATGAGGGCCGCTATGAGTGATCTCAACCTCGATGAACTGCGCGAGGAGCTGGCCGAGTTTGCCCAGCCGGAAAAGAACGCCGGACGCTCCCAGCGTGAGGAGCGCATCATTGCGGGTTTTGAGGAAATCCAGCGCTTCACCGAGGAGCATGGCCGCGCCCCGAAGCACGGCGAAGAAGGGGATGTTTTCGAGCGGCTCTATGCCGTCCGGCTTGACCGTCTTCGTGGTCTAGAGGAGTGCCACTCCCTTCTAGCGCCGCTCGACCATCAAGGATTGCTGACTGGTGCGGAGAGCGCTTCCGCCTCGTCGGTGGAGGAAATGGACGAGGATGAGCTACTCGCCGAGCTAGAAGGCGCGGCAGGATCGGCCGACATCACCGAACTTCGTCATGTGCGAACGACCGCCGAAAAGCGTGCAGCGGAGGAAATCGCCAACCGTGAGCGGTGTGAGGATTTTGAGCGGTTTGAACCTTTGTTCGAAGCCGTTCAGGCCGAGATCGATTCCGGTCTGCGCGAAACGCGTCCGTTCGAAATGAAAGCGGAGATCGGCCCCGGCGCATGGTTCATCGTCAGCGGGCAAAAGGCTTATGTTGCCGATATGGAGGAGGTCTTCGTCAACGCGCAGGGCAAGACCGATGCTCGGCTCCGTGTGGTTTTCGACAACGGCACCGAGAGCAATATGCTCATGCGCTCGCTCCAGCGGGCGCTGCATAAAGACGAGGTCGGAAGGCGTATAACCGACCCCGTTGCAGGGCCGCTGTTTTCCGGTGAGCACGCCGGCGATGATCTGGCTTCCGGCACGATCTACGTGCTTCGGAGCAAGTCCGATTATCCAACCGTTGCCGCTAATCGCGATCTGGTCCACAAGATCGGCGTAACGAACATGAGTGTCGAACAGCGTATCGCAGGCGCGCGCTTGCAGCCGACATTCATGATGGCCGACGTAGAAATCGTCGCGACCTACGATCTCTTCAACATCAATCGTGCCAAGCTGGAGCGTCTCATCCACCGCGTTTTCGATCCCGCGCGGCTGGACATCACCATTACCGATCGCTTCGGTAATCCTGTGGTGCCGCAGGAATGGTTTCTTGTGCCGCTGTTCGTCATCGACGAAGCGGTCGATCGCATCAAAGACGGCTCGATCACTGGGTTCGTTTACGACCCAAGCAAAGCCGCCCTCGTTCGATCGGGGAACAAGGCATGAGGCTGCGCACGTTCCTTCACAGCGATCAGAATTCACCTACGACCCTCTCGGAGATACAACGGGCTCACGATTGGATCGGCTCGGAAGAATATTTGGGCGTATACGCCTACGCCACTCAGTCCGGCGCTTCCGCCTTCAGCATTGCGATGTCGCCTGCCTTTTGGGCCGGAACGCAATCGCGATGGTTGTTCGGGCTGGATTACGGACGGACCCAGCCTTACGCCCTACGGATAATCAGCGACAAACCCAATGCGGAGGTCCGCATCTACGATGGGGCGTGGATTGTCGAGCAAAACGGATTTCTGCCCCGCCGAGACTTCCATGCGAAGTCATCGATATTGGCAAACCGTACCAACGGCCGAGCGGGGATGATCGTAGGGTCCGGCAACTTTTCCTCAAACGGCCTGCGGAAGAGTATCGAGGCGGGAGCCTCGATCTGCACCGATGTTCAAGTGGAATACGAACGCAGGATCCGCAATATCGAGGCGATGGCCGATGACCTTTGGGCACAAGCCACACCGCTGGACGATATCCTGGAGATATATGAGGAACGCTGGAAGGCAGATTTCGCTGCGGTAACGGCTGAAGATGAGGACGAAGCCGGCCAACCAGCCCCAAACATGTTCTGGATTGAGGCTGGCTACGTCACACAGAATCGTGGACCGCATCGTCCTGGGAACCAGATCGATTTGCCGAGAGGGATGAGCGGTTTCTTTGGCTTTAATCCCCCTGCGAATCTTGCGCGCAACTCGGTAATCGGGACCATTACATTTGAACCGCCGAGCGGCGGCCTCGTTTCGCGAGACTTAAGACTTGGCAATAATCTGATGGAGAAGATAACGCTGCCGATCCCTGAAACGCATGGTTTTGACCTCTATGACGGCAAGGTTCTTGTGTTTCGCCGCAGCGGCAACCGGTTCAAGATGTGGGCATTGGAAGCGGACGATTTCCTCACGGCCTTTGGCAACAGGCTGCACGACGTCAAGGCAATGGCGAGTGGGAGACGTTTTGGACCGATAGCCGACTAGACAATCACTAGTTGCGAGCCGTTCTCAAAAGCCCGGCTTCAAACCTTTTGCGGCCGTCGACTTGGCAGCGATCGCGAAGCGGCTCTTATGGGGTGTACCACGCTGCGGACGCCAATCCGCCAGCTTGATTGAACGCTGCGCCTGAAGCGGCAGAAGTCCGTGTCGGGAGGAATGCCAGCGCAGCATTGGCTACTCAGGCAACGCGTTCTCCGAAAAATGTTTGCGGATGAAGTCGAGCTTCGGATCGATGTATCGACGACAGAAGGGTCTGTTCGGGTCAGTGCGATAATAGTTCTGGTAGCGCTCGTCCGAAGCTTTGAAGCCCGCGAACGTGAGGATCGGCGTGCAATAGGCACCCCCTTCGTGGGGTGATCGGCGTGCAAAA
>NZ_LSJI01000110.1 GCF_001557235.1 Phenylobacterium sp. CCH9-H3 | reverse complement strand
CGCCGTTCATCCAGAGCTGGACCGACGCCAACACCGACACCATGACCTACGACCTGCTGGGTCGTCGGGGATATGTGCGCCTGCAGTACACGTTCTAGGCCGCACTGCGGGCGCCGGCCGCCCCGCCCAATCCCCCCGGCCGGCGCCTGCGAAACCTGTTGAGAGGATCAGATGCGCTGGCCAGCCCTTGCGCGGACAACCCACAAGTGGCTCGCCCTGGTCGTGGCGATCCAGGCCGTCTTCTGGACCCTGAGCGGGATCTATATGACGGCGGTCCACATCGACATCATCCACGGCGACCGCCTGGTGAGAGCGCCTGTCGTCCAGCCCCTGTCACTCGCGGGGTTGGTGGAGCCGGCGCATCTCGCGCACCTGGCGCCGGGCCTGAAATCCGCGCGGCTGGAAACCCAGCTGGGCCAGCCTGTCTATGTGGTCGAGGCCGCGGCCGGCAAGGCGCTGTTCGACGCCCGGACGGGCGCCAAGCTCTCGCCGCTCGGCGAGGCTCAGGCGCGGGCGCGGGCCAAGGCGCTGTTTGCGGAGGACGGCGACGTCGTCAGCGCCGAGTTCATCACCAAGGCTCCGCTCGAGGTGCAGACCCGGCCCGTGCCGCTGTGGCGCGTGGAGTTCGAAGGCGCCTGGCGACCCACCTTCTACATCTCCCCCTACACCGGCGAGCTGGTCACCCGTCGCCACGACCTGTGGCGCACCTTCGACTTCGTGTGGATGTTCCACATCATGGACTACGACGACCGCCAGGACGTGAACAATCCGCTGATCCGGATCTTCACCTGGATGGCCGTCGCCACCGCCGCCTCGGGCGGCTGGCTCCTGGTCTACAGCTTCCGCCGCAAGCGCCGCGTGCGCAAAGCCGCCGCTTGAGGAGCCGCGCATGTTCCTGATCCGCTGGCTCCACAAATGGTTCGGCCTGGTTCTGGGCCTGCAGTTCCTGCTCTGGGCGGGCAGCGGCTCTGTCATGGCCCTGCTCGACCACCATGAGGTCTCCGGCGAACACGCCGTGCTGCCGGTGGCCCAGATTTCGGTCCCGGCCGAGCCGCTGCCGCTGGCCGCGGTCGCCGAGAGGGTCGGCGCGCCGATCCTGAAGCTGCAGCTGAAGCCGCTGTTCGACACCTACGTCTATGAGGCGACCACGCCCCAGGGCGTGCGCCTGCTCGACGCCGCGCGGGGAACCCCGATCGCCATCGACGCCGCCAAGGGCCGCGAACTGGCCGTGGCCCGCTACAGTGGCCAGGCGCCGGTCAAGTCCGTGACCCGGGTGGACAAGACCACTCTGGAGACCCGCGACGTGGCGCTGCCGGTCTGGCGCGTGGAGTTCGCCGACAAGGACCGTAGTACGCTGCTGGTGTCGGAGAAGACCGGCGAGGTCCTGGGCGCCAAGACCAACGCCTGGCGGCTCTGGGACATCGCCTGGATGCTGCACATCATGGACTACGGCGAGCGCCAGAGCTTCAACCACCCGTTGATCATCACCCTGGGTTCCGGCGCAGCCTGGCTGGCGCTGAGCGGGCTGATCCTGCTGTTCCGCAGCTTCCGCCGCTCGGATGTGGCCTGGGTGGTCGATCCGCTCGCAGCGTTCGCCGCGCGCTGCAGGGGTCGTCCTGCGAGCAAGGCGCCCGCGCGGCAGGGCGCATCGAGGGAGTCCACCTGACCCGCGCGCGCGGACGCAGCATCCGTCACGCGGCCCGTGTTAGGCTGATGGGGTGACGACGCGCTTCCACACACCGGCTTGGACCGGGGCCTTGTGGCTTGGAGACGGCTGGGCCGCCCATCGCGGCGCGGTCGGCGACAGTCGGGCGCACGCTCACCACGCCCACCAGATCACCGCATCTCCGGCGCCGCTCCTGGTGGAGATCGGCGATCACGTGAAGCGCGGGACCGGGTTCGTCATTCCGTCCCTGCAGCCGCATCGGCTGCGGCCGGCCGCCCAGGCGCTGAACATCTACGTGGACGCGACGTCGCGCGTCGGTCGCCGCCTCACGGCGTGGCTCGGCGAGCGGCCGCAGCGGCTGTCCAGCACCGCGACCGCAGCGCTGCTCGCGCTGGACCCCGCCGCCATCAGCGAAGGGGCGCTCCTGACGTGCATGGAGGCGATGGCCGAGCACGAGCAGGAGACCACACTCGATCCGCGACTGGCGACCGTCCTCGATAGGCTTGAGCTGGCGCCGGGCGAACCGACGCCGCTCCGACAGCTGGCGGAGGATGTCGGCCTTTCGGAGGGGCGACTGTCGCGGCTCTTCGCGCGACAGCTGGGTTTAGCCTATAGACCCTACAGAAAGTGGCGGCGGCTACAGCACGCTTTCCTTCTCCTGGGGGCCGGGGACAACCTCACCGGCGCCGCCGTCGAAGCCGGGTTCTCGGACGCCGCACACCTCGCCCGCACGGTGCGGCGGCTCTTCGGTGTGACCCCTTCGACGGTCGCCACGCTTCTCGACGCGGGGCAGGTTCGTTCAAGACGAGGGGGCCGCGCCTGAGCGATCCTCCTGAATGACGGTTGTGGGGGACCTACCCGCCGCAGATCACCGTGGGTTCGGAGGAAGCAAGGTGACGCCACCAGAGTTCACGCCGGCGCTGGGACGCGCCGGGCCAACCGCCGCCTACGATCGGACCATCCGTTTCTGGACGCGCGAAGGCCGCTGGCGGCCAATGTTGGTCGACCAGATCGATCCGCAACCCGGTGAGCGGATCCTCGACGTTGGCTGCGGAACGGGGTCGCTGGCGATCCTGCTCAAGTCGCGCGAACCCCGCTGCGAGGTCGTCGGACTGGACCCGGACGCCGAAGCGCTCGTCATCGCCAGATCCAAGGTGATCAGGCTGGGCCTGGAGATCGGCTTCGCACAAGGATTCGCGCGGGAGGCGCGGGATGTCTGCGGAACCGGCTTCGACAAGGTCGTCTCGAGCCTCCTCTTTCACCAGGTTCTCCCGGTCGAGAAGCGGGCGGGCATCAAGGCCATGGCCGCGGCGGCGCGCGCAGCCGGCGAGATCCACATTGCCGACTACGCCGAACAGCCGGACTGGTTCATGCGGCGGCTCTTTGGGATCGTGCAGCGCGTGGACGGCTACGAGAACACCCAGGCCAATGCGGATGGCGCTCTCACGCACCTGCTTGAGGAAACCTTCGATGGCGTAATGCGGGCGGCCGTCGTGCGAACGCCGACTGGTGCGATCACACTGTTCCGGGCCCGCGTCCGCGCGGGCGCGTCGTGATCACAGGATGCGGACGCGCACCAGGTGCGTCGGGGTCGACCGGTTCGCCTCCAGGCGCAGCGGACCGTCGCCGGACCCGAACAGGACGGCGTCCAGGGGGGCGAGCTCGTGGGCTTGATCGCCGGCGACGACCCGCAGCGCGCCGCCCGTGGCGATCACCAGCCGATGGCCCACAACAGCCTCAAGCGTCTGCGGCGCACCGACCTGCAGCCGGTCCAGGGTTGCGTGGGCGACGCCACGGCGGGCCATCAGGTTGAGGTCGAGCACCGGGCCTTCCAGCACGCGGGCGGTGGCTGGCGCGTCACCGGGAAAAGCCGCCGGCGCGCCTGTGGGCGACAAGTCGAACTCGCCGAACGGGGCGACCGCGAGCGCCAGCCGGCCCTCAAGCACCGCCAGGATCCGGTCCACGCCCGGGAACATCGAGAAGGGTCCGTCCACGCGGACTTCGGCCATGCTGACCCGCCAGTGGAAGTCGCCGAAGCCGGCGCCCGGCGGCCAGACGGTCACTTCGCGGGTGACGCCGCCGCCGTTCTTCCACGGCGTGGCGACCCGGTCGGCAGCGTGGAGCAGGGTGGCGCTCACCCGAGGATCCCGGGCAGGTCGAGCTTCTTCTCGCGCGCCACCTGCAGCGCGATCTCGTAGCCGGCGTCGGCGTGGCGCATGACGCCGCTCGCCGGGTCGTTCCACAGCACGCGTGCGATGCGCTTGGCCGCGGCGTCCGTCCCGTCGCAGACGATGACCATGCCCGCGTGCTGCGAGAAGCCCATGCCCACGCCCCCGCCGTGGTGGAGCGACACCCAGGTGGCGCCCGAGGCGGTGTTGAGCAGCGCGTTCAGCAGCGGCCAGTCCGACACGGCATCCGACCCGTCGCGCATCGCCTCGGTCTCGCGGTTGGGCGAGGCGACCGAGCCTGAATCCAGGTGGTCGCGGCCGATGACGACGGGCGCCTTCAGTTCGCCCGAGGCCACCATCTCGTTGAACGCCAGACCCAGGCGATGGCGGTCCCCAAGGCCCACCCAGCAGATGCGCGCCGGCAGGCCCTGGAACCTGATCCGCTTCCCGGCCATGTCGAGCCAGTTGTGCAGGTGCGGATTGTCCGGGATCAGTTCCTTCACCTTGGCGTCGGTCGCCGCGATGTCGGCCGGGTCGCCCGAGAGTGCGGCCCAGCGGAACGGCCCGATCCCGCGGCAGAACAGCGGGCGGATGTAGGCCGGCACGAAGCCCGGAAAGTCGAAGGCGTTGGCCACCCCCGCCTCCTTGGCCATCTGTCGGATGTTGTTCCCGTAGTCGACGGTGGGCACGCCGGCCGCCTGGAAGTCCAGCATGGCCTGGACGTGCTCGGCCATCGAGGCCTTGGCCGCCTCCTCCACCTGCTTTGGATCCTGCGCGCGCATGGCGGCCCAGCGCTCCAGGCTCCAGCCTTTGGGCAGGTAGCCGTTGATCGGATCGTGCGCGCTGGTCTGGTCGGTGAGCAGGTCAGGCCGCACGCCGCGCGCGAACAGCTCGGGCAGCAGTTCGGCGGCGTTGCCCAGCAGGCCGACCGAGATCGGGGTCTTGTCGCGGCAGGACTGCTCGATCCACGCCAGCGCCTCGTCGACATCGGCGGCCTGACGGTCGAGATAGCCGGTGCGCAGGCGCATATCGATGCTGGTCTGCTGGCACTCGATGGCCAGGCACGAGGCGCCCGCCATCACC
>NZ_LSJI01000011.1 GCF_001557235.1 Phenylobacterium sp. CCH9-H3 | reverse complement strand
CTTGGCCTGCAGCCAGGCGACCATGTCGCAGCGCCCGCCGCCGCCGCCCAAGGTCGAGCCCAAGCCCAAACCGACGCCGCCCCGGCGCACGGTCTCGCGACCGGTGCGCGCGCCCCCGCCCGACGTGGCGCCTATCGAGGCCGACTCCGGCCCGGTCACGGACCTGGCGGCCGAGGTGAGCGACGCCGAGCTCGCCTCTGCCGCCAAGGCCGGTTCCGGCGTCGGCGCGGGCGGCGGCGGCGGGCGCTGCGACATGGTCGCCTGGCTGCAGGCCAAGCTGCGCAAGGACCGCCGCGTCCAGGCCGCGATGGCGCAGGCGCATCAGGGCCGCGCGATCCGCGTCTGGAACGGCGACTGGGTCACCCATCCGGGCCAGGAGGGCAAAGGCCTCGCCTCGGTCCGCGAGGCCATCATGTGGGAGGTCGCCTTCGCGCCGGAAGCCTGCCGCCAGCAGCGGGTGCGCGGCCTCATCGTGGTCTCGCTGGACGATGGTCCGGCCTCGCCCCGGGTGGTGGTGGGCGCCGGCGACTGGCGCTGGTCCGACCTGCTCTTCGCCCGCAGCCGCGGCGGCTAGCCGGCCAAGAGGGCTTCCAGCTTGCCCACAGTGTTCCAGTTGCGCATCGTGCCGCGCACCTTCAGGCGGCGCTCGATCAGGGCGTTCGACAGCTTCGATGTGCCCGCCCCGCCCGGAAACCAGATGTAGAGGCAGCCGGGCCCGGCGCGCACCTGTTCCCCGGCGACGCAGGCGCTTTCCAGCGCCTCGAGCCCGGCCTGCGGCGTCCCGGTCAGGAACATGACCATCAGCCGGTTGGGCTCGTCCTTCGCCTGTCGCGGAAAGGGATTGGCCGCGATGACGGCCTGCAGCTGGGCGTGGTCGCGGACCATGACGTCCGTCGCCAGTCCCTGGTCCTTGGCGATCCCCGCCTCCAGCGCCGCCTCGGCCTGCGCCGGCGCCAGGCGCGAGCCGAACAGCAGGTTGCCGCTGGCCAGCAGGGTGGCGGGGCTGTCGAACCCCGCCTCCGCCGCGATCCGCTTCAGGTCGGCCATCAGCAGCTTGCGCCCACCGACGTTCACCGCGCGGAGGAGCCCGGCCAGGCGCCTCACTTCGAGGCCGCCTCCCATTCCAGGAACTCCGGCGTCTCCAGCAGGCGCTGGCAGTATTCGCCCGCCGCGCCCGTGTCGCCATAGTCGGACAGCTTCACCCCATAGGTCCGGAACCGGGTCGCCACCGGGGTGTAGAACGCGTCGGCGATCGACCATTCGCCGGCCAGGAACGGCCCGCCGAACCGGCCCAGCAGCTCGCTCCAGACCGTGACGATCCGGCGGATGTCCTTCTGCGTGGCCGGCGACAGCTCGGTGGGCCTGGGCTCGGCCTCCAGCGCCATGGGGCACTCGCCGCGCAGCGAGGCGAACCCGGAGTGCATCTCGGCCGTCGCCGCGCGCGCCAGGGCCCGCGCCACCGGGTCGGCCGGCCACAGGCCCGGCGCCTTCTCCGCCACATATTCACAGATCGCCAGGCTGTCCCAGATCGTCAGCCCACCGTCCTTCAGCACGGGCACCAGGCCCGAGGGCGAATGCACCCGGATCTGCGCCTCGCTCGCGTTGTTCTCCTGGCGAAGCTCCACCAGGGTTTCGGTGAAAGCCAGCCCAGAGCGCTTCAGCGCAAGCCAGGGTCGCAACGACCATGTCGACCACCGCTTGGTTCCGATCACCAGCTCCATCGCGCTCGCTCCATACTGCTGTTTTGAAACACTTGAATCGTTGCGGCCGGCCGCAGGGCGCCATCTAGTTCGGGCCAAGCACAAAGAAAACCAGAGGAACGCGTCCCCCATGACTGAAGCCGTGTCGCCCGACGCCACACCTGCAGCGAAGCCGGCGCTTCCGGACGACTCCGCCACGCCATTCTCGGTCGGCTACACGCGTTACGTCATGTGGCTGCTGCTCGGCATCTACATCATCAACTTCCTCGACCGTCAGGTGCTCAACATCCTGATCGAGGACATCAAGCTCGAGCTGCACCTCACCGACACCCAGATGGGTCTTCTGGGCGGGCTCGCGTTCGCGATCTTCTACACCGTCCTGGGCATTCCGATCGCCCGGCTGGCCGAGCGCAAGAACCGGGCGGTGATCATCGGCTCGTCCGTCGCCGTCTGGAGCGGCTTCACGGCGCTCTGCGCCACCGCCGGGAATTTCTGGCAGCTCCTCCTGTACCGGGTCGGCGTCGGCGTGGGCGAAGCTGGCTGCACGCCGCCCGCCCACTCGCTCATCGTCGACTACGTTCCCAAGGAAAAGCGCGCCTCGGCCTTGGCGTTCTACTCGATGGGCACGCCCATCGGCACTCTGGTGGGCCTGATCATGGGCGGGTTGGTCGCCGATGCGTATGGGTGGCGCGCCGCGTTCCTGGTGGCCGGCGTCCCGGGCCTGGTCTTCGCGGCCCTCGCCTTTTTCACCCTCAAGGAGCCTCGCGCCCGGCTCGCGCGCCATGCGGCCCAGGTGAAGGCGGCCAGCGCCACCTTTGGCGAAACCATGCGCTACCTGGCCACCAAGCGGACCTTCTGGTTCATCGCCCTCGCCGCGGCCGTCAAGGCCTTCATCGGCTACGGCCACGCGCCGTTCACGGCCTCGTTCTTCTTCCGCAACCACGCCGAGGAGGTGTCGCGCCTTGCGACGCTCTTCGGCGACATCTTCGGCTTCGACCTGCAGTCCCGCGGCTTCGTCGGCCTGGCGCTCGGCATCATGAGCGGTACGGCGGGAACCATCGGCGCCCTGGTCGGCGGGATGATCGCCGACAAGTTCGGCAAGAACGATCTGCGCGCCTACATGATCACCCCGGCCGTCGCCAGCCTGGTCACCATTCCCGTCTATATCGCCGCCGTCACCGTGGGCTCGGCGACGCTCGCCTTCTGCCTGCTGGCGGTCAACGCCTTCCTGGCCACCCTCTGGTACGGCCCCGTCTACGGCACCGGCCAGTCGGTCGTGCCGCCGCACATGCGCGCCACCGCCGCCGCGATCCTGCTGTTCATCATCAACCTGATCGGCCTCGGCCTCGGCCCCGTGGCCGTGGGCGCGGTGTCCGACTTCTCGGCCAACATGATGCTCGCCGACGCAGGACTTTCGGTCGGGGCGTGCAAGGCCGCCGTCGGCGCCGCCAAGGCCACGTGCGCCAGCGCCGTCGGCGAGGGCGTGCGCTGGGCCCTGATCGCCTCGACGATGTTCGGCCTGATCGCCTTCGCCTGCTTCTGGCTGGCGCGCCGCACCATCCGCGAGGACACGGTCAGCTAGAGCGGCTTGAGCTGCGCCGTCGGCGCGCGTAACCAGGCGGCGATGACCGAAGTCGCCGTCCAGACCCTGCTGTGGACCCGGACGCTCGTCGTCCGGGACATCCGCTGCCGCGGGACCTGCCGGCACGCCAGCGCCGAGGAATGCGCCACGGCGACCGAACTCGTCTTCCCTTATCGGGGCGTCTACACCCGGCAGGTCGGCCGGGACCTCGCGGTGGCCGAGGCCAACCAGGTCCTGTTCTTCAACGCCGGCGAGGGCTACCGCATCGCCCACCCGGTGGCCGGCGGCGACGCCTGCCTTTCCTTCGCGCTCGACGCGGGCGTGCTCAGCGAACTGGCGCCCCAGCCCCTGCTCCGCCGCGCCCCGACGCTGGCCTTCCACGACCAGCGCCGCCGCATCGACCCGCAGGCCCAGGCGCTGGCCGCCCAACTCCGCCACGGCCTCGCCGCCGGCGACCTCGAGCCGCTGCAGGCCGAGAGCCTCGCCCTCTCCCTGGCGCGTCGCGCCCTCGGGCCGCGCACCAGCCGCGCCGTCGGCGGGACCGCCGGCCGCCGCCGGCTCGCCGACCGGGCCAAGCTTGTGCTCAGCGCCGATCCCGCCCGCCGCTGGACCTTGGCGGAGATCGCCGCCGAGGTGGGGGGCTCGCCGGTCTACCTCACCCAGGTCTTCCAGGCCGTGGAAGGCGTGCCGCTCTACCGCCATCAGTTGCACCTGCGCCTGGCGCGGGCCCTGGACCTGTTGCCCGAGGCCGACGACCTCACCGCGCTGGGCCTCGACCTCGGATTCTCCAGCCACAGCCATTTCACCGCCGCCTTCCGCCGGGCCTACGGGCGCCCGCCGTCCGCCCTCCGCCGTCGACGCCCGGTCAAGGCGCGCTAGTTCCGAACGTCAGGGTCGCGAAAGTCGTCTCGAAGTCGGCGTCCGCCTCGGGCCCCAGCGGCTTGGTCCACACCACGCTCAGCCGCCAGGCGCCCGCCGGCGGCGCGGCGAAGACCGCCTCCCCCGCCGCATCCGTCCGCATCGTCGCCTGCGGCCCGGCCGCGCCGGCCAGGTCGGTCAACTTCACCAAGGCGCCCGCCAGCGCCCTTCCCTCGAACAGCACCCGCACCGGCAGCCGGCCGGCTCCGGTCCTTGGCCAAGCGAGGGGCACGATCTCGAGCGGAAGGCCCGCCGGTCGCGTCGCGGCGCCCTCGCCGCCGCCCGCCTGGACGATCGCCTTCGCCGCGCGCCGATAGCGTTCGGCGCCGTCGCGTTCGTTCCGCCCTGCCCCGGTCCGCGCTTCCAGGGCCGGGGTGAGGCCCTCCTCGACAAGGTAGGCGTTGAACCGCCCAGCCGGCAGCCGGCTGCGGCCCCCCGCGTCGGTCATCAGCACCAGCAGGTGCGCGCCGGCAGCGTCGAAGCGCACCGCCGCATCGCCGCCGTTCGCCCCGAGCGTCAGGGATCCGGCCATGTCCCGCACGGTCCCGTCCGGTCCCACCGCCTCGAACCGCACGATCCGACGCCGTGGGATTGACGAGCGTCGCCGCTCGGCCCCGTCCCCGACTTGAAGGGTGATCGCCGCGGCGCCGCCGGGCTCGACAGCGAAGCTCTGCGGCTGGATCCAGAAGTCGTGCGCCTGGGCGCCGCCTGCGACCAGGGCGAAGCCCGCCGCCAGCCAGGCCCTCATCGGTTCGCCCCCGGGGCCGCCAGGAACGGGAACGTCGCCCCGGCCCCGATCTCGTCCCGATCCACGCCGTCGCTCACGCCCGACGTCGTCCCGTTCACCAGCAGCGCGCGGTAGGCGTCCATCGCGTCGAGGTTCGGCGTCCGCCCCCCACAGTCGCCCGCCATGTCCCGGCGCCCCGACAGCGCCGACCGCTCCACCGCGAACAGCTCCGTACAGGTTCCCGACGCGCCATTCACCCACAGGCGGTCGTCGGCCAGCAGCGTCGCCAGAGGCAGGTAGCGCGACGGTCCGCCTTCGGCGTCGGCGAGCCAGGCGTTCCCGCACTCGCCGTCGAAGCCGTCGTACAGCCCGAGGCTCTTTTCGATCTCGCCCACGAAGACGTCCGAGTCGGCCGGCGTGGCGCGGTTGTACTGCGTCTTCAGCGCCTCGGCGGCTTCAGGGGGGCCCAGCGTGCCCAGCAGTGCGTTGCCGGTCAGCGGCCGGCCCATCCGGTCGATCCGGCCCTCCGCGGTCGCCGTCTCGGCCCATACCGCCAGCATCCGGCCGCCGGGAGCCACGGTCTCCACGTCCACCGACACCACCAGCGCGGCCGGGGTCCAGCCCGCCAGCAGGTTCTTCGCCGGCCCGCCTTCGGTGCGGCCCCAGCGGCGCAGGATGTCCCGCGAGACGTCCGCATCGAACGCCGGACACCCGGCCCGATCCATCGCCGCCCCGGCCCTCAGCGCCGCGCCCGCGGCGTCGTAAGCGTCCCGCGTGCCCAGCACGTTGTTGAAGAACGGATCGTCCCGCGGACCGGCGAACACCCGCATCCGCCCCTCGGCGCCGGCCAGGCCCTTCGGGCCGCCGACCCGGCAGTCGGCCGTCGCGCCATCGAACCTGCAGGTGATGTCGACCTTCGTCTGCGTCGCCCCGAACCGCGGCCCGCTGTCCACGTGGAAAACATAGGCGTGCCGGTCGGAAAACGCCTTGCCCACGATGGTCATCGCCAGGTTCAGCCGCTTCGCATCCGGCGACATCCAGGCATAGACATCCCCGATATCGGCCGCCGGATCAGCCACCACGGCGGCGCTGTCCAGGTGGTCCGAAGCCCGCCCCGCGCCGGCGCCCGCCAACGCGAACATCCCGGCCGTCAGGACCCGCGCCCCGAAGCGGCGCGCACGTTCGCCTATACCCATCCCACGATCCGCCCAGCCGTTGCTCCTGCCAGCTACCTAGCCGCCGCCAGCCCGCTCCCGCTGTCGAAATCTTTAGCGATCCGGCGCCGTTGGCGGCGCGAGGGACGGGGACGGGCCGGGGAGCGTTCCCCTAGCGTCCCCCTACCGCCCGCTCAAATCCCCGGCTAACGTCCCGCCGACAACCAACAACAGACCCCCCGGTCACCGGGGCGCCGGGAGCCTGCCACTCATGCCGCCAGCCAATGCCGCGCCCGGGGCGCCTGCGTATTCCCTGGGTTACCGCAACACGGTCCTGTGGCTGCTAGTGGTGGCCTACACCTTCAACTTCATCGACCGCACGATCATCTCGACCATCGGCCAGGCCATCAAGGTCGACCTGGAGCTGTCGGACCAGCAGCTCGGCTGGCTGGGGGGCCTGTCGTTCGCCCTGCTCTACACGACCCTGGGCATCCCGATCGCCCGGCTGGCCGAGCGCAAGAGCCGGGTCAACATCATCGCCATCGCCATCGTGGTCTGGTCGGCCTTCACCGCCCTGTGCGGCACCGCGACCTCGTTCGTGCAACTCCTGCTCTACCGCGTCGGTGTCGGCGTCGGCGAAGCGGGCATGTCGCCGCCGGCCCACAGCCTGATCAGCGACTATTTCGAACCCAAGAAGCGGGCCTCGGCCCTGTCGATCTACGCCTTCGGCATCCCGCTGGGCACCATGTTCGGGGCCATCGCCGGGGGCTGGATCGCCCAGAACGTGTCCTGGCAGGCGGCCTTCATGCTGGTGGGCCTGCCGGGCATCGCCGTCGCCATCGCCATCAAGCTGATCATCAAGGAGCCGCCCCGGGGCTGGAGCGACAAGCAGGTCGCCCTCGAGGCCGAGCCGCCCGCCGCCCTGGGCCAGGAGGCCTCGGAAGCCGGCGCCCCGTCCGAAGGGCCGGCCCGCACCGTCGACCCGCCGCCCTCGATCGTGGCCGTGGCCAAGCGCCTGTTCGGCTCGTGGGGCATGTTCCACATGATCGCCGGCATCACCATGGCCAGCTTCGCCGGCTACGGCACCGGCCAGTACGTGCCGCCGTACTTCATCCGCGAGTTCGGCCTGGACCTCGCCACCGTGGGCCTGCTGGTGGGCTTGGTGGCGGGCGTCGCGAACGGCGCCGGCACCCTCTTGGGGGGCTTCCTCACCGACTGGGCCAGCAAGCGCAACACGCGCTGGTACGCCCTGGTGCCCGGCATCGGCCTGCTGGTCGCAACGCCCCTCTACCTCTTCGCCTTCTCGCGCGACGTCTGGCAGCTGGCGGTGCCCTTCTGGCTCCTCGCCGGCGTGCTGCACTACACCTACCTCGGCCCGACGTTCGGGGTGGTGCAGAACGCCATGGACGTGCGCATGCGCGCCACCGCCGTGGCGCTGCTGTTCTTCGTGCTCAACCTGATCGCCCTGGGTTTCGGACCTCCCTTCTGCGGCTGGTGCATCGACCAGTTCGCCCGCGCCGCCTTCACGGCCAAGGGCATGGCCGGCGACTTCCTCCAGGTCTGCAAGGGCGGCGTGGCGCCGGCCGGCTCGTCCGCCGAGCTCTCGGCCGCCTGCACCACCTCGATGTCGGAGGGCACCCGGATGGGCCTGCTCTCGAACCTGCTGATCTACGGCTGGGCCGGGGTCCACTACCTGCTGGCCGCCATCACCCTGCCCAAGGACATGGCCCGCGCCCGGGCTGCGGCCGACGCGGGCGACGCGGCGGCGGCGGCGCGCGCGGCGGGCTAAAATTTATCCACAGAGCCCGTTCTCTCAGCAATTCAGCGGAATCTGGAACGCCGTTCTTTCACTTGACATTGGTTGTGCTCCGGGCAATCTCGCTCCGAGGTAGCAACCCTCGAAACCGCGTCGAGCGTCAGCGTTCATCAGAAATTTAGGGGGCGACTAATGCGCGCAGCAATGTGGGCTGCCTTGGCCATTGCGCTTGCTCAGGGGAGCGCAGCGCAGGCTGGAGGAGCCAGCGCCAACGGCGATCGTTTGGCGATGGTCACGTACTGGGGCGACGACCGGGTCGCTCTGCTCGACACGCAGGGACAGGATGGCAAAGAGGAGGTCTGGTCGATAGACGTCCTCAAGGCAGCGGGTTGCCCGAAGCCGTATGACGTCCGGGTGAACGCGGCGGGTAGCCGGGCCTACGTGTCATGCAGCGGGGGCGATGAGGTAATCGCTGTCGATATCGTGGCGCAACTCGTCGAATGGAAGGTGAAGACGGGCAAATCCCCCCGCGACCTTCAACTGTACGATGGTGACAAGAAGCTTCTCGTCGCCAACTCCGGCAGCGACACTGTATCGGTCGTGGATGTGGAAAACCGGAAGGTGCTCTACGAAATTCCGGTGGGTTTGCAGCCCTACGGCGTCGCCTTAGCGCAGGGCGGCAAGCTCGGCTTGATAACCGGATGGGCCAGCGGGGATTTGCACGTTCTCGAGCTCGGCGGCACTTCGGGGCGAGTGCTGGGCAAGGTGAAGGTCGGGCTGCTTCCCTATACTGTCGTGGCTCCTAAGGATGGCAGCGTCGCCTATGTAGCGGCAAACGGCGACCACTCTGTGGTCGCAGTCGACGTCGCCAAGCGAGTGGTCGTAAAGTCGCAGCCGGTGGGCCGCAACCCGTGGAGCATCGCAACCAACCCTGAGGGTACTCGGCTCCTCGTGGCCAACAACCGATCCGGAAACCTCTCCCTCATGGACGCCGTCGGCGAAGGTGGCGCGAGCAGCTTTACGGCCGGCCGACTGCTCGACGCAGGCGCCGTTCTGAATCCGTCTGGAGTCTCGACCGCCCGCGCCGCGAAGAACGTAGCGCTTACCGCCGATGGCAAAACGGGGATTTTCACCGACCTGGCCAACAACCAAGTCGTCGTTGTCGACACAACGACCGGCCAGATTAAGAAGGCTATTGCGGTGGGTAAGGCTCCGTACGGCATCGAAATGATCCGACCGGTGAACTAGACGGCAATGCGGCTGCTCAAGCTGGGTCTGGCCGCGTGGAGTGTCGCGGCTTCGGCTCTGGCCGCCGACGCACCGACGGTCACACGTTACTTTGGTGAACCCCTACCTGGGCTCTCCGCTAGCGATGCAGTCGCCTTCGAACGCGGGGCGAGACTCTTCGCGCGAAGCTGGGAGCGCGAGCGGTCGGGCGTGGCCAACGCACCGAGTTGTGTCGCCTGCCACAGCGTGCCGACCCCCGGGGGCAGCGGGATGGCCGATAGGGCGCTAGTGTCTATCGACACTCAAGCTGCTGCGGGTGAGCGGGAAGAGATTCTTCAACGATCCATCGCGCACGACACGGCCGGCGACCTTCGGCGAACCCCTGGGCTATATGGGGTGGGCTTCCTGGAGGCGGTCGAGCCGAAGGCCGGGATCGGTCCCTTCCGGATGGGAGCTCACAACGTCCAGCCAAGTCTACGCGAATTCGTAAGCACTGCATTCGCGACCGAGTTGGGCGTTTCTACCAGCCGCCACTGCGCGCGTCGCCGGGTGGCCGACGCCTATCCGACACGCTGCACAGCGGGGATTCCCGACGGCGACATAGACGACGTTGTGACCTACCTTCGAAACTTGGCGCCGCCGGCCCGACCTACGCGCGAGTCAGAATCGTCGGCGAAAATCTTCGCCCGGATCGGGTGCTCATCATGCCACGTCCCGGCTCTAGAGCTCGGCTCCGGAGCTGGCCCACGCTTCGCCCGCACCGTCATCTACCCGTTCAGCGACCTATCAGCGCACGATATCGGAACTAGCCCTCGGGGCCCGATCCGCACCACCCCTTTGTGGGGTCTCAACTCGCTCGGTCCCCCCTATCTTCACAACGGGTCGGCCAACAGCATCGAAGCCGCGATCGTGGCCCATCGCTTGGAGGCGGAATCGTCACGCCGGGCGTTCGAATCTCTCCCTGAAGAGACCAAGCAAGCGCTACTTGAGTATCTACGGTCATTTTGAACCCTGAACCGGCGGGGGAAATGGGGTTGCCGCGGCGGGGAAAAGGACATCGCAAACCCGACCCGCCGGAACTCGCCCAGGACGCGAACTGCATTCCCTCTGAGAGCGTGGGGGCTTGTGATTCCACCTTGAGATGAGTCAGATACCCAACAGTAACGCTAATGGGGTGCTCCATGCGCTGGGTTCTGACGGCGGTCTCCGCGACCGCGATGGCGGCTGCGCTCTCGATCTCGGCGGCGCCCGCGCAGGCGGCGACCATCCTGCAGGCGGCGCGGAACGACGGTTGCGGCAAGTCCACCTGCTTCAACGAGAAGGGCGTCTTCACCCAGACCTGGTCGGCCAAGGACGCCGCCGGGCCCATGACGGTCGGCCAACTCAAGCTGGACCGCGCCGTGCTGGGCAGCCTGGACGGCAAGACCTTCCGCCTCTCGTTCCAGTTGAACGGCGAGGAGCTGGGGACCTGGGGCAACTTCACCATGGGCGGCATCGCCGGCGATGAGCTCATGTTCAACGGCCAGGCCTTCACATGGAACCCCGAGGACGGCGAACTCACCCTGGTGCTCGAGATCTACCAGCCCAAGACGGGCGTCGGCGGCTTCAGCGCGCTGAGCGCGCCGAACGACGGCCCGCCCGGGAACATCCTTCTGCCCGACGAGGACGAGCGTCCCGACCTCGGCGCCGCCCCGGCGCTCGTGCCCGAGCCCGCCACCTGGGCCCTGATGATCGGCGGCTTCGGCATGGCCGGCGCCGCCCTGCGCCGCCGCGCGCGGGTCCTGGCCTAGCCGCACGCCCCAGCCTCGCGGCCCATTGACTTGGCCGGGGCGTCGCCTCAGACACCCGGCCCATGATCCCCCGCTACGCCCGCAAGGAAGCCGCCGCGATCTGGGCCCCCCAGACCCGCTTCAAGATCATGTTCGAGATCGAGGCCCACGCCGCCGACGCCATGGCGGACCTGGGCGTGATCCCCAAGGAGGCCGCGCGGGTCATCTGGGAAAAGGGCCGCGACGCCATCTGGGACGCCGACCGCATCGACGAGATCGAGCGCGAGGTGAAGCACGACGTCATCGCCTTTCTCACCCACGTCACCGAGATCGTCGGCCCCGAGGCCCGCTTCCTGCACCAGGGCATGACGTCCTCCGACGTCAACGACACCACCCTCGCCGTCCAACTCGTCCAGGCCACCGACCTGCTCATCGAGGACGTCGACATGGTCCTGGCCGCCCTGAAGAAACGCGCCTTCGAGCACAGGCTGACCCCGACCGTCGGCCGCAGCCACGGCATCCACGCCGAGCCCACGACCTTCGGCTTGAAGCTCGCCGGCCACTATGCCGAGTTCCAGCGCGCCAAGGAACGGCTGGCTATGGCCAAGTTCGAGATCGCCACCTGCGCGATCTCCGGCGCCGTCGGCACCTTCGCGAATGTCGCGCCCGAGGTGGAAGCCTACGTCGCCGACAAGATGGGCCTGGCGGTGGAGCCGGTCTCCACCCAGGTCATCCCCCGCGACCGCCACGCGGCCTACTTCGCCGCCCTGGCGGTGGTCGCCAGCTCCATCGAGCGTCTGGCGGTCGAGATCCGGCACCTGCAGCGCACCGAGGTCCTCGAAGCCGAGGAGCCCTTCGACGTGGGCCAGAAGGGCTCGTCGGCCATGCCGCACAAGCGCAACCCGATCCTGACCGAGAACCTCACGGGCCTGGCCCGCCTGGTCCGTTCCGCCGTGGTCCCGGCCATGGAGAACGTGGCCCTGTGGCACGAGCGCGACATCAGCCACTCCTCGGTCGAGCGCGGCATCTGCCCGGACGCCACCGTCCACCTCGACTTCGCCCTGCGCCGCCTGGCCAGCGTGGTCGAACGGTTGGTGGTCTACCCCGAGAACATGGCCAGGAACCTCGACCGCCTCGGCGGCCTCGTCCACTCCCAGCGCGTCCTCCTCGGCCTCACCCAGAAGGGCCTGTCGCGCGAGGCCAGCTATGCTGCGGTCCAGCGCAACGCCATGAAGGTCTGGCGCGGCGAAGGAAACTTCCTCGACTTCCTCAAGGCGGACCCCGAGATCACCCTCTCGGACGACGAGCTCGAGCAGCTCTTCGACCTCGGCTACCACTTCAAGAACGTCGACCGCGTCTTCGCCCGCGTCTTCGGCGAGCAGGCCTAAAGCTTCACGCCGCCGGCGTCTTGGCGGTTATCTTCTCGCCACCATGGCCGACATCGAAGACCTCCGCCGCCTCGCCCTCGCCCTGCCGGGTGCGCACGAGGTCACCTACAAGGGCGACCCCTGGTTCAACGTGGGCAAGAAGACCTTCGCCCTGGCCTTGGACGGCCGCGTCGTCCTCAAGCTCGACAAGCCCCATCAGGAACTCCTCTTCGAGATCCGCCCCGACACCTTCCAGCCCTGCAAGGTCGCCACCGTCCATTGGGCCTACGTGGAGATCGCCCACCTCGACGAGGCCGGGCTGGCGGCCCTCGTCCGCGAGGCCTGGGCCCAGATCGTCCCGAAGAAGGTCAGCCGCCCCCTGATCGAAAGCCGAGGCTAAACCTCCGCCCTTGACGCCCCCCGGGGAAAGCCGGTCACCTCTCGCGCAACGGGAGGACGTCACACATGGACATGCAAGGGATCCTGGCGCGCCAGAAGGCCGCGCACCTGCGCGACGGCGCGCCGACGGCCGAGCAGCGCATCGAGCGGATCGACCGCTGCATCGCTCTGCTGATCGATCACCGCACCCAGATCGAGGAGGCGCTCAACGCCGACTTCGGCTCCCGCTCGCGCGAGGCCACCGCCTTCACCGACGTGGCCGGCTCCATCGGCCCGCTGAAGCACGCCAAGGCGCACCTGGCCAAGTGGATGCGTCCGGAAAAGCGCAAGACCACCCCGGCCATCCTCGGCCTCTTCGGCGCCAAGGCCGAGGTCCGCTACCAGCCCAAGGGCGTGGTGGGTGTGATCAGCCCGTGGAACTTTCCGGTAAACCTCACCTTCGCACCCTTGGCCGGCATCCTGGCCGCCGGCAACCGGGCCATGATCAAGCCGTCGGAATACACCCCCGCCACCTCCGAGCTGATGAAGACCATGTTCGGCAAGGTCTTCTCCGAGGAGGAGATCGCCGTGGTGACGGGCGGGCCGGAGATCGGCGAGGCCTTCGCCCATCTGCCCTTCGACCATCTGATCTTCACCGGCGCCACCTCCATCGCCCGGCATGTGATGCGCGCGGCGGCCGACAATCTGGTCCCCCTGACCCTGGAGCTGGGCGGCAAGAGCCCGGTGATTCTCGGCAAGTCCGCCGATCTTGGCGTGGCCGCGGCGCGGATCATGAACGGCAAGACGCTCAACGCGGGCCAGATCTGCCTGGCGCCCGACTACGTCCTGGCTCCGGACGACCGGGTCGAGGGCTTCGTCGAGGCGGCCCGGGCCTCGGTCTCCAAGATGTTCCCCACCATCAAGGACAACCCCGACTACACCTCCATCGTCGCCCAGCGGCACTACGAGCGGATCACCGGTTACATCGACGACGCCCGCGCCAAGGGCGCCCGCATCGTGGAGCTGAAACCCGAGGGCGAGGACCTGACCCAACAGGAGCATCGCAAGATCGCCCCCACCCTGATCCTGGAGCCCACCGACGACATGAAGGTGATGCAGGAGGAGATCTTCGGCCCGGTCCTGCCGGTGAAAAGCTACCGCAGCGTCGACGAGGCCATCGCCTTCGTGAACGGCCGCGACCGGCCGCTGGGCCTCTACTACTTCGGCGACGACGAGGCCGAGCGCGAGAAGGTGCTGGCCCGGACCACCCCCGGCGGCGTCACCGTCAATGACGTGATCATGCACGTGGCCCAGGAAGAGCTGCCCTTCGGCGGCGTCGGCCCCTCGGGCATGGGCAGCTACCACGGCCACGACGGCTTCCTGGAGTTCAGCCATCGCAAGGCGATCTACAGCCAGATCAAGAAGGACATCGGCCCGCTCCAGGCCCTGCGCCCGCCCTACGGGCCCTCGATCCGCAAGATGCTGGCGGCGCAGATAAGGCGCTGACCCGACCTCAACGGCTGTCATCCCGGTTCCGGCGCAGCCGGAGACCGGGACCCCGATGTGGGGCGTATGCAGCATGAAACGCGGCTTCACCACCGCGCCACGACAAGACGTTCAACAGATCGGGGTCCCGGTCTTCGCGTGCCGCGAAACCGGGATGACACAGCAGGCGGGAGCTCTAGCCCCCGTTGCGGACGCCTTCGCGGGCCTGGGCCAGCAGCTCGGCCATCTTCATGCGGACCTCGCCCTCCGACACGGTGACGCCCGAGCCCTTCAGGTCCTCGAACACCTTGCGGAACACGTCCTCGTCGCCGGGCAGCTCGAAGTCCGACTTCACCACCGCCTTGGCGTATTCTTCGATGTGCGGCGCCTGCAGGCCCATCAGGCCGGCGGCCCATTCGCCCAGCGCGCGGTTGCGGCGCGCATGGGCCTTGAACTCTTGCTCCTGGTCGAGGGCGAACTTCCGCTCGAAGCCTTGCTCGCGATCGTCGAAGGTGGTCATCGGGTCCTGGGGGTCAGCGTCTTGGAGCGGGCGATCCCATATCGTGCGCCGACCGGGGCCGCAATGGAAAGAGGCATCGCCGGCCGAGTTTGCACCGCAGCGTCGCACACGCTATTTTTGCCACGCCTGTAATGGGGCGAGAGGCCGAGTCGGACCCGCGCGCGAGCATGAAACCGCGCGCGTTTTCGTTTTCCCGAACCGGTAAGTCCTCGTCATGGAGAAGGCCACGAGATGACCCGCCGTAAGAAGATCTACGAGGGGAAGGCCAAGATCCTCTATGAGGGCCCCGAGCCCGGCACCCTGATCCAGTACTTCAAGGACGATACGACAGCTTTCGACGCGACCAAGAAGGCCGTGCTCGAGGGCAAGGGCGTGATCAACAACCGGATCAGCGAATACATCATGACCAAGCTGAACTCGATCGGGGTTCAGAACCACTTCATCAAGCGGCTGAACCTGCGCGAGCAGTTGATCAAGGAAGTCGAGATCATCCCGCTGGAGGTGGTGTGCCGCAATGTCGCGGCCGGCTCGCTCTCCACCCGCTACGGCCTGCCGGAGGGCCAGGCGCTGCCGCGCTCGATCATCGAGTTCTACCTGAAGGACGACAAGCTCCACGACCCGATGGTCTCGGAGGAGCACATCACCGCCTTCAACTGGGCCTCGACCCAGGAGATCGACGACATGATGGCGCTGACCCTGCGGGTGAACGACTTCCTCACCGGGCTGTTCGCCGGCGTCGGCATCACCCTGGTGGACTTCAAGATCGAGTTCGGCCGCGTCTACGAAAACGACTTCGCCCGCATCATCCTGGCCGACGAGATCAGTCCCGACAGCTGCCGCCTGTGGGACAGCGTCACCAACGAGAAGATGGACAAGGACCGCTTCCGCCGCGACCTGGGCAACGTGATCGAGAGCTACACCGAGGTTGCGCGCCGGCTCGGGATCATGAAGGAGATGCCCACCGTGATTCAGGGGGGCCTCCACTAGTGCGCGCTAAAGTCCACGTCTTCCTCAAGCCCGGCGTCCTCGACGTCCAGGGCAAGGCAGTCGAGCAGGCGCTGCACGGCCTGGGCTGGAACGAGGTCGAGCACGTCCGCGTCGGCAAGACCATCGAGTTCGACCTCAAGTCCGGCGACGCCGCCTCGGCCGAGGCCGAGGTCAAGGCCATGTGCGAGAAGCTGCTCGCGAACACCGTGATCGAAAGCTACCGGGTGGAGCTGGCGTGAGGGCGCGGCTCCCCCGCCGGGGGAGCGAAACACTCGGAGTCTGCGCGGCCCTTCCCGCCCTCCTCGCGCTCGGAGCCTGCGCGAAGCCGGCCGAGGCGCCCCCGACCTACCTAGCCCTCGACTGCGCCCAGCCGTTCGAGGCCCAGTCGGCGGCGCTGGTGGCCCAGGCCCAGCTTGTGCCCGCGCCCGAGGACCCGGCCGAGCCCTACCGCTTCTACAGTAGCGCCGACGGCCGGACGTCCTATCTGATCACCAAGACGGGGGCGCCGGGTCATCCTGCGATCATGATGCAGCAGGCGAAGGGCTCGGATGTCGTGACCACCGGCTGCCCCTACGGCGACCGCAAGGGCTACGATCAGCTCCACGCCTACCTCGACGGCCTGAAGCACTGGACCCGCAAGAAATGACCGGATTTCACCTGGCGCAGATCAACGTGGGGCGGCTGCTGCAGCCGGTGGACCACCCACAGATCGCCGACTTCAAGAACAACCTCGACCGCATCAACGCCCTGGCCGACGGCATGCCCGGCTTCGTCTGGCGTCTGGTCGGCGAGGGCAACAACGCCACCGACCTGCAGCCCAGGCCCGACGATCCCCTCTTCGCCGTGAACATGTCGGTGTGGACCGACATGGACGCCCTGGCCGGTTTCGTCTACCGCAGCGCCCATCGCGACATCATGCGCCGCCGCCGCGAGTGGTTCGAGGCGATGGAGGTCTACCAGACGCTGTGGTGGGTCCCCGTCGGCCACACGCCCACGGTCGAGGAAGGCCTGGCGAAGCTGGAGCTGCTGGAGCGCCTGGGCCCCACGCCCGCGGCGTTCACGTTCAAGACCCCCTTCCCGGCTCCGGATGGCCGCCCCGCCATACCGGTGCTGGACGAGTGCGCATGAGGACCCTGAGATGAAAGCCGCCGTCATCGTCTTCCCCGGCTCCAACTGCGACCGCGACTGCAAGGTGGCGATCGAGCGCTCGACGGGCGCGAAGGTGGAGATGGTCTGGCACGGCGACACCGCCCTGCCCGACGGCCTGGACCTGATCGTGCTGCCCGGCGGCTTCTCCTACGGCGACTACCTGCGCTGCGGGGCCATGGCCTCGCTCTCCCCGGCCATGACCGAGGTGAAGGCCGCCGCCGAGCGCGGCGTCGCGGTGGTGGGCATCTGCAACGGCTTCCAGGTGCTGTGCGAGGCCCAGATGCTGCCCGGCGCCCTGCTGCGCAACGAGAAGCTCAAGTACGTCTGCAAGGCGGTGGAGCTGGAGGTCACCAACAGCCAGACCCGCTTCACCGCCGGCTACGCCGGCCGCCGCGAGGTGGCGATGACCGTGGGCAACGGCGAGGGCAACTTCTTCGCCGACGAGGCCACCCTCGACCGGCTGGAGGGCGAGGGCCAGGTGGTCTTCCGGTACCGCGACAACCCCAACGGCTCGTCGCGCGACATCGCCGGCATCGTCAACGCTCGCGGCAACGTCCTGGGCCTGATGCCGCATCCCGACCGCGCCTTCGAGGCGGAGCTCGGGTCGGCCGACGGCGCGATCCTCTTCCAGAGCGCCCTGGCCAGCGCCTAGAGCCTTCCCCCTTCAAATGGAATCATTTGAAGGGGGAAGGCTCTATCTCTTTGATTTGAGCGCAATCTCTCCGCCGAACCGGCTTCCACTTCGGCGGATTGCGCTCTAGGACCGCCCGTCGCGGCGGAATTGCGGCTCACGGGGATCCGGCCCTAAGGTCACGCCACGACTCCCCGAGGATCCGCATGACCTTCAAACTTCTGCTTCGAAGCGCCGCCGCCTGCGCCGCGCTCGCCCTGTCGTTCGCCCCGGCCGCCGCCCAGGCGCCCACGCCGACGATGACGCCGGACATCGCCAAGGACTTCCAGTGGCCGACCGCGGCCTACGACTACGTCAAGCGGGTCGAAATGGTCCCCATGCGCGACGGGACCAAGCTCTACACGGTGATGATCATCCCCAAGGGGGCCAAGGACGCGCCGATCCTGCTGACCCGGACGCCTTACAACGCCAAGCGCGCGGCCCAGCGGGCGCTCTCGCCGCACGCCGCCGCCACCGGCCAGCAGGTGGACGAGCCCTTCCTCGCCGACGGCTACATCCGGGTCTACCAGGACGTCCGCGGCAAGTACGGCTCGGAGGGCGACTACGTCCTGAACCGGCCCCTGCGCGGCCCGCTGAACAGCACCGACGTCGACCACTCCACCGACGCCTACGACACCATCGACTGGCTGGTGAAGAACCTGAAGGAGAGCAACGGCCGCGTCGGGATCACCGGCTCGTCCTATCCCGGCTTCACCTCGGCCATGGCCCTGATCAATCCGCACCCCGCGCTGAAGGCCGCCGTGCCGCAGAGCCCCATGGTCGACGGCTGGATGGGCGACGACTGGTTCCAGAACGGCGCGTTCCGGATGATCAACTTCGACTGGTTCACCAGCCAGATGACGGTGAAGGGCGAAGGCGACGACATCCCGCGCCAGGGCTTCGACGACTACGACAACTTCCTGCGCGCCGGCTCGGCGGGCGACTACGCCAAAGCCGCAGGCCTCGACCAGATCCCGGCCTGGCGCAAGATCAGCGAGCATCCGAGCTACGACGCGTGGTGGCAGGGCCAGGCCCTGGACAAGATCCTGGCCAAGCAGCCGCTGAAGGTGCCCACCCTCTGGGTCGGGGCCCTGTGGGACCAGGAGGACATCTACGGCGCCATCAAGGCCTACCAGGCCACCGAGGCCAAGGATGCGGGTAACGACATGAACTTCCTGGCGCTGGGCCCCTGGCGGCACTCCGGGGTCAACTACGAGCAGCGCCAGCTCGGGCCGAACCTGAAGCTGCCCGGCGACACGGCCACCGAGTTCCGCACCAAGGTGATGAAGCCGTTCCTGGATCAGCATCTGAAGACGAACGGCCCCAAGGCGGACATTCCGCCGGTCTTCATCTTCGATTCCGGCGCCATGGAGTGGAACCGGCTCCAGAAGTATCCGCTGGCCTGCGAAAGCGGCTGCGCCGCGGGGATGAAGCCGATCTACCTGACGCCTGGCCTGGGCCTCTCCTTCGACAAGCCGACCCAGGGCGGGGCCTACGAGGAGTACGTGTCCGACCCGGCCAAGCCCGTCCCCTACGTGCGCCGGCCGGTGCGCTGGGACGATCCGGACCAGTGGCGCTTCTGGCTGACCTCGGACCAGCGCCACGTGGACGGCCGCCCCGACGTGCTGACCTTCGTCACCGAGCCGCTGAAAGAGCCGCTCAAGATCTCCGGCGAACCGGTGGTGAACCTGTTCGCCTCCACCTCCGGCACGGACTCGGACTGGGTCGTGAAGCTGATCGACGTCTATCCGGACACCGTGCCGTCCGACCCGCAGATGGGCGGCTACGAACTGGGCGTGGCCATGGAGATCTTCCGCGGCCGCTACCGCGAGAGCTTCGAGACGCCCAAGCCGATCCCGGCCGGCAAGGTGCAGAAGTACCGCTACGAGCTGCCGCCCACGAACCACGTGTTCAAGCCGGGGCACCGGATCATGGTCCAGGTCCAGTCCAGCTGGTTCCCGCTCTACGACCGCAACCCGCAGACCTTCGTGCCCAACGTCTTCTTCGCCAAGCCGTCGGACTACAGGAAGGCCACCCAGCGCATCTACCTGACCGGCGACACCGCCTCGTCCATCGAGCTGCCGGTGGTTCCGCTGCAATAGAACGGCGTGCGGTAACGGTTGGCTAAACCTGACCGTGCATCCTGGCCGTGGGGCAGAACGCTCCACGGCCCACGGGCCGTCCCGAAAGGTTCCTGGGTCGCGTGATGCCGTTCAACAGCATCAATACGAATGTGGGCTCGATGGTCGCCATCGCCACGTTCAACGCGATCAATGCGGAGATGGCCGAGGTGCAGATGCGCATCACGACCGGCCGCAAGGTCAACAGCGTCAAGGACAACCCCGCCATCTGGGCCATCGCCCAGAACCAGCGCGCCGAGGTCCGCGGCCTGGACGCCGTCAAGAGCTCGCTTCAGCGCGGCATGGGCGTGGTCGACGTCGCGATCACCGCCGCCGAGTCCGTCTCCGAACTGCTGAACGAGATGAAGGCCCTGGCGGTCTCCGCGGCGGACTACCCCGCCTCGGACCCGGCCCGCATCGCGATCAACGAAAACTATCTGGCGCTGCGCCGCCAGATCGACACCGCCGTCCAGAACGCCAGCTTCGGGGGTCTCAATCTCCTGGCCGGTGGTGGATCGACGGACCGGGTCCGCGCCCTCGCCAACACCAGCGCCACCTCGACCATCGACGTCGACCACCTGGACCTGTCGACGAGCGGCGCGCTGCTCTCGGGCCTGCCCGCCGACCTGATGGGAAGCTTTACGCCCACCTCGGTCGCCGACGTCGCGACGGCCACGGCGAACGTCAACAACGCGATCTCCCGCCTGGGGACCGGCTCCAAGCGCCTGGAGAGCCATCTCAAGTTCGTGGAGAAGCAGCAGGATGCGCTGGAGGCCGGGATCGGCAACCTCGTCGACGCCGACCTCGCCAAGGAGAGCGCCCGCTGGCAGGCGCTGCAGGTGCGCCAGCAGCTGGCCATCGTGGCCATGCGGATCGCCAACCAGCAGCCGTCCTACCTGCTCCAGCTCTTCCGGTAGCTGCCCCTAGGACACGATTGACCCCGGCGCCCGGCGCGTCAGTCTGGCGGCCATGACCGCGACCGCCACCGATCCTCCCGTCCGCGATGTCGTCGACAAGCACCGCTTCGACGAAGCCCGGCTCCACGCCTGGCTCAAGGCCGAACTGCCGGAGATCGGCGAGACCCTGCGCGTGCGCCAGTTCCAGGGCGGCGCGTCCAACCCCACCTTCCTGCTGACCAGCGGGACCGGCCGCCACTACGTCCTGCGCAAGAAGCCGCCGGGCCAGCTGCTGTCCAGCGCCCACCAGGTGGACCGGGAGTACCGGGTGATGAAGGCCCTCGATGGCCACATCCCGGTCCCGAAGATGCGCGCGCTCTGTGAGGACCCCGAGGTCATCGGCACGGCCTTCTACGTCATGGACTACCTGGAAGGCCGGATCTTCCGCGATGCGTCCTTGCCCGGCATGACCCCGCCGGAACGCGCCGCCATCTACGACGACCTGAACGCCACGCTCGCCAAGCTGCATCAGGTGGACGTCGAGGCCGTGGGCCTGGGCGACTACGGCCGGCCGGGCAACTATTTCGAGCGACAGGTGGCCCGCTGGACCCGCCAGTACCGCGACGCCGCCACCGAGACGATTCCTGCGATGGACGCCCTGATCGAGGCCTTGCCGGCCCGCATCCCCGCCGACCAGTCGGTGTCGATCGCGCACGGCGACTACCGGCTCGAGAACGTGATGTTCCACCCCACCGAGCCGCGGATCATCGCCGTCCTCGACTGGGAGCTCTCGACCATCGGGCATCCGCTGGCCGACATCGCCTACAACGCCTTCATCTGGCGCTCGCATTCGCCGAGCTGGGGCAGCCTAGACGGCGTCGACCTGGCGGCCAGCGGCATCCCCACCGAGGCCGAGTACGTGGCCGCCTACTGCCGGCGCACGGGCCGGGGCGAGATTCCGGACTGGCCGTTCCTCATGGCCTTCTCGATCTTCCGCCTGGCCTCGATCTCCCAGGGCGTCTACGCCCGCACCCTGGCCGGCGTGCTGGCCAGCGAGCGCGAGGCCGTCAACGGCTGCCCGCCGCTGGCCGAACAGGCGCTGGCGATCCTCGAAGGCCGCGAATAGGAGCGCCCATGCACCTGCAACTGGACGGCAAGGTCATCTTCGTCGCCGGCGCCAGCCGCGGCATCGGGCTGGGCATCGTGGAGGCCTGCCTGGCGGAGGGCGCCAAGCTCGCCATCACCGCCCGCGGCGCCGAAGCGCTGGAGGAAACCCGCGCCCGCCTCGCCGAAGCCTACGGCGCCGACCGGCTGCTCGCGATCTCCGGCGACATGCGGGACACCAAGGTCATCGAGGACGCGGTCGCCCGCGCCGAGGACGAGCTCGGCCCGATCTTCGGCGCGGTCGCCAATGTCGGCCTGCACCCCTGCCCGCCCGGCTTCGAGGTGGACGACGAGACCTGGGACGCCGGCTTCACCCAGAACCTCGACTCCGCCTGGCGCCTCGCCCGCGCGGCCCTGCGCCGGATGACGCCCCGCGGCGACGGTTCCGTGCTGCTGATCAGCTCCATCGCCGGCCTGGGCGCGCTGGGCACGCCGCTGACCTACGGCACGGCCAAGGCGGGGATGAACCACCTGACCAAGGAGCTGGCGCGGATCGCCGGCCCGAAGAACGTGCGCGTCAACGCCATCGCCCCCGGCAACATCATCTTCCCCGGCGGATCCTGGGAGGCCAACGCCACGGGTCCGCGCGCCGAAGCCTGGACCCGCTGGATCAAGCGCGAGGTGCCCCTCAACCGCTTCGGCCGTCCGGAGGAGATCGGCGCCGTCGCCGCCTTCCTGATGAGCCCCCTGGCCAGCTTCGTCACCGGCGCCGTCGTGCCTGTGGACGGGGGCCAGACCCGCTGACCGGCGCAGGCCCAGCTTGACAACGACCTAGTTGCGAGTGATTTGCAGACGCATTCGCAGTAGGGGGTTGCCTTGATGAGTAAGCTTCGCGCGGCGCTGTTCGCCGCCACGTCCATCTCGGTCCTGGACGGGGGCGTCGCCCTCGCCGCCGACGATGCGGCCGCGCCGGCCGTAGACGAGATCGTGGTCACGGGACGCGCCCAGAAGCTGTACCGGGTCGAGGAGGTCACCGTCGGCCGTCTGCCCACCGAGCCGCTGGAGTCGAGCCAGACCGTCCAGGTGATCAATGCGGAGCTGATCCGCGACCAGGGCGCACGCGACGCCCAGGACCTCTACCGCAACATCTCGGGGGTCAGCTTCTTCTCCTACGCCGGCGTCACCGCGCGGGGCTTCCGGCAGGAGGAGATCTTCTTCGACGGCCTGCGCGGCGACCCCTACGCCGGCTTCTCGGTGCCGCAGCTCTTCAACGTCGAGCGCCTGGAGTTCCTGAAGGGCCCCGCCGGCATGCTGTATGGCCCGGGCGCCCCCGGCGGCCTGTTCAACTACGTCACCAAGAAGCCCAGCGAGATGTTCTCGGCCCGGGTGGCCGGCGTCTATGGGACCGAGGGCCGCAAGGGCGCCTCGGCCGAGATCAACGGCGCCCTGCCGGTCAGCGGGCTGAGCGCGCGCGCCGGCGTGTTCTACGAGGACCAGAACGGCCCCCGCCGCGGCGCCGGCAACGAGGTTCTGATCCTGGATGGCGGCCTGCGCTACGAATTCGAGCGGGGCGACGTGACGCTGCAGGCCACCCGCTACGAACAGGACCTCCCCGCCAACCGCCTGCGCGGCGTGCCAGTGGACGCCACCGGCCGGTTCCTCGCCGACCGTCGCTGGAATCACAACGAGCCGACCGACTTCCTGAACCTGGAGGCCGACGTGCTGCAGGCGCTCGTGAACCTCCAGCCGACCGACAGCCTGACCCTCAGCGCCGGGATCCGCTTCAGCAACAGCCTGGAGACCCAGCAGTATCACGAGCCCCAGGGCCTGTTCGATTCCAACGGCGACGGCGTGGTCGATTCCACCCGCCGCCAGTTCCGCGACCAGATCCGCAAGCAGGACTACTGGTCGCTGGGTTTCAACGGCGTCTGGTCGGGCGAGGTGGGCGCCGTGGAAAGCCGGGTCCTCTTCGGCGGCGACTGGTTCAAGCAGGACGCCACCCTGGACAACCGCAACCTCACGGGCGGGACCACCGTCCGCGCGGGCTTCCCGCCGCCGCTCAGCCTGTTGAATCCGGTGTACGGCGTGGTCTCGACCTCGACCTACGCCCTGCCCGCCTTCACGCGCACCTTCACCGACCAGAAGCGGATGGGCGGCTACCTGCTCTACGAGGCCACGGTGGGCCAGCTGATCGCCACCGTCGGCGCGCGCTACGATGAGTTCGAGGACGACACCGGCGCGGCGCGCTTCGAGGACGATTCCCTCACCTGGCGCGCCGGGCTGGTCTACCGCCTGCGCCCGGATGTCTCGCTCTACGGCCAATGGGCCCAGAGCTTCGAGCCGCAGTCGGCGAGCAGCCAGACGCCTCTGGCCGGCGGCCCCTTCGCCCCCACCGAGGGCGAGATGTTCGAAGGCGGCGTGAAGACCGAGCTGCTGGGCGGCCGCATCCAGACCACCACCGCCATCTATCACATCGTCCGCACCAATATCCTTCAGGCCGACCCCCGGGGCGATGTGGACGGCGACGGCGTGAACGACCAGGTCGCTTTCGGCGAGATCACCTCCAAGGGCGTCGAGTTCGACGTCTCGGCCGACGTCACGCCCAACTGGGTGCTGACCGCGTCCTACGCCTACAACGACACGCGCATCACCGAGGACAACGGCCGCACGGTGCTGTCCAATGCCGTTGGCGATCGCTTCGCCAACGCGCCGGAGAACAAGTTCGGCTTCTGGACCCGATACCAGTTTCCGGACCTGGGCCTGGCCGTGGCGCTGGGTGGCGACTACGTGGACGTCCGCACCTCGATCAGCGGCCAGAAGGTGCGGCCCTACACCATCTTCGACGCCTCGGTGATCTACACCCGCGGGCCGTGGCAGGCCCTGCTGCGGATCAACAATCTGCTGGACGAGACCTACGCCGCGTCGGGCTTCATTGACCGCACGGGCCATTTCCCCGGCGCCCCGCGCTCGGTGTTCCTGGAGCTGTCGCGCCAGTGGTAGACGCCGCCGGCCCCCGCATCGGCGCCGCGCCGGCGGTTCGGCGCGGCAAGCCCAAGGCCGCCCGCCTCTGGTGGGCGGTCCACCAGTGGGTGGGACTGAAGCTGGCGATCCTGCTCAGCTTCGTGTTCCTGACGGGAACCATCGCCGTCTTCTCCAACGAGATCGACTGGGTGCTGCGGCCGGCGATGCGGGTGGACCCGACCACCGTTGAGGGGCCGGTGGACTGGGCCGCGGTGGCCCGGAACGTGGCCCGCCACGCGCCGGACGCGAAGATCGCCAACCTGGATGCGCCGCCGGATCGCGGCTTCGCGGTCACCGCGACCATTCTGCTGCCGGGAGGCGGCCGCGCCTTCGTCTATGCCCATCCCACCACCGGCGTGGTTCAGGGCGATGGCCACTGGGTGGGCGCCAAGCGGATCTTTCGCAACATGCATCGCCACCTGATGATGCCGGTGAAGTGGGGCGTGCCCATCGTCTCGTCCCTGGCGGTGCTGCTGCTGATCAGCCTGCTCACCTCGTTCGTGGTCTACAAGAAGTGGTGGCGCGGCTTCTTCCGCCCGATCCGCTTCACCGACGCACGCACCGCTTTCGGGGACTTCCACCGCCTGGCGGGCGTGTGGACCCTGTGGTTCGTCGTGCTGATGATTCTGACCGGCGTCTGGTACCTGGCCGAGAGCACGGGCCTGAAGGCGCCCCCCCTGCCGCGCGCCAAGGTCGAAGCGGCCCGGCTCTCCTCCTCTGAGATCGCGGCCCGGCTGCCCGCCAGTCTCGCCGCCGCCCGGGCCGCCAATCCCGACCTGCGGATCGAGCACATCGCTTTCCCGACGGCAAAGTCCGGCGCCTTCGTCTTCCAGGGCCAGGACGAGGCGATCCTGGTCCGACCGCGCGCCAACAGCGTCTGGACTGAGGCGGCGACCGGCCAGGCCCGCCTGGTCGCCGACGGCCGCGAGCTCTCCGTCCACCAGCGCATCTCCGAAATGGCCGACCCGCTGCACTTCGGGACCTGGGGCGGCCTGCCGACCAAGATCGTCTGGTTCCTGTTCGGAGCCCTCCTTACCGGCCTCTCGGTCTCGGGCGTGGCGATCTACAGCCTGCGGCTGCTGCGGGCCGAACGGCGCCCCGGGAGCCTGCGCGCCGTCCTTGCCCGCGCGTGGGTCGGCATGGGCTGGTGGCGCTGGCCGGCGCTGGGCCTGGTGCTGACCGCCTTCGTCCTGCTGCCCCAGGTGTTCCAGATGGGCGGCGACTGACGCCCGCCCCCTCGCGCACGCCGGAGAGTCCCGCTAGAAGGCGCGCCATGAGCGCCGCGCCTTCGAAGATCATGGCCGAAAAGGCCGCCGAGTACGGCCTGAAGGCCGACGAATACGACCTCATCGTCCGCCGCCTGAACCGCGAGCCGAACGATGTCGAGCTGGGCGTCTTCTCGGTGATGTGGTCCGAGCACTGCTCGTACAAATCCTCGAAGAAGCACCTCGTGAAGTTTCCCACCTCGGGCCCCAAGGTGATCTGCGGCCCGGGCGAGAACGCGGGCGTCATCGACATCGGCGACGGCCAAGCCTGCATCTTCAAGATGGAGAGCCACAACCACCCCTCCTACATCGAGCCCTACCAGGGCGCGGCGACGGGCGTGGGCGGCATCATGCGCGACGTCTTCACCATGGGCGCGCGACCGGTGGCCCTGCTGAACGCCCTGCGCTTCGGCGATCCCAGCCATCCGAAGACCAAGCGGCTGGTCTCGGGCGTGGTCAGCGGCATCGGCGGCTACGGCAACTGCGTCGGCGTGCCCACCGTGGCCGGCGAGACCAATTTCCACCGCGGCTACGACGGCAACATCCTGGTCAACGCCATGTGCGTGGGCCTGGCCGACGCGGACAAGATCTTCTACTCGGCCGCCCCCTCGGCGGGTCTCTCGGTCGTCTATTTCGGCTCCAAGACCGGCCGCGACGGCATCCATGGCGCGACCATGGCCAGCCAGGAGTTCGACGATGCGTCGGAGGAGAAGCGCCCCACGGTCCAGGTCGGCGACCCCTTCGCCGAGAAGCTGCTGATCGAGGCCACGCTGGAGCTGATGGCCACCGGCGCCGTCGCCGCGATCCAGGACATGGGCGCGGCGGGGCTGACCTCCTCATCGGTCGAGATGGCCGGCAAGGGCGGCGTGGGCATCGAGCTCGACCTCGACGCCGTGCCCCAGCGCGAAGAGGGCATGAGCGCCTACGAGATGATGCTGTCGGAAAGCCAGGAGCGGATGCTGGCCATCCTGAAGCCGGGCCGGGAGTCCGAAGGCCACGCGATCTTCGAGAAGTGGGGCCTGGACGCCGCCATCATCGGCAAGACCACCGACACCGGCCATCTGGTGCTGAAGCACAAGGGCCAGACCGTCGCCGACGTGCCCCTGGCGCCGCTGTTCGACGACGCCCCGCTCTACGACCGCCCCTGGGTCGCCCCGGCGCTGCAGCCGCGGATCGAGCTGGCCGACGCCCCGACGCCGGGCGACCTCAAGGCCGCGGTGCTGAAGCTGATGTCCGCCCCCGACATGGCGTCCAAGCGCTGGCTCTGGGAACAGTACGACCGCCACGTCATGGCCGACACGCTGGAGGATTCCGCCACCGGCGCGGATGCGGGCATCGTGCGGGTGCACGGCACGAAGAAGGCCCTGGCCGTCACCTCCGACGTCACGCCGCGCTATGTCCAGAACGATCCCTACGAGGGCGGCAAGCAAGCCGTCGCCGAGGCGTGGCGCAACCTCACCGCCGTGGGCGCGACCCCCATCGCGATCACCGACAACCTGAACTTCGGCAACCCCGAGCGGCCCGAGATCATGGGCCAGATCGTCCGCGCCATCGAGGGCATGGCCGAGGCCTGCGCGGCCCTCGACTTCCCGGTCGTGAGCGGGAACGTCAGCCTCTACAACGAGACCAATGGCGCGGCGATCCCCCCCACCCCCACCGTGGGCGGCGTGGGCCTGATCGCCGACTATGCCCGCCGCGCGGACTTCGGGTCGCTCAAGGCCGGCGACGTCCTGGTGCTGATCGGCGCCACCAGGGGCGAGCTCGGCGCCTCCATGTACCTGCGCGAGATCGCCGGCCGCGAGGATGGGGCGCCGCCGCCGGTGGACCTGGCCCTGGAGCGCAGGACCGGCGACGTGGTCCGCGGCCTGATCCAGTCGGGCCAGCTCCAGACGGTCCACGACCTGTCGGACGGCGGCCTGGCCGCGGCGCTCTGCGAGATGTGCCTGGCCTCGAACGTCGGCTGCGACCTGCGGCTGGAGGGCGTGCCCTGGGTCACCCTCTTCGCCGAGGACCAGGCCCGTTACCTTGTGGCCCTCAACGATCCGACGCCGGTGCTCACCGCCTGCCGGGCGGCGGGCGTTCCGGCCGCCATCCTGGGCGAAGCCGGCGGCGAGGCGATCCGCATCGAGGCCGCGCTCGACCTTCCGCTTGCCGAACTCCGCAAGGCCCACGAGGGTTGGATGCCGGCCTTCATGGGCGACTGAGGCGGCGTTTCGAGATCGGGCGGTCGCGGCGAGTTCCAAGGGGCTGACATGAACCGAGACGCCGTCCGCGACCGCTTGGGCCCCCTCGCCGCGCGGCCGCATGTAGCCTTCGCCCTGGCGCACCTGGGCGAGCCGGGCTCCGCGGACCTGATCCCCACGCCCGCCGCGGTCCTGGATCTCGACGCCTTCGACCGCAACGTCGCCAAGATGGCGCGGCGGGCGGCGCAGGTCGGCTTGGCGCTGCGGCCCCACGCCAAGTCCCACAAGACCGCCGCCCTCGCCCGCCGCCAGATCGCCGCGGGCGCCGCGGGGGTCTGCTGCGCCAAGCTGGCCGAGGCCGAGGCGCTGGCCGCCGCAGGCGTGGGCCAGATCCTGGTCACCTCCCCCATCGCCGGAACCGCCAACGCCGCCCGCGCGGCCCGCCTGGCGGCGGATCTGCCGGACTTCCGGATCGTCGTGGACCACCCCGACGCCGCCGCCGAACTGGGCGCTGCGGCGCAAGGGACCATCCAGGTGGTGATCGACATCGACGTGGGCATGGGCCGGACCGGCTGCCACGACGCCGATCAGGCCGCCGCCGTGGCGCGGGCGGTCCTCGCCCAGCCGAACCTGAAGCTGCTCGGCGTCCAGGGGTATGGCGGAGGCTGGCAGCACATCCAGGGGGCCAACGCCCGCGCCGCGGCCGCCGCCGAGGGGATGAAGGCGCTGCAGGCCGCCATCGCCGCCATCCGCGCGGCCGGCGGAACCGTCGAGGTCGTCACCGGCGGCGGCACGGGCACCTTCGCCGCCGATGCCGCCCAGGGCGTGCTGAACGAGGTCCAGCCTGGCTCCTACGCCTTCATGGACAAGGAGTACCGCGACGCGCTGAAGGACGATCCCGACGGCGCCTTCGAACAGGCCGCCACCATCGTCGCCACGGTGATCAGCGCCAACCATCCGAAGTGGGTGACACTCGACGCGGGGCTGAAGGCCTTCTCCACCGAAGGCCCCATGCCCCAGCCGCTAACCCCCAAGTTCGCGGCCTGCGCCTATCGCTTCTTCGGCGACGAGCACGGCATGATCAGCCGGCCCGCCGGCGAGCCCGTCGCGCGCGGCGAGCGCGTGGCCCTGGCGCCGGGCCACATCGACCCCACCCTCGACCGCTACGATCTGATGCACCTGGTCCAGGGCGACGTGCTGGTCGACATCGTCCGCATCGAGGGCCGCGGGGCGTCGCAATGAGCGATACCGTGAACCGCTACTGGACGCTCGCCGACAGGCCCGTCCCCGCCTGGCCCGCCGCCGACACCTTCGAACTGCGCGAAGGGCCCATCCCTGCGCCGGGTCCTGGCCAGGCCCTGACGCGGACGATCTATGTCAGCCTCGATCCCTATCAGTGGGGCTACAAGCGCCGCGGCGTCGAGCCGAAGGGCGCCCCCTGCCATGCCCGGACCGTAAGCCAGGTCGTCGAAAGTCATATCGATGGCCTCGAGGCCGGCGACTTCGTGTTCAACACCAACGGCTGGGCCGCCTACGGCCTGATGGGCGACGGCGTGCCCCGCCCCGGCTATATGGTCCCGCGCAAGCTCGATCCGACGCGCGGCAAGCTCTCCCACGCCGTCGGCGTCCTCGGCATGCTGGGCCTGACCGCCTACGCCGGCATGATCCTGCAGGGCGATCCGAAGCCGGGCGACACCGTGGTCGTCTCGGCCGCGTCCGGCGGCGTAGGCCAGATCGCGGGGCAGCTCGCGCGGCTGAAGGGCGCCAGAGTGGTCGGCATCGCCGGCCGGCCGGAGAAGTGCCGGTTCGTCATCGAGGATCTCGGCTTCGACGCCTGCGTCAGCCACCTCAGCCCCACCTTCGCGGAGGATCTCAAGGCCGCCTGTCCCGCCGGGGTCGACGTCTATTTCGAGAACGTGGGCGGGGCGGTGTTCGAGGCGGTCCTGCCGCTGTTCAATCCCGGCGCGCGGATGACCATCTGCGGGCTCATCGCCCACTATGGCGACGCGGCCGACGTCAACGCCGGCGCGGCGGAGAAGGCCGCGGCGGAGGCCCGGGGCGTCCGCGTGCAGAACCTCTTCGTGGGCGACTACGTGGAGACCCATCACGACGCCTTCCTGGCCGACATGACGCCGTGGGTCGCCGACGGGAAGGTCCGCTACCTGGAAGACATTCGCGAGGGTCTCGAGACCGTCCCGGCCGCCTTCGCCGAGATGCTGAAGGGCGGCAATTTCGGCAAGATGCTGGTCCGGGTCGGGGACGATCCGACGCTGGGCGGATGATCCCGCACGACGAGGCTTTCGCCGCGATCGCCTTCGAAGCGGAGGTGATCCACTGGCGCGGCCCGTCGCCCTATTTCTTCGCCGCCGTGCCGACCGAGCAGGTGGAGCTGGTCCGTCAGGCCGCCCGCGCCGCAAGCTATGGGTGGGGCGTGGTCCCGGTGGACGCGCGGATCGGCGAAGTCGCCTTCGAGACATCCCTCTTCCCCAAGGACGGGGGCTATCTGCTGCCGCTCAAGGACGCCGTGCGTCGCAAGGCGAACATCACCGCGGGCGATGCTGTCGCCGTCGAAATGGCGGTTCGGCCGCGGAACGGCCGGCCGGCGCGCGCCTAGCGGACAGCCCGCCGGGCCAATGCCCAGTCATAAAGCCGTGCCGCAACCATCAAAGGCCTGTCACCGGGCCCCTCTAACGCCCTCCCACCCGCCGGACCGCGAGCCGGACCCGGCGGGCCGTTGGACAGTAGGGGCATCATGTACAATTCCAGGAAGACGCTCGCCGCGGGCGCAGCGACCAGCATCATTGCGTTCGCGCTGCTGAGCGGCGGGGCCCAGGCCCAGGAGGCGGCGGGCGGCGAGGTCGAGGAGCTGGTGGTGACCGGGTTCCGGGGCTCTCTCGCGGCGGCGCGCGAGCTGAAGCGCTCGGCCGAGGTCACCTCGGACGTCATCGTGGCCGAGGACATGGCCAAGTTCCCCGATCTCAACCTGGCGGAGTCGCTGCAGCGCCTGCCCGGCCTGGCGATCACCCGCGAGGGCGGCGAGGGCCGGCGGGTCAGCCTGCGTGGCCTGGGGCCCGACTTCACCCGCGTGCAGCTCAACGGGATGGAAGTCCTGGGCAACGTCGATTCGCCGATGGACAGCCGCGGCCAGACCTCGCGGGACCGGGCTTTCGACTTCAACATCTTCGCGTCCGAGCTCTTCACCAAGGTTGAAGTGCGCAAGTCGTTCTCGGCCGAACAGGACGAAGGCGGGATGGCCGGTACGGTGGGTCTCTATACGGCCAAGCCGTTCGCCTACGACGGCACGCGCGCGGCGCTGTCGCTGCAGGGCGGCACCAACTCGGCCACCAAGGACTTCCAGCCCCGCTTCGCCGGCATGCTCAGCCGCAACTGGGACGACCGTTTCGGGGTGCTGATCTCGGCGGCCTATTCCAAGCGGGAGACCGAAGAGCAGGGCTACAACACCTATTCCCCCAGCCGTGTGACCTCCGGCGGCACGGACATCTCGCGGCTCAGCGCCGCGGATCAGGCGCTCATCAATGCGGGTACGCTGGTCTTCCAGCGGGGCAACCGCCTCTCGGTCTGGAGCTCCGATCAGGAACGTCTGGGCCTCACCGCCGCCGTACAATGGCGGCCGGTCGAGAACATGACCCTCACCCTCGACGCGCTCCACGGCGAGTTCACCAACGACCGCAACGAACTGCACCTGGCGACGCGCGCCTCGCAGGCGTCCACGATCCTCGGCGGCTCGGTCCGCCATTCGGGGATCACCACCCCGCCGCCGCGGCTGAACGAGGTCCGCTACGACCGGTTCAACTCGGTGACCTACGCCGACGTGAACAATACGGTCTTCGCCACAGAGACCCGCCGGCAGAGCACGGAGAACAAATTCGACCAGCTGGTGCTGACCGGCGAGTGGGAGCTCTCCGAGCGCCTCAGCGTGTCGGGCCACATCGGCCGCGAGACCTCGGACTACGATATCCCCGTCTCGGACAAGTTCTACACCGAGGCGTTCGGCGGCCTGATCACCGACTACACGGCCGGCGGGAACAACGCCCACAACACCTACAAGTGGGACACCACCGACCCGAACAACTACCGCGCCCACGAGATCGATTTCTCGGCGACCTACCAGTCCACGAAACTCGAGAACGCGGAGTTCAACGTGGCCTATGTGATCAGCGAGGCGGCGACGCTGAAGACCGGCGCCTCGTTCAGGGGCTTCCGCAACTCGGGCTTCCAGCAGGCGACGGACGACCTGCTGAAGACGGCCTGGGAGAACGGGACCCTCGATGACCGCGTCAACGACTACTACGAGATCTTCGACGAGCATGACGACCAGTCCTGGCTGATCGTCGACTGGGACAAGGCCCTGGCGAAGTACGGGGTGACCCGCACCCTGGGCGCGCCCCGGTCCATCTACGCGGTTGAGGAGGACACCAAGGCCGCTTACGCCCAGCTCGATTGGACCGGCAACCTGTTCGGCCGGACCGTCCGCGGCAATCTCGGCCTGCGCGCCTATGAGACCGAGCTCACCTCGTCGGGCACGGCCAATGTCGGCCCGATCCGCGTGAAGTCGAAATATTCGGGCGTGCTGCCGGCCTTCAACGCGGTGATGGAGGTGACCGAAAATCTCCAGATCCGGCTGGCGGCGGCGCAGAACATCAACCGGCCGTCGCTCACCGCCTACGCCATGAACGGCACGGTCAGCCTGGATTCCGCCACCGGCTTCCTGACCGTCAACGTGGGCAACCCCGACCTCGACCCCTACACCTCGGACGAGTTCGACCTGTCGGCGGAATGGTACTTCGGCGACATCGGCATCGTCTCCGCCGGCCTGTTCCACAAGAAGATCGACGGGTTCGTGGTCAGCCAGCGGGTGACCAACGTGCCGTATTCCAGCACGGGCCTGCCGGACAACCTGATCGCTGGCGTCTCGGGCTCACGGCTGGTCAACGAGTTCACCCGCCCCATCAACCTGAACGACGCCACGCTCACGGGCGTCGAACTCAGCGCCCAGAGCGACTTCTTCTTCCTGCCGGGCGCGCTGAAGGACATGGGGGTCGTCGCCAACGTGACCTTCATCGACTCCAAGACCACCTATCCCAGCGGGGAGACCGGCGAGATCTTCGGGATGAGCGACCTGACCTACAACGTCACGCTCTACTACGAGACGCCGAAGTGGGGGGCGCGGGTCTCAGCCAACTATCGGTCCGAGTACCCGATCGACGGCGGCGGCTTCCGGGCCACCACCTACGTCGACGCAGCGGCCTTCTACCAGCTGACGGATCGGATCCGGCTGACGATCGACGGGGTCAACCTCACCGACGAACGCGAGGAGCAGTTCAACGGCGCCCAGGCCAAGCGCCTGTGGAACACGACGAGCAGCGGCCGCACCGTCTTCGCCGGGGCCAACATCCAGTTCTGACCGCGACGGGCCCTCTCCCCACAAGGCGGAGGGGGTCCGCTACGCCACCGAGGCCTCCGCGCGGCGCCGGCGGAGGCCTGAACCCGCCAGGGCGAACCCCACGATCATGACCGCCCAGGTCGCGGGCTCGGGCACGGGCGCCATGAAGGTCCGGAAATTGGCGTCGGTGTTGAGCGCGGTGATCGCGCCGAAGCCCTGCTTGCTGAACAGGCCGCCCCCCGCATAGCCGTTGGTGGTCTGGCCGCCCGAACCGTTCGGGATCGTGCTGAACCGGCGAACGCACGTCCGCATCGCGCAGGGATCGACGCTCATCCGGAACGTCAGCTTGTCGCCGGCCTCGGCGAAGATGTTCGCCGACGTGAAGTCGAACGACATCAGGTACGCCGCGCCAGGGGGCTGAGGTGTCGCCAACGGCCGGCTCACCACGCCCAGCAGGTTGGCGTTCGAGAACGCGCCGGCGGCGGTGGGATTGCCGCCCTTGAAGACCTCAACCCGGAAGTCGCCGTCGGCGCCTGTGTACCGGCCATAGATGTCGATGCCGGCGAGATAGCCGGACAGACCGACGGTCCAGGTCTGGTAAAGGGTGGTCGTGAGGTACTCGAACGGGAACGGGCCACCTTGATAGTAGGAGGAGGCCTCCCAGCCAGAGACCGGACTGAACGCCTTGTAGTTGTTGACGTCCAGCACGGCGGCCGCGCCCGCCGGGGACGCCGACGCCATCAGTCCAGCGGCCGCAAGCGCCGCGCAGAGTTCTTTCCACATCCACTTGCCCCCAGCCCGCCAGCGCCGAGCCGAGGCCCGCGCCCCCAAGAGGTAGCCCGCCGCGGGCGCGTCGACGTTCCGCGGGGGTCTCAAAATCCCGCGCCCGGCTTTCACCAGCGTCTCAATCGCCGCCTAGCGGCTGTTCAGCTCCAGCATCCAGGTCTGGAACAACAGCGCCCCGCCGCCGACCGAGCTGCTGGCGCCGCCTGCGCGCAGGTCGCGCGGCGCGTAGCCGAAGCGACGCCGGAAGGCCGTGCTGAAATGCGCATGGCTGGAGAAGCCGAAGTCCTGGGCCAGTTCCGCCAGCCCCCGCGTTTCGGCCGGGTCGGACAGCAGCACGTGCACGGCCTCCAGCCGCCGCCGCTGGATATGCCGGACGACGCCCCCGCTGGGCCTGAAGGCGCGATAGAGGGTCGGGCGGCTGACCCCCAGCGCCTTGCAGATGGTCGCCGGCGAGAGGTCGGCCGAGCCCAGTTCGTCCTCGATGTGCCGGCGCACCCGACCGACGATGCGCCCTTGCGGCAGATCCGGGCCATCGGCGTTGTCGGGCGCCAGGGATTCCAGGCTTTCGGCGATCATCCTCAGCGTCGTCCGCCGGATGACCGGCACATCGGCCGCCCTGGCTTCCGGAAGGTGCCTGACCAGGGCGGCGAAGTGTTCCGCCAGGATCCGGGCGGTCGCGCCGTCGAGGAGGCGGCCGTGCAGGTCGCGGACCTGGGGCGCCAGCGCCATCAGGGCCGCCCGGGGCGCCGCCACCAGGATGAACTCAGCCGGCGACGAACGGGCCTGCCAGGGCCGCGAGAAATCGATGACGCACACCTGCCCCGGCCGCAGGTCGCATGACCGACCGTCGAACTCGCCCGCCAGGTGGCCGCGGGTGACCAGGCCGAACGTGAAGGTGTCCCGCCCGTCGGCGGCGATCCTCGCCACGGAGCGGTCGAGCTCGACGGGCGTGAGGCGCCCCCGGGTGACCACGATATCGCCCAGCAGCCAGGATTCCGACGAGACGGCGAAGTCCGCCTCGACCTGCCCCTCCGGCAGAGTCACGTCATAAGCGCCGACCAAGGCGGCCCAGCGCACCCGCCCCTCGCCCGGCGGCACGTCCGCGCTCTCGAAGCTCAGAAAGGGGATGCTGTCGGCCAAGACCCGGGTTTCCGAATGCAGCCCGCAGCGTTAGCCCAGAATCGCTGCGCCGGAAGGCTCGGCAGGCCCAGCGGCCTCAATCCGCGATCGCGCGTTTCAGAAGGTCCAGCGCTGCGGCGGCGAATGCGCGCATGTTGGCCGACCGGTCGCTCGATCCAGTCTCGATGGTCAGCACCGCCTCCACCGGGCCCGACACGGCCACGCAGGTGTGGCCCGCGGCATCGCCGTAAGCGTTGCCGGTCGGCCCCGCCGCGCCGGTTTCGGAGACGCCCCAGGTCGCCCCGTAGCGCTCCACTTGGTTGCGGGCCAGCAGCAGGGCGTAGGGTTCGCTGGCCGAGCGCATGCCCTCCAGCGCCTCGCGGGGAATGTCGGTGAGCAGCACCCGGGCCTTGGGCGTATAGACCACCGCCCCGCCCAGGTAGTAGGCGCTGGCGCCCGGCACGCTGAGCAGCGCCGCCGAGATCAGCCCTCCGGACGAACTCTCCGCCACGGCGACCTTCTCGCCCCGCGCCTTCAGCGCCTCGCCGATCTCGGCCGCCAGGGCCTCCAGCTCGTCCATCCGTCCCTCGCCCCTTGGCCAAACACCTGTTCGGCGGTCATGATGCCGTCATTCAAGAGAAAGCCATACTGCCGGGAGGAATTTTGGATGGACGCCCAGTCGCAGTGGACCGGCCTCGACGCCGGCCGCCTGGAACGCATCACCGAGCATCTGGAACGCAACTATATCGCCTCCGGCAAGATCGCCGGCTGCCAGGTCAGCGTCGCCCGCCACGGGCACCTCGCCTACTTCCGCTCGCTCGGCCTGATGGACGCCGAGCGCGGCAAACCCACCCGGGACGACACGATCTATCGCATCTATTCCATGACCAAGCCGATCACCTCGGTCGCGCTGATGACGCTCTATGAGCAGGGCTATTTCCAGCTCAACGACCCCGTCTCCCGCTACGTGCCGTCGTGGAAGAACCATCGGGTCTGGGTCTCGGGCGAAGGCGAGGCCATGCAGACCGAGCGGCCGAACCGGCCGGTGACGTTCCGCGACGTCCTCTCCCACACTGCCGGCTTCACCTACGGCGGCGGCCTGCCCGGCGTCGGCATCCAGCATCCGATCGACAAGATCTACCGCGAGCTCAAGGTCCGCTCGATCGGCGGCGCGGACACCATGATGCAGTTCATGGACAAGCTGGCCCAGGTGCCGCTGCGCTACCAGCCGGGCACGGCCTGGATGTATTCCCTGGCCACCGATGTCTGCGGCGCCCTGGTCGAGATCATCTCCGGCAAGCCGTTCGCGCAGTACCTGGACGAGATGATCTTCCAGCCGCTCGGCATGAAGGACACCGCCTTCCAGGTGGCGCCGGAGAAGAAGGGCCGCTTCGCCGCCAACTATCAGCGCGGGCCGGACAAGAAGCTCAAGCTGATCGACGATCCCGAAACCTCCGGCTTCAACTACGAGCCCGGCTTCAAGTCCGGCGGCGGCGGCCTGACCGGGACCAGCGCCGACTACCTGCGGTTCTGCGAGATGCTGCGGCGGGGCGGCGAGCTGGACGGACACCGGGTGCTGGGGCCGCGGACCATCGCCCTCATGCACATGAACCATCTGCCCGGCGGCAAGCAGCTGACCGACCTGGCCATCGGCGGCTTCTCCGAGACCGCCTACGACGGCGTCGGCTTCGGCCTGGGCTTCGCCTCCACCCTGGGCGAGGTGGAGTCGGGTGGCCTCGGCAGCGGCGACTACTACTGGGGCGGAGCGGCCTCGACGATCTTCTGGGTCGATCCGAAAGAAGACCTTTGCGTGGTGTTCATGACCCAGCTCATGCCCTCCGGCACCTTCAACTTCCGCGGCCAGCTCAAGAACATCATCTACTCCGCGATCATCGACTGATGCTCTGCGCGTCGCGCGCTGCTGACACGCAGGTGTCAGCAGCCGCCGGCTATGCCTGTCCCCAAGAGCGAGGGACATCACATGGCTTACGACGCCCACGACGACGGTCGGCGCGACTTCCACTTCCTCTACGGCCGCTGGGCCGTGGAGCATCGCCGCCTCAAGGCGCGGGGGGTCGGCGCGCAGGACTGGGACGTCTTCCACGGCACGACCTTCTGCCAGGGCCTGATGGGCGGCCTGTGCAACGTCGACGAGAACGATTTCCCCGAGCGCGGCTTCCAGGGTCTCTCGTTCCGCACCTTCGATGTGGCGAGTGGTCTCTGGGCCATCTACTGGGTGAACAGCCAGACCGGTACGCTGCAGGATCCGGTCTTCGGCCGCTTCCAGAACGGCATTGGCCTGTTCTACGGCGAGGATGTGGACGGCGACCGGCCGGTGAAGGTGGTCTATCGCTGGGAGGAGATCACCTCGGCCTCCGCCCGCTGGAGCCAGGCCTTCTCGTACGACGACGGCCAGACCTGGGAGACCAACTGGATCATGGCCTTCACACGCACGGCCTGAAGGGACCATGACCGAACACATCATCTCCCTGGGCGCCCTCTTCCTGCTGGCGCTGGGAACCTCGGTGATCCCGGGGCCATCGAACTTCCTGACGATGCGGATCGCCATGCGCCGTGGGCGTGGGCCGGCGCTGGCCACGGCGCTCGGCACGACGTTGGGCTGCGTGATCTGGTGCGTGGCCGCCGCAGTGGGCCTGGCCGCCGTGCTGGCCGCCGCGCCGTGGCTCTACAAGATCCTGCGCGTGGTGGGCGGCCTCTACCTGATCTGGTTCGCCATCGCCCTCTGGCGCGCCAAGCCGGAGCCCGAGGCGGCCGAGCCGCCGCCCGGCGCGACGCGGGCCGCCTTCTGGCAGGGCCTGGCGATCTGCCTGACCAACCCCAAGTCCGTCCTGTTCTTCGCCAGCGTCTTTTCCGCCTATGTCGGTCCGGAGACGCCGCATTGGGTGCATTGGGCGGCCGTCGCCGTGGTCACCGTCACCTGCCTCGCCTGGCAGACGGGCCTGGCGCTGGCCTTTTCCGCCCTTCGCGCCGCCCAGGCGTATGCGCGGGCCCAGAAGCCCCTGGACCGGGGCGCGGCGGGCCTGATGGGCGCGTTCGGGCTCTCCCTGCTCTGGACCTCGGGCTGACCTCGGCCTAAGTCGGCGTCATGCCGATGTCCCAACCCGACCTGGAGGCCGCGCTGCGCGAGGGCTTCCCCGACGCCGAGATCGAAATCACGGACCTGGCCGGCGACGGCGACCACTACAAGGCCCGCATCGTGTCGTCCGCCTTCAAGGGCCTGCCGCGCGTGCGCCAGCACCAGCTCGTCTACGCCGCATTGAAGGGCCGGATGGGCGGCGAACTGCACGCCCTGGCGCTGGAGACCTCCGCGCCAGCCTGACGCGCTTGACCCCGCGCCCACGGCTCCCTAGCTCTTGGGCCAAGACTTTGCGCCGAAAGGGCGTCCGATGACCGACACCGCCACCCAGAACCCCGTCCACGACTGGATCGCCAAGTCCGTGGCCGAGCATCCGGTGATCCTGTTCATGAAGGGCGAGCCGGAACAGCCCCGCTGCGGCTTCTCCGCGGTGACGGTCCAGATCCTCGACCACCTCGGCGTGGAGTTCGTCGGCGTGGACGTGCTGCAGAGCGAGCCGCTGCGCGAAGGCATCAAGACCTTCTCCGACTGGCCGACGATCCCGCAGCTCTATGTGAAGGGCGAGTTCGTGGGCGGCTGCGACATCGTCAAGGAGATGTTCCAGTCGGGTGAGCTCAAGACCATGCTGCAAGAGCAGGGCCTCCTCACCGACGCTTAAGACCGGCGCGTGACCAAGCTGCTCGAACCGCCGGAGGGCCGGCAGGTCTTCCGCCTGACGTTCGAGCCGACCCCGGACGACGTCGATGAGAACGGCCACGTCAACAACGTGGTCTACCTGCGCTGGGCCCAGGACATGGGCGTCGCCCACTGGAAGAGCCGCGCCCCCGCGGACGCTCAGGCCAAGTGGGCCTGGATCGCCCTCCGCCACGAGGTCGACTACCGCCGCGCCCTGCTGCCCGGCGAGACCGCCCAGGGACGGACCTGGGTCGCCGCGGCGCCCAGCGGACCGCGGTTCGACCGCTTCATCCGCATCGACGGGCCCGACGGGCAGATGTGCGCCCAGGTCCACACCACCTGGGTCCTCATCGAACAGGCCACCGGCCGCCCGCGCCGCGTGCCCGACTGGATCCCGGAGATGTTCACCTAGGGGCCGGCGCGGCCGGCCCTGACGGCGGCGGCGGCGGCGGCTCGTCCTCATCCGGCTCGGTGAGGTCTAGCTTGCCGATGCGGCCCTGGTTCAACAGAGTGCGGGCCTGTTCCGCAGCGCGGCCGCCGTGCGGACTGTTGATCACCGGCGCCAGCACGTTCGCCGCATCCTCGCGGCGCCCCTTCTGCAAGAGCGCCATGCCCAGGCGAAACGAGCTCTCCTGCACCGCAGGCGCCGGGTAGCGAGCTTCGGCCAGCGCGGCCAGATCGTTTTCGGTCGGAAACGTAGGCTCGATCGAGCGGCTGAGCGCATAGGCAAAGAGAGTGCGAAAGTCCCCTTTGTCCAGTTGGTAAGCCTTGGCCAGCAGCGGCCGGGCCGCACGATAGCGCACGTCTCGTTCGCTTTCCGTCCGCATCCCCGCCATCACCTGACCCGTCCCCGCCAACAGCAGATCTTCCAGATCGTCGGGTTTGGCCTCGAGGCGTCGCTTCATGATGGATTCGCCGAGAGCCACATCACCCATCACGAACTCGGCGCGCGCAAGCGTCTGCTCCGCGAGACGATCGCCAGGGTGCTTCGCGGCCTTGCGGCGAATACCGGCCAGAAGCCCGGCGTCGACGCGCCCGGTCGGCGACAGTACGAGCCGCAGGTTGTCGAGCAGAAGGTCGTCGGCGCTCCGGGGCAGCACCGTTACGGCCATTCGTGGCGCAAGGCCGGGGTTGTCTATGCTGATGGTCTGCAGCCTGCGGTACTTCCTCAACGACGCAGAGAGTTCGGCCAGCGTTCCTCCGGTGGCGACCTGAAATGATTGAATCGGATCTTTGCCGTCGGCGATCGCTCTGAGCGCCTGATCGAGCTGCCGCGCGCGGGTGTCGTCGCTGCGCATGTAGTGCGTGAGCAGCCAGGCCTGGGAGTAGTAGGCATTCGTCCTCTCCGGACGCGTCTCAGCGGTCGTTCTGGAGAGCAAATCCTCCAAGGGCAGCCAGGTCTCGGCGAAGATGGCATTGGCGCGCGCGGGATTGTAACCACCGATCCTGACCCGATCCTTGGTGATCTCGGTCGTCATGAAATACTCAGCCCAGCCCTCGACGAACCAAGCCGGGTATGCAGACGGGAAGTTCTCCAGCATGAAATGATGCGCGTATTCGTGGAAAAGAACGTCGTCCGCATCCAGCCCTCCGCCGTTCTTCACGGCGAAGGCAAACACACCTTCGTTCATTGCCCTGTAGAAGCCGCGCGTATACTTCCTGATACGTGGCTCCACACGCCTCAGGTCATCCTGGCTCGCGAGGAGGAAGACCTGAACCTTGGTTTCAGCCTTCCGGTCCTTCGTGGACGGATGGAAGTTGCGTAGCACCCAGTCATAGGTCGTAAGCTTGGTCGCGAAGTCGCGAACCGATTGTTCGCCCCCTTGGCCGTAAACCACGAACCTGTCAGTCTCCACCCGCACCCAGGCGGCTTCGGCCGACCCGGCCAGCAACAGCAGCGCGGCCACGCCCATCAGCGCGCGCAGAACGACTCGAAACACTATCGCCCCCCGGGACCATCAGTTGCGAAAGACTAGGTTCGCGCTCCTAGCGTGTCGAGGGCCCTGCCGCCCGGGCGGGGCCGGATCGCCAGCCCTCCGTGAACAATCCGCCGCGTCGCGGGTTGGCCCTTCATGACGCTCGACCAACTCGTCCGAACAGTCGAAGCCCGCTTCGACTGGGCGCCCGCCTGGGTGTTCAGCCTGATCCTCATCGCCGTCGCCCTCCTGGCCGCGCAGCTGCTCTACGGCGGCGTCGTGCGGATCCTCAGGCGACGGCTGCGGGCGAAGGACTCGTTCTGGCGGCCCTTGCTGCTCCGGACCCGAGGGCCGGCCAGGCTCGCGCTGGGGCTCATCGCGGTCGCCTGGGCGATCCATGCCGCGCCGCTGCCCGTCCGCGAGGCCAACCTCGTCCAGCACGGCCTGTTGATCGCCTTCATTCTGCTCTGGGGCTGGGCCGCGATGACCGCGTTGGACATCGCTTCGGATCTCTATCTGCGGCGCTATCGGATCGACGTGGCCGACAACCTCATGGCCCGCAAGCACTACACCCAGATCCGGATTCTCCGGCGCGCCCTGGCCACCCTGGTCGTCCTGCTCACGGCGTCTTTCGCCCTGATGACGATCCCGGGCGTGCGGCAGCTTGGCGTCAGCCTGCTGGCCGCGGGCGGCGCGGCCGGGATCATCGTCGGCCTGGCGCTACAGCCCGTGCTCTCCAACCTGCTGGCCGGCGTCCAGATCGCGCTTACTCAGCCGATCCGCATCGACGACGCCGTGATCGTCGAGGGCGAGTGGGGCAACGTGGAAGAAATCACGTCCACCTATGTGGTGATCCGCATCTGGGATTTGCGGCGGCTGATCGTGCCGCTGAAGTACTTCCTGGAGAAGCCGTTCCAGAACTGGACCCGGGAGTCCGCCGACATGCTGGGCGTCGTGATGCTGTACGTGGACTACCATGTCCCCGTGGATGCGATCCGCAGCAAGCTGAAGGAGGTTCTGGACGCCTCGCCCCACTGGGACCGCAAGGTTTCCGTGGTGCAGGTCACCGACCTGAAGGAGCGCACGGTGGAGGTGCGGATTCTGGCCAGCGCTGCTGGGGCCGGCGCCGCCTTCGACCTTCGCTGCGAAATCCGCGAGCGCATGATCGAATGGCTCCGCCAGGACCACCCGGAGGCGCTGCCGGTCGATCGGATCGAAGTGCGCGCGCCCGCCGCGGACGACGGCTCAGTGTCCCGGCCCCGTCCAGGCGAGCAGCGGGTTCAGTAGGAACACCGGCGTCCGCGGCGGCACGCCGAGCTCGGCCCAGGTGAAGGCGAGGTCCGTCTTGCCCATGGCGAACGACCGGCAGGTGTCGAGGCGCTTGCGGCCGAAGGCGAGGGTCATCGCCTCGCCCTTCCGCTCCGCATAGAAGGCAAAGTCGTCCTTGGCCGTGCAGCCGTTGGAGGCGACGCCGATGGTCAGGGCGTCCCGCCCGGCCTCGGCCCGATACAGCGGCTCCAACTCGGCAAGCCCCGTCCCGGCCGGCGCCAGGATGGGAGGCGGCGCGGTCGCGCAGCCGCAGAGGGCCAGGGCGGTCAGGACGAAGAGCCGGCGATTCATCGCGCCACTGCGCCACAGCGGCGGCCAAAGCAAAAGGCCCCGGATCTCTCCGGGGCCTTCGCGAAATCGCTTCGAGGTCGGCGACGCCTTACGAGGCGTAGAATTCGACCACGAGGTTCGGTTCCATCTTCACCGGATACGGCACTTCGGCCAGTTCCGGCGCGCGGACGAACGTGGCGGCCATGCCCTTGGCGTCGACCGTGATGTAGTCGGGCGTGTCACGCTCCGACGACTGCAGGGCTTCCAGGACCAGGGCCATGTTGCGCGAGCGCTCGCGGACCGAGACGACGTCGCCCGGCTTCACGCGATAGGAGGCGATGTTCACACGCTTGCCGTTCACCAGGACGTGGCCGTGGTTGACGAACTGGCGGGCGGCGAACGGGGTCGGGACGAACTTGGAGCGGTAGACGACCGCATCCAGGCGCGACTCGAGCAGGGCGATCAGGTTTTCCGAGGTGTTGCCCTTGCGGCGCGCCGCTTCCGTATAGATGCGGACGAACTGCTTCTCGGTGATGTTGCCGTAGTAGCCCTTCAGCTTCTGCTTGGCGCGGAGCTGCAGGCCGAAGTCCGAGACCTTGCTCTTCCGGCGCTGGCCATGCTGGCCGGGGCCGTAGGCGCGCGTGTTGATCGGAGACTTCGGGCGACCCCAGACGTTTTCGCCCATCCGGCGGTCGAGTTTGTACTTGGCGCTATGGCGCTTGGACATATTCCACTCTTCATTCGATCCGAGCCGGCGACCCTTCGGATGAGGATCGCGATCTCAACGGCGGCTTCGCATCAACCCGTCATAGGTTTCCGGCCACACGAGGCGTGCCCCGGCGGCTGGAAGGCGCGGTGTATGACGGCCGACGGCTCGCGAGTCAAGAAACCCGCGTAATTTGCGCCAGGTCAACGCGCCCGCCAGCGCGTCGCCGTCTCCTGACACGGCCGCCAAGGGCGTCGATCCAGAGTATCGAAGTCAAGTCAGCGGGCTGACCCTGGCCGGACAGCCCGCCGTGAGGCCGGCCTCCCCTGTCGCCGGGGCGGTCGGCCGATCACGCTGGATACATGCCGCCGGCCTCGCCTCAAACCTGCTGCAGCGCCGGCAGGCGGTAGCGGCCGTCCTGGAAGTCGGGGGTCGGCAGATAGGCGCGGAAGCTCAGGCTGAACGGGCCGTCGGGCGGCGCCGGCAGCCAGTTGGCGCTCATGTCGCCGCCGGGGTCGCTGCGCGCGATCCATAGGTCCAGCGAGCCGTCCGCGTTCGTCCTGAGGCCCGGCGTGCGGTCGCCGATCGAGTAGCGCTTGATCGGGTTCTCCACGAGGAAGAACTGTCCGTCCTTCGTCGGGCGGTACATGGTCAGCGACCAGAACGCGTTCACCTGCGGCATCTGGCCGGCCGGGAAGTGCATGCGATAGGGGCCGCTCCCTTCGAAGATCCGGCCCTTCTCGGCGACCGGTTGCATATACATGGCCTCGGCGGGCGGCAGCGCGGCCAGGCCGATCACCGCCACGGCGGCCCGGAACAGATAGTCCTGATGGAAGTAGCCCAGCGTATGCCGCGGGTAGGTCCAGCCCTGCACCGACGCGCCCGGCCGGATGCCTTCGATGGCCTTCCTGGCCTCGGCGACGCCGGCCTCGATCTCGGCCACCGCGGCCGCGTCGAACCGCTTGGCGTCGAACCCGCCGGCGGCCGTCAGCCCCAGCGGCGCGGCCCGGCGGAAGAGGACGCCGTCCGTCGCCGGCGGCGGATCCGATTTCAGGAGCTCCGCCAGGGACGCGAAGTACTCCAGCGCCGGCGAGTGCCGGGTCGCATAGGCCTTGGCCGGGCGCACGCCCGCCGGACCCGACAGGCGCAGCTGATCCTGGATCTTGTGGACGGCCGGCAGGTCCTGCGGCCCGTCGACCAGCGTTCGGACCAGCAGCCAGCCATGCGCGGTGTTGAGCCGCACGGTATTGGGCCCCGCCCCCGCCTGCCCCGGTCCGACAATGGTGTAACGCCCGCCGGCGCCGCCCGTGGTGCGCGTGCCCAGGACGAAGTCGTTGTCCGTGTACATGTTCATCCCGGCCAGCGAGATGTAGCGGTCGCCCGTCGGCGGGACCGTCAGCGTCAGCGGGCCCTCGGTCAGATCCAGCCAGGCGCTGGAATAGATCGTGTCGTTGTTCGGCGAGGTGATGGTGAGCCCCTCGGGACCGATCAGCTGCCGGCTGTGGCCGAACCCGTTGAGACCGGCGGGCTGCCCGCCCTTGTTGCCCAGCATCCGATCGCGGGCCGCCGCCATCTCGATCCAGGGAAGGCCGTAGAGCCAGGCCTCGCGAGCGGCGGACCTGAGGTCGCCGGCGGCCGCGAACGCCCGCGCTCCCGGAATCATCCCCACCACGGCCACCGCCGCCAGAAGCTCACGCCTGTTCACCTGCAACGCCTCCCTCAAGTGGGCGGAACCTGATGGGCGCGGCTGTCTCAGGCAACCGCGAGCGGAGGCATACGGTAATAGCCCTGAAGCAACTCGGGCCTGGGCAGGTAGGCGCGCATGAAGAGCGCAAAGGGAGCGGCCGGGGCGGGCAGCCAGTTGCTCTCCCGATCCGTCCCTGGGCTTTCGTGGCCGATCCAGATGTCGAGCGAGCCGTCGGCGTTGATCTGCAGCCCCGGCGTGCGATCGCCGATCGCATAGCGGTTCAACGGGTTGTCCCAGAAGAAGAACTGCCCGTCGTCGGTGGCCTCGTAGAGGCTGAGCGACCAGAACGAGTTCACCGGCAGGTGCTGGCCAGCGGGGAAGTGCAGGCGCCAGGCCTGGGTCCCGTCGAACAGCTTGCGCGGCAGCGGCCCCTCGGCCTGCAGGTACATCGCCTCGGCCGGCGGCAGGGCGGCGAGCCCTCCCAGGGCCACGGCGCCGCGCAGGAGGTAGTCCTGCCCGAAATCGCCCAGCCGTGAGCTCGGATAGGACCAGCCCTGGATGAACTCCGTGCCCGAGAGGCCCCCTCCCCCGCGGACGGCCTTGCGCCCCTCCGCCATGCCGGCCTCGATCTCGGCGACCTCGGCCGATGAGAACCGGGTGGGATCGAAGCCGTCCAGCAGACCCAGGGGCGCCAGCGTCCGCAGCAGGCCCAGGTCCGTCACCGGCGGCGGGTTGGCCGCCATCAGCGCCGCCGCGCTGGCGAAGTACTCCCGCCAGTCGGCCGAGCGTGGCGCGTAGGGCCCTGGCGTCTCCGAGGCCCGCCCCTGCAGCGAGATGCCCGCCTGCGCCTCGCGGGCGGCCTCCAGATCCTCCGGGCTCGCCACGAGGATCCGCGCCAGGGCCCAGACGTGGTCGGTGGGCGAGCGGACGACGTTCCAGCCCTCCACCGCCTCGCGTGGTCCCACGAGCCGGAAGGTCCCGCCGTCCGGGCCGGTGGTCCGCGTGCCGAGGATGGCGAAGTTGTTGGTGTAGGCGTCCATCAGCGCCAGCGAGAGATAGCGGTCGCCGGCGGGCGGTAGGGTGATGGTCACAGGTCCCGCCGACAGGTCGATCTGGGCCGTGGAATAGAGGGTGTCGGTGTTGGGCGTGGTCACCGCCCGGTGCTTGTGGTTGGCCAGATGCCGCACGTGGGCGAAGACGCCCATCTTGTGTCCCACGGCCTGCCCCCGCTGGCGGGTGGTCGCCAGCTCGATCAGCGGCAGGGTGTAGATGTAGGCGTCCCTCGCCGCGGTCTTCAGGTCGGTCACTCGCGCTCCAGTCCTCTCCGGGTCCGGGCGGCGACCGCGTCGGCGACCTCTGCCGCTTCCGCCCACCATGCCCGGATCATGTCGCCCGCCTGTCCCGGCCGTGCGAGCCGCACCGCCTGGCCGGCCCAGAGAGACAGCATCTCCGGGTCGTCGGCCTTTGCGGCGGCGGCGCGCAACGGCTGGGTCAGCCGGTTCTGGACAGGATAGGCGGGGACGTCGTCCTGCACCCCATGCATCAGACGCATGAACCTGTTCTCGATTCCACGGGCATAGCGGCCGGTGAAGGCCCTTGTCAGCCGCGTCGGATCGTCGGCTGGCTCGGCCACGGCCCGCCGCCAGGGCGCCGAGGTCGTCGCCTCGTCCGCCAGCAGGAACGCCGTGCCCATCTGGACGGCCGACGCGCCCAAGGCCAGCCCCGCCGCAACGCCCCGCCCGTCCATGATCCCGCCCGCGGCGATGACCGGCAGGTCGACGCACGCGCGGATGGTCGCCACGAGGGCCAGCGTGCCGACCAGGCTGGCCTCGATGTCGGCGAGGAAGTGGCCGCGATGGCCGCCGGCCTCGAACCCCTGCGCGCAGATCCCGTCCGCCCCGACCTCCGCCCACGCCCGCGCCTCGGCGGCCGTGGTTGCGGTCCCGACGACGTAAGTCCCCGCCGCCTGCAGCCGCCGGACCTGCGCCGGCGTCAGGATCGAGAAGGTGAAGGAGGCCACCGGGGGCGCGGCCGCCACGAGAGCGTCGAACTGGGCTTCGAAGTCGGGCGCGAACTGGTTGGGCGCCTCGGGCGGCGGGACGCCGAGTTCTGCGTACCAGGGCGCGAGCCGGGCCAGCGCCGCGTCGATCTCACCTGCGCCTGGCTCCGCCTTCGGCGCCATCAACAGATTCACCCCGAAGGGTTTGGATGTTCGATCCCGGACCGCCTGAACCATCGGCCCGATGTCGGCGGGCGGCAGCGCGCCGGCCGCCAGGGTCCCCATGCCACCCGCCTCGCTCGCCGCGATCGTCAGGGCCTCCAGCGAGGCGCCGACCATCGGCGCCTGGATGATCGGGATCGGCAGGCTGTCCAGGAGGGTTTGGAGGCTCATTCCTGCGGGTCCGTCTTGCGGGCGATCTTCTCTAGGACCTTGCCGCGCCCGCGGCTGAGCGCGGTGATCACGCCGCGGAACGTGCGGACCTCCTGGTCCGTGAACTTCGCCTTGCCCAGGGCCGAGCGCAGGTTCTGGACCATGTTCGGGGTCTTCTCCGGCGGGTGGAAGAAGCCCGCGGCCTCCAGCTCCCGCTCCAGGTGTTCGTAGAGGCCCAGCATCGCCTCCCCCGTGGCCGGGCCGGGACCGGGCCGGAACGCCGGCGGCGCGGCGTCGGCCACGGTCATCCGCCATTCGTAGGCGTTGATCGCCACCGCCTGGCCCAGGTTCAGGGAGCGGAACTTGGGATCGATGGGAATGGTGATCACCGCCTGGCAGAGGGCGATGTCGGCGGTTTCCAGCCCCGCCCGCTCGCCCCCGAACAGCAGGCCACAGCGTTCGCCGCGTCCGCAGGCCTGCGCCAACTCGCTTGCCGCGCTGCGGGGCGTGAGGATCGGCAGGGTCAGCTCGCGCGGCCGCGCCGTGGTGGCGAAGACGACGTTCAGGTCGGCGATGGCCTGCGCCACCGTGTCGTAGACCCGCGCCGCGTTCAGGGGCCACTCGGCGCCGGACGCCAGGGCCCAGGCCCTTTCTTGGGGCCAACCGTCGCGGGGGTTCACAAGTCTGAGTTCTGCAAGGCCGAAATTGGCCATGACACGGGCGACCGCGCCGATGTTCTCGGCCAGCTGTGGCGCGTTCAGGATAATGACAGGCGGGATAGGAGACGCTTCGGCCATGCCGCGTTTAGAAGAGCCCGCTCGCCGGAAGGCAACCCTCGACCGTCGCGCCCTGCTCGTCGCCGCGCCGGCGGGCCTGCTGGCGGCGTGCGAGCCGAAGATGCCGGTGACGGTCGCCACGACGCCGCGGATCGACATTGAAGGCCTGGGCCGGGCGATCTCCGCCATCGCCGGCGCCGCCCGCCCGGCGTCCCTCGGCGTGGGGCTCTCCAACCTCGAGAGCGGCCAGACCTACACCTTCAACGGCGACCGCCGCTTTCCCATGCAGAGCGTCTTCAAGCTGCCCCTGGCCGCGGCGGTGCTGGCCGAGGCGGATGCCGGTCGGTTGATGCTCACCGAGCCGTTCGTTCTCACCGAGGAACAGCTTTCCCCCGCCGTCTCTCCGATCGCGGCCGGGTGGCCGGCGCGGCGCGACTACACCGCCCAGGCCCTGTTCGAGGCCATGGTGGTCGACAGCGACAACACCGCCGCCGACGTCCTGATGAAGCGGATCGGCGGGCCCGGCGCGGTGACCGCGTGGCTTACCGCCCGTCGCGTGCCGGAAGTGCGGGTGGACCGTTACGAGCGCGAGCTTCAGCCCGATGTCTACGGGATGCCCTCGTTCAGGCCGGCCTGGCGCGACGGCGCCCGCTTCGCGGAGGCGCAGGCGGCGGTTCCCGCCCCCGAGCGTCTCGCCGCCATGCGCCGCTACATGTCCGACCCGCGCGACACCACCACCCCTCGCGGCATGCTGGAACTGCTGCAGATGCTGGACCGCCAGGAGCTGGTCTCGCCGGCCTCGACGAAGCGGCTGCTCGAGCTGATGGGCCGCACCCGGCGCGGCGTCGGCCGGATCCGGGCCGGCTTGCCCAGGGACGCGTTCCTCGCCCACCGACCCGGAACGTCGGGGGTCGACCAGGGAATCAGCACCGCCCACAACGACGTCGGGATCTTCACGCTCGCAGACCGACGATCGTACGCCCTGGCGGTTTTCCTCTCAGGATCGACGTTGGACGAGGCCGGCCGCGACCGGATCATCGCCGAAGTGGCCCGCGCGGCGCTCAGAGCGGTGGGGTAACCCTTCGGGAGCCTTTGCGTCGGCGTCTGTGGCGGCTATACGGCCCCAAACGCATTACGCCCGGAGCGCCCGCCCCTCATGGCCAAGATCAAAGTCGCCAACCCCGTCGTAGACCTCGACGGGGACGAGATGACCCGCATCATCTGGAAGCTGATCAAGGACAAGCTCGTCTTTCCGTTCCTCGATCTCCAGATCGACTATTACGACCTCGGCATGGAGCACCGCGACGCCACCGACGACAAAGTGACGGTCGAGGCGGCCGAGGCGATCAAGCGCCACGGCGTCGGCATCAAGTGCGCGACCATCACCCCGGACGAAGCCCGGGTGAAGGAATTCAACCTCAAGAAGATGTGGAAGTCGCCGAACGGCACGATCCGCAACATCCTGGGCGGGGTGGTCTTCCGCGAGCCGATCATCTGCAAGAACGTGCCGCGCCTGATCCCCGGCTGGACCCAGCCGATCATCATCGGCCGCCACGCCTTCGGCGACCAGTACCGCGCCACCGACTTCAAGGTCCCCGGCCCCGGCAAGCTGACCATCAAGTTCGAGGGCGCCGACGGCAAGGTCATCGAGCACGAGGTTTTCGACTACCCGGGCTCGGGCGTCGCGATGGCCATGTATAACCTGGACGATTCCATCGCCGACTTCGCGCGGGCCTCGTTCGCCTACGCCCTGCAGCGGAAGTATCCGCTGTACCTGTCGACCAAGAACACGATCCTCAAGGCCTACGACGGCAACTTCAAGGACATCTTCCAGGGGATCTACGAGGCCGAGTTCGCCGACCAGTTCAAGGCTGCGGGCCTCGTCTACGAGCACCGCCTGATCGACGACATGGTCGCCTCGGCCCTGAAGTGGAACGGCGGCTTCATCTGGGCCTGCAAGAACTACGACGGCGACGTGCAGTCGGATCAGGTCGCCCAGGGCTTCGGCTCGCTGGGCCTCATGACCTCGGTGCTGATCACGCCGGACGGCAAGGTCATGGAGGCCGAGGCCGCCCATGGCACGGTCACGCGCCACTTCCGCCAGCATCAGCGCGGCGAGAGCACCTCGACCAATTCCATCGCCTCGATCTTCGCCTGGACGCAGGGCCTCAAGCACCGCGCCAAGCTCGACGGCAACGCGGAACTGAACCGGTACTGCGAGACGCTTGAGCGGGTCTGCGTCGAGACGGTCGAGAGCGGTTCGATGACCAAGGACCTGGCGCTGCTGGTCGGCGACACCCAGGGCTGGCTGACGACCGAGGGCTTCATCGACAAGGTGGCGGCCAACCTCGAAAAGGCCCTCGCCGCCTAATCGACGACCGGCTTCACCGGCAGAGATCCGCGCCGCGCATGGGAGACCGTGCGCGACCGTGCGCGGCGCGCTTCGTTTCAGCGGCCTTCCACCCAGAGGTTCAGCGGCTGCTTCTCCTCACGCCGGATGAGGACGATATAGCCGAGGATGAAGGTGGCGATCGCCGCCACGGTCGAGCCCAGGAAGCCCGCCGGGGTGGCGAACCACAGGGTGAACCAGAAGATGGCGTTGCCGATCGCCAGCATCGACCATCGGACCAGGATGCTGAAGGCGTGGTAGGTGCGCTCGTGTTCGACCACGTCCTGCGTCTGCTCGCCGAAATGACTGCGGTCTTCCATGTCGGGTCCTCCGGAAAAACCAGGCGTCGAGGTCAAGGGAACGCCTGACTGACGAACAAGTCAATGTTCTTGCTTTGTTCGTGCCGCCCGGTAGTGTCGTCCTTCTTTGCGGGAGGATCGGATGAGCATCGGATATGTGACCATCGGGGCGCACGACGTCGAGGCGGCGCTGCCCTTCTTCGACGCCACCCTGGGCGCCCTCGGTTGGGCGCGAAGCGAGCCGTTTCCGGGGTGGGCCTTCTATGGGCCGAAGGACGGCGAGCCCTGTATCGGGATATGCCGCCCCTACGACGGCGAGGCCGCCCGTGCGGGAAACGGCATCATGGTCGCGTTCAAAGCCGAGAGCCAGGATCAGGTGAAGGCCGCCCACGCCGCGGCGCTGGCGGCCGGCGGCTCGGACGAAGGCGGCCCGGGCTTCCGCCCGCCGGAGGCCACGAGCGGCTTCTACGCCGCCTATTTCCGGGACCCTGTCGGCAACAAGTACTGCGTCTACCTGGCCTAGCTGGGGCGCAACGCAAAACGGCCGGGGCTGAGCCCCGGCCGTCCGCAGTCTCGAATACGCTGTGCGCCTAGGCGGCGATCGCCCGGCGACGGCGGATCATGGCGCCGGCCATGCCGAAGCCGCCGATCATCAGGGCCCAGGTGCCCGGCTCCGGCACCGCGCCGAAGGTCGGATCTTGGTCCCAGTCGAACTTCGCCTTGACCTTCAGGCCATGCTTCTTGCCCTCGTTCAGGCCCAGGAAGCCTTCGTTGAACTCGCCGCCGTTGACCGAGAGGGTCATGATGCCCGGCGTGATCAGGTTCGGGTTGTTGAAGCCCCACTGCAGCTGCGCCTGGCCGCCGTTGGCCCAGGTCAGCTGGCCGCCTTGGATCAAGCCGAAGAACTCGTAGTAGCCCTGCGTGGTCCCGCCGATCACCAGCGGGCCGTCATTGCCCTCCGGCGAGGTGAAGGTGAACTTCAGCGAGATTTGCGAAGCCGCGAGGTCGTCCGGGTTCAGGTGCGTCTCGTTGGTGTAGAGATAGAACAGGGGATCGTACTGCGGATCCTCGGCGCCGAGGTCCACATTGAAGCTCGTCGAGCCGATGTTGTAGACGTTCAGCACCAAGCCGGGATCGCTGGCCTGGTAGGTCGTCAATTCCCAGTTGCCGGCGAAGACGGTCGCATTGGCCTGAGTGGCCGCGAGCGCGAGACCGGCGGTGGCGGCGAGCGCCGCAACGAATTTCATGCTCATCCTATAACCCCCAACAGCCTGCCTGAGGCCCTGAAACGTAAACGGGACCTTAAGCGCGGCCTTGGTGTGCCGCCAGCATTGACAACTCACAGGGGATTTTTGCCACTTATGGCAGTTTTGACCGCGGCCAGCCCGTCGGCCGCCTTGTCGCCGTCGGGCGCCCCGCCCTGGGCGAAGTCGGGACGGCCGCCGGCTCCCTGCCCGCCCATCGCCAGAACGCCGGCCTTGGCCAGGTCAGCGGCATTGAACCTGGCCTGAGCCGCGCCGGTGACGGCGACGGTCACCGCCGCCTTGCCGTCCGCCGTGCCGATGAGGACGATGACGCCGTCGGGAAGCTGCTTCTTGAATTCCTCGGCGATGGGCCGCAGGTCCTTGCCGCCGACGCCGTCCATGACACGGGCCATCACCTGCACGCCGCCGATGTCCTCGGGGCCCGCCGCCGCGCCGCCGCCGCCGCCCATCGCGAGCTGGCGCTTGGCGTCGCCCAGTTCCTTCTCGAGCTTTCGGGCCTGGAGCTGCAGCGCCTCCACCCGGGCCGCCACCTCGGCGACCGGAACCTTGAACTGCTCGGCCAGCCCCTTGGCGACCGCCGCCTGGTCCAGCAGCCAGCGGCGCGCCGCCTCGCCGGTGAGGGCCTCGATCCGTCGCACGCCCGCGGCAACGCCCTGCTCCGACACAACCTTGAAGAGAGCGATGTCGCCGGTCCGCGCCACATGGGTGCCGCCACACAGCTCCACCGAATAGGCGCCGTCGCCCCCGAGGGCCTGGCCCAGGGTCAGCACGCGGACGGTGTCGCCGTACTTCTCGCCGAACAGGGCCATGGCGCCCGCCTCGATGGCCTCCTGCGGCCGCATGTTCTTGGTCTCGGCCGCCAGGTTCTGGCGGACCACCGCGTTCACCTCGGCCTCGATCCGATCGATCTCATCGGGGGTCAGGGGCTGGCCATGGCTGAAGTCGAAGCGAATCCGTTCGCCGTCGACCATCTGGCCCTTCTGGGTGACGTGCGGTCCGAGCACGTTGCGCAGGGCCGCATGCAGCAGATGGGTCGCCGAGTGGTTCGAACGGGTGGTGGCGCGATTTTCCGCGTCCACCGCGAGCCGGACCCGGGCGCCCGGCGCGAGCTGGCCCTCCAGAATCTCCAGGTCGTGCACGTGCAGGTCGCCCGCCTGCTTCTGGACGTCGGTGACGCGGGCGCGGCCGCCGTCCCACTCGATCTCGCCGCGGTCGCCCGCCTGGCCGCCGCTCTCGGCGTAGAAGGGCGTGCGGTCGAACAGGGCCTGCACCTTCGCGCCGGTTCCGGCCGCGTCGACTTCGTGACCGGCTTCCACCAGCGCCAGCAGCTCGCCGGTGGCCTCGGTGTTGTCATAGCCGACGAAGACCGTGGGGCCGAGGCGGTCGCGGATGGCGAACCACTCGGCCGCCGCCGCCACCTGCCCCGAGCCGGTCCAGGCCTCGCGCGCCATGTCGCGCTGACGCTTCATGGCCGCGTCGAACTCGTCGAGGTTCACGGTCAGGCCCTTGGCGCGCACGGCGTCCTGGGTCAGGTCAAGCGGAAAGCCGTAGGTGTCGTAGAGCTTGAAGGCGGTCTCGCCCGACAGGACGGCGCCCTCCGCAAGGCCGGCGGTCGCCTCGTCCAGCAAGGTCATGCCGCGGCCGAGCGTGCGGCGGAATCGCTCCTCTTCCTGGCGCAGGGTCTCGACGATGGCGGGCTCGGCGCGGCGCAGCTCGGGATAGGCCTCGCCCATCTCCTTCACCAGCGTCGGCGCGAGGCGGTGCATCAGCGGCTCGTCGGCGCCCAGCAGGTGGGCGTGGCGCATGGCGCGGCGCATGATCCGGCGCAGGACATAGCCGCGCCCCTCGTTCGACGGCAGCACGCCGTCGGCGATCAGGAAGCTGGACGAGCGCAGGTGGTCGGCGATCACGCGGTGCGACGGCTTGGCCTCGCCCTCCGCCTTCACGCCCGTGGCGTCCTCGCTGGCGGCGATGAGGGTGCGGAACAGGTCGACGTCGTAATTGTCGTGCACGCCCTGCATGACGGCGGCGATCCGCTCCAGCCCCATGCCGGTGTCGATCGACGGCTTGGGCAACGCCGTGCGCGTGCCGTCGGCGAACTGCTCGAACTGCATGAAGACGAGGTTCCAGATCTCCACGAACCGGTCGCCGTCCTCGTCCGGGCTGCCGGGCGGGCCGCCGAAGATGTGGTCGCCGTGGTCGAAGAAGATCTCGGAGCACGGGCCGCAGGGACCGGTGTCGCCCATGGACCAGAAGTTGTCGCTGGTCGGGATGCGGATGATCTTGTGGTCGGGCAGGCCGGCGATCTTCTTCCACAGGGCGTGGGCTTCGTCGTCGGTGTGATAGACGGTCACCGTCAGCTTCTCGGCCGGAAGCTGGAAGTCCTTGGTGAGCAGGGTCCAGGCGTGAGTGATCGCCTGTTCCTTGAAGTAGTCGCCGAAGGAGAAATTCCCCAGCATCTCGAAGAACGTGTGGTGGCGGGCGGTGTAGCCCACGTTATCGAGGTCGTTGTGCTTGCCGCCGGCGCGGACGCACTTCTGCGAGCTGGCCGCCCGCGGCCAGGGCGAGGTCTCGGCGCCGGTGAAGTAGTTCTTGAACGGCACCATGCCGGCATTGACGAACAGCAGCGTCGGGTCGTTCTGCGGCACGAGCGGAGCCGACGGAACGGCGGCGTGGTCGTTCCGCTGGAAGAAGTCCAGGAAGTGGGTCCGGATCTCGTTCAGGCTCGGCATCGGGCTACATTCATCAAACTGTTGGACAGGTCGCCACCCCCCAGGTGGGGACCGCCGACCCTTTACGAAACCTCGGCCGGACCGCCAAAGGAAAAGGCGCGCCCCGTCGAGTGAGGCGCCGCCAAAAGAAAGGACGCCCGGGGGTTCGCCCCGAGCGTCCAGCCTCCTGAGGATCGCCGGCGGCCCCCGCGTCGGGTGGCGCGTCGGGACGGACCGGGGGTTGGCGGAAAGGCCCGCCCCGGGGCGTGAGCCGCCGTGAAGCGCTCCCTAGAGGGAACCGTCTTCCTCGTCGGTCTCGCCCGGGCTGGGCCCGACCAGCAGTTCCTCTTCGATGACGTCCTTGGCGCCGCGGACCTGCTTTTCGATCTGGTCGGCGATGTCGGGGTTCTGCCTTAGGAATTCGCGGACGTTGTCGCGGCCCTGGCCGATGCGCTGGCTGTTCCAGGAGAACCAGGATCCCGACTTCTCGATCACGCCGGCCTTCACGCCCAGGTCGATGATCTCGCCCAGCTTGGAGATGCCCTGGCCGTACATGATGTCGAACTCGACCTCGCGGAACGGAGGCGCGGTCTTGTTCTTGACCACCTTCACCCGGACGTTGTTGCCGACGATCTCGTCCCGCAGCTTCACCGAGCCGGTGCGGCGGATGTCGAGGCGGACCGAGGCGTAGAACTTCAGCGCATTGCCCCCGGTCGTGGTCTCCGGCGAGCCGTACATCACCCCGATCTTCATGCGGATCTGGTTGATGAAGATGACCAGTGTCTTGGCCTTGGAGATCGAGGCGGTCAGCTTGCGCAGCGCCTGGCTCATCAGGCGCGCCTGCAGGCCGGGCAGGCTGTCGCCCATCTCGCCCTCGATCTCGGCGCGCGGCGTCAGGGCGGCCACCGAGTCGATCACGATCACGTCCACGGCGTTCGAGCGCACCAGGGTGTCGGTGATCTCCAGCGCCTGCTCGCCCGTGTCGGGCTGGGCCACCAGCAGGTCGTCCAGGTTCACGCCCAGCTTGTGGGCGTAGCCCGGGTCGAGCGCGTGCTCGGCGTCGACGAAGGCGGCGGTGCCGCCGGACTTCTGCACCTCGGCGACCACGTGCAGCGCCAGGGTGGTCTTGCCCGACGATTCCGGGCCGTAGATCTCCACGATCCGCCCCTTGGGCAGGCCGCCGATGCCCAGCGCCAGGTCCAGGCCGAGCGAGCCGGTGGAGTAGGACTCCATCTCGACCTTGCCCTTTTCGCCCAGCCGCATGACCGAGCCCTTGCCGAACGCCCGGTCGATCTGGGTCAGCGCTGCCTCGAGGGCGCGCTGCTTTTCACCGTCTTCTTTGCCCACGAGCTTCAATGCCGACTGTGCCATGCCATGCACCCTCTATCCCACGATTCCGCCAATCGGACGGGCCCAACCACCGGGCCCTTCGCAGGACTCAGACGTACCGGCTTCGTTCTATGTTCGCAACATGTTCTTTTCGGCCTTACGTCCGGATTTGACGCAGCTAGTTCCGGGCGAGGGCCGTCGCGGGCGGGGACTCCCAGCCGCCGCCCAGGGCCTTGTAGAGGGCGACCACCTGGGTGTTCAGCGTGGTCTGGGCGGCCGCCTCGGCGTCCTCGGCCTCGAGCAGGGTCCGCTCCGCGTCCAGCAGGGTCAGGAAGTCGGTGGCGCCCTCGCGGTAGCGAACGCGGGCCAGTTCGGCGGCGCGTCTGGAGGCGGCCGAGCGCTGGGCGAGGCTCGCGACGCGGGACTGGGTCTGGGCGTAGGCGACTAGGGCGTTCTGCACGTCCTCCAGCGCCAAGAGGACCGTCTGCTCGTAGGTCGCCAGAGCCGCCTCGCTGCGCGCCTGCTGCACGCGCAGGCGGGCCTGGGCGCCGCCGAAATCGAGGGCGGGCCAGGAGACCGCGGGCGCGACGCTCCACATCCGGCTGGCGTCGCCGCCCAGGGACGACAGGTCGCCGGACAGGAAGCCGACGAAGCCGGTGACCGTCACCCGCGGGAACAGATCGGCGGTGGCCACGCCCACGCGGGCGGTCTGGGCGGCCAGGCGGCGCTCGGCGGCGGCCACGTCGGGGCGGCGGCGAAGCAGCGCCGAGGCGTCCCCGATCGGCAGGGCCCGGGCCAGCACGCGGCGCGGACGCTCAGGCGCCAGCTGGGCGTCCAGGGCGCCGGGCCGCTCGCCCACCAGCACGGCCAGCCGGTGCGCCGCCTGGGTCGCCTGGATGGTGAAGAGCGGGATGCTCGCCTCGGTGGACGACAGGGCCGCCTGGGCGCTGGCCACGCCGACGGCGTCGCCCAGGCCCACGTCGAAGCGCGACCTCGTCAGGCGCAGGGTGTCGCGCTGGGTCTCCAGGTTGCGGCGGGCCACGGCCAGACGGTCGCGGGCGCCCTGGTACTCGAAGTAGTTCCGCGCCACCTCGGCGGCGATCAGGACCTGGGCGTCGCGGAGATCCGCCTCGGCGGCCCCCACGTCGGCGCGGGCGGCCTCCACCTGGCGGCGGACGCGGCCGAAGAGATCGATCTCCCAGCCGGCGTCGAAGCCGGCCTGCCACGTGCTGTCGGTGACCGGCAGCCCGCCCGGCTGGGGCGTCCGGCCATCGGCGTAGCCGCCTGCTGCGGTGACGCGAGGCAGCTGGTCCAGGCGGGCGTCGCGAAACAGGGCGCGGGCCTCGCGGACCCGGGCCACCGCCACCCGCAGATCCAGGTTTCCGGCCAGCGCCCGGCGTTCCAGGTCGTCGAGGATCGGGTCCTCGAAGGCGGTCCACCAGGCCGCCTCGAAGGGCGCGGCGGCGAAGGTTTCGGACTTGACCGCGAACGTCGCCGGCGAGGTCTTGGGCGCCTCGTATCGCGGGCCGACGGCGCAGGCGGACAGCAGAAGCGCCGCCGCCAGGGGGCCAATGAGCTTGGTCATCGCAGAGGTTCCTACTCGGCCGCGTGCGGCAGGTCGGCGGCGACGAGGCGGGGGCCCCGGCGACCGACTGTCTTGCGGATCAGGAGGTAGAAGACGGGGGTGAGCATCAGGCCGAAGAGGGTGACGCCCAGCATGCCGGAGAACACCGCCACGCCCATCGCCCGGCGCATCTCGGAGCCGGCGCCGCTGGAGTAGACCAGCGGGGCGACGCCCATGATGAAGGCCAGGGAGGTCATCAGGATCGGGCGCAGGCGGAGGCGGCAGGCCTCGAGCACGGCGTCCCAGGTGGGGACCCCATGTGCCTCCTTTTCCCGTGCAAATTCAACGATCAAGATCGCGTTCTTGCAGGCGAGGCCGACGAGGACAATCAAACCTATCTGGGTGAATATGTTGTTGTCGCCGCCCGTCAGCCGCACGCCCACCAGCGCGCAGAGCAGGCACATCGGCACGATCAGGATGACCACCAGCGGCAGGGTCCAGCTCTCGTACTGGGCGGCCAGCACCAGGAAGGCCAGCAGCACGCAGAGCGGGAAGATGTAGATCGCCGTGTTGCCCGCCAGGATCTGCTGGTAGGTCAGGTCGGTCCACTCGTAGCTCATGCCATTGGGCAGGGTCTCGCGGGCGATCCGCTCCATGGCCGCCTCGGCCTGGCCCGAGCTGTAGCCCGGGGCTGGACCGCCGTTGATCTCGGCGGAGAGGTAGCCGTTGTAGTGCGGCACGCGATCCGGCCCGGACGTGTGGCGCAGGGTCACGAAGGCGCCCAGCGGGATCATGTCGCCCGCCCCGTTGCGGGTCTGCAGGCGCAGGACGTCCTCCGGATCCAGCCGGAACTTCTGGTCGGCCTGCACGTCTACCTCATAAGTCCGGCCGAAGCGGTTGAAATCGTTCACATAGAGCGATCCCAGATAGACCTGCATGGTCTCGAAGAGGTCGGTCAGCGACATGCCCTGCGCCCTCGCCTTCTCGCGGTCGATGTCGGCGGTGACCTGGGGTACGTTGATCTGGAAGCCGGAGAAGACGCCGGCCAGGCTAGGCTCCTTCGAGGCCGCTTCCACCACGGCCTGGGTCTGCTTGTAGAGCTCTTCCGCCCCGACGCCGGCGCGGTCCTCGATCTGGATCTTGAAGCCGCCGATCTGGCCCAGGCCCATCACCGGCGGCGGCGCGAAGACCGCTACGTTGGCGTCCTGGATCGCCCCGAACTTGGCGTTGAGCTGCTCGGTCAGGGCGACGCCGGAGAGAGCCTTGCCCTTGCGCTCGTCGAAGGGTTTCAGGGTGACGAAGACGATCCCGGCGTTGGGGCTGTTGGTGAAGCCGTTGATCGACAGGCCGGGGAAGGCGATGGCGTCCTCGACGCCCGGGGTCTTCAGGGCGATGTCGCTCATCTGGCGGATGACGGCTTCGGTGCGGTCGAGCGAGGCGGCGTCCGGAAGCTGGGCGGCGGCCACCAGGTACTGCTTGTCCTGCGGCGGCACGAAGCCGGACGGGGTGGTGGCGAACACCAGGCCGGTGAAGCCGATCAGCACCACATAGACCGCCAGCGCGGCCTTCGAACGGCCGAGCAGCCGCCCCACCCCGCCCACGTAGCCGTCGGAGGCGCGGGCGAAGAAGCGGTTGAAGGGGCCGAACAGCCAGCCGAAGCCGCGGTCGATCAGGCGCTGGAACCGGTCCTTGGGCGCGCCATGCGGCTTCAGCAGCACCGCCGCCAGGGCCGGCGACAGGGTCAGCGAGTTGAACGCCGAGATCAGGGTGCTGATCGCGATGGTCAGGGCGAACTGGCGATAGAACTGGCCGGTCAGGCCGCTGATGAAGGCGGTGGGGATGAAGACCGCGCACAGCACCAGGGCGGTGGAGATGATCGGGCCGGTGACCTCGGTCATGGCCCGGCGGGCCGCCTCGGCGGGCGCCAGACCCAGCTCGATGTTCCGCTCGACGTTCTCGACCACCACGATGGCGTCGTCCACGACCACCCCAATGGCCAGGACCATGCCGAACAGGGTCAGGGTGTTCAGCCCGAAGCCCATCATGTGCATGACGGCGAAGGCGCCCACCAGCGAGACGGGCACGGCGATCAGCGGGATCACCGACGCGCGCCAGCTCTGCAGGAACAGCACCACCACCAGCACCACCAGCAGGATGGCCTCGGCCAGGGTGTGGGTGACCGCATCGATCGAGCCGCGGACGAAGACGGTAGGGTCGTAGGCGATCCGATAGTCGACGCCTTCCGGGAAGTCCTTCTTCAGCGTCTCCATGGTCTCGCGGACCTGGGTGGAGATATCGAGGGCGTTGGAGCCGGGGCGTTGGAAGATCGGCAGGGCGATGGCCGGCTTGTTGTTCAGGAGCGAACGCAGGGCGTAGCTGTTGGAGCCCAGTTCCACGCGCGAGACGTCGCCCAGGCGGGTGATCTCGCCGGCGGCGCCCGTGCGGATGATGATGTTGCGGAAGTCCTCCTCGTCGCTGAGGCGGCCCTGGGCGTTGATGGCCACCTGGAAATCCGCCGCCCCAGGCGCGGGCGGCGCGCCGAGCTGGCCGGCGGCGATCTGGACGTTCTGCTCGCGGATCGCGCGGATCACGTCGCCGGCGGTCAGGCCGCGGGCCGCCACCTTCTCGGGATCCAGCCAGACGCGCATGGCGTAGGGCCCGGAGCCGAACATCTGCACGTCGCCCACGCCCTCCAGGCGGGCGAGCTGGTCGCGGACCCGCAGCTGGGCGTAGTTGGACAGGTACAGCATGTCGTAGCGCTGATCGGGCGAGATCAGGTGGACGACCATGGTCAGGTCGGGCGAGGCCTTGTTGGTCACCACGCCCGCGCGCTGCACTTCCTGCGGCAGCTTGGGCAAGGTCTGCGCCACGCGGTTCTGGACCTGGACCTGGGCCTTATCCAGGTCGACCCCAAGCGCGAAGGTGACGGTGAGCGTCATCACCCCGTCGGCGGTGGTCTGGGACGACTGGTAGAGCATCCCCTCCACGCCGTTGATCGCCTGTTCCAGCGGCGAGGCCACCGTCTCGGCGATGGTGGCGGGATTGGCGCCCGGATAGACGGCGCGGACCACGACCGTGGGCGGCACGACCTCGGGATATTCGCTGATCGGCAGGCGCGGCAGGGCGATGAGGCCGACCACGAAGATGATGATCGAGAGCACCGCAGCGAAGCGCGGGCGGTTCACGAAGAACTGCGAGAAGTTCATTGGACGGAGTCCGGGCGTGAGTTCGGAAAGGGGGGCTTGCGACGACGCCTAGCGGGCGCTCGTCGCAGCCTTCGTATCGGCCAGGGCGATCCGCGCGGGGCGGGCCTCGACCTGGGCCAGTTCGGCTTCGGGCAGCTTGATCACGGTGCGGGTGGGCGCGACCTTCTGGCCGGGCTTCACGCGCTGGCCGCCGCCGACGATGATGACCTCGCCGGGCTTCAAGCCGCTGCGGACGATCCGCAGGTCGCCGACCCGCGGGCCCACCTCAATGGCCCGGTACTGGGCCACGTCGCCCGGCCCCACGGCGAGGACGAAGCGCTTGCCGAGGTCGGCCGCGATGGCGCGGTCGGGGACCAGGGCCGTCGGCTCGGCCGTCTCGCCCACCAGCTTGATGCGGGCGAAGAGACCCGGGGTGAACCGGCCGTCGGCGTTCTGGAACAGCGCCCGCCCCTGGATGGTGCCGCTCCGAGCGTTGACGACGTTGTCGACGAACACCAGCCGGCCCTCATGCGGGTAGCCCTCGTCGGTCATCAGGCCGAGATAGACCGGCCCCGGCCGGCTGCGCGCCGAGGCGGCGTAGCGCAGGTAGGTCTGCTCGTCGGCGTTGAAGGTGGCGTAGATCGGCGTGTCCGAGACCACGGTGGTCAGGACGTCGGCGCTGGTGACCAGGTTGCCCGGCGTGACGATGGCCCGAGAGACGCGGCCGCTGATCGGGGCCGTGATGCGGGTGAATTCCAGATTGAGCCGTGCCGAGTCCAGCGCCGCGGCGGCGGCGTCCAGGACGGCGCGCTGGGCCTTCTCCTCCGACACCAGGCGGTCGTACTCGCTGCGCGACAGGGCCTGTTCCTCGACCAGGCGTTCGGCGCGCTGGCGGTTGGCGGCGGCGAGCTCCAGCTTGGCCCGGTTGGCCGCCACCTCGGCGGTCAGGCGCGCGACCTCGGCCTGGAACGGGCGCGGGTCGATCTGGAACAGCACCTGGCCCTGCCGGACCACGGCGCCTTCGGTGAAGCGGACGCCATCCACGTAGCCGCCGACCCGCGGGCGGACCTGAACCGTATCGACGGCCTCCAGCCGGCCGGTGAACTCGTCCCAGGGGCGCAGGTCCCGGGTGACCACGGCGGCGGTGGTGACCTGCGGCGGCGGGGGCTCGCCCGCCTTGTCCTGGGCCTGGGCGCCGCAGCCGGCGACGAACAAAGAAAGAGCCAGAAGGGCGCCTGTCCGCGCCAGGGTCCACACACGCATGACCGTCTCCGGGAGTGATTTTGCGCCGCAGGGCCCGGCGCTTGAAAACCGGTTCGCCTAGGCGCACATTGAAGATGTGACGAGACCGTTCGGTATCATCTGCGCAATAGATACTGACCGGTCACTCGCACGTCAATGGAAGGACAACGATAAAAATGGGGATGGAAGCTGATCGCAGCGGCGCGGCGGACACCGCCGGCCTCACGCGAAAGTCGGCCCGCGACCGGATCTTCGATACGGCCAAGGAACTGTTCTACGAGCGCGGCATCCGGGCCGTGGGGGTCGAGACCATCGCGGCCGAGGCCGGCGCGACCAAGATGACGCTGTACCGGAACTTCCCGTCCAAGGACGAACTGGTGGCCGAATGCCTGCGCGAGGAATCGCGCAACGGCCTGGCCTGGTGGGACGAGGTGATCGCCCCCTACGCCGGCGACCCGCGCCGCCAGCTGGAGGCGCTGTTCGAGGGCTTCGCCAACAAGACCTGCGAGGACAGCCACGGCTGCGCGCTGTCGAACGCGGCCCTGGAGCTGCACGAGCCCGACCACCCGGCGCGGATGGTGGCCGTGGAGCACAAGCGCGAGATGCACCGCCGGCTCGCCGAGATGGCGGCCGCGGCCGGCGCCAAGGACAGCGGCCTGGCCGACGCCCTGATGATGCTGCTGGAGGGCGGCCACGTCTCGCGCGTGACCTTGCAGGAATCCGGCCCCGTCCGCTCGATGGCCACCACCGCGCGGACGCTGATCAAGGCGTTCCTGGGCTAGGCGGACCCGCCCGGCGCCCCGGCTCGCGTCGCCTGGCCGGGGCCCAACAATTCCAGGGCCTTGGCCAAGGCGGCGTCGCGAACTTCGCCAACCAGTTCGTTCTCGGGCAGGGTCCGCGCAAGCACCATGCCGCCGACGCTCAGGGCGGCCAGGGCCAGAGCCGTCGTCCTTCGGTCCATGGTTCCGCTCGGTAAGGCCCGTTCATAAAGGCCGACCATGGCCTCCAGCAGGTATTTGTAGGCCTCCCGCACCGCCGGACCCGCGCGACCCACGTCGGAGGGCAGCGCGATCATCGGGCATTGCCCCTCCAAGTCGCCCAGATGCTCGGCGGACAGGTAGCTTCGCAGCATGTTGGCGCCGTCTTCGACGGCGGGATCCAGGGGATTGACGCCCGCCTCCGCACGCCACCTCGCGCCGCGCCCCATCAGGAAGCTGGCGACCGCTTCGCCGAACACCTCCTCCTTGTTCCGGAAGTGATGATAGAAGCCGCCGCGCGTCAGCGACGCCGCCTCCATCAGCATGTCGATCGTCACGTTGTCGTAGCCGTGGCGATTGAAGAGCACGCGCGCACACTCGACGATGCGGGCGCGGGTCTCGGACTTGTGCTCGGGCCGATAGGGCAATCCAACACCTCCCCCGGGAGCCACTACAGCGACCCAGAATATGTTCTTGAACATATTCTGGGCGAGCCCAACACAAAGGGCGTCAGCGATCTTTATCGAGGGAGTTTCCGTTGCCGACGCCTTTCTCCGGCGGCTGCCTGTGCGGCGCCGTGCGCTATACCTGCGACGCCGAGCCGATGATGGCGGGTCACTGCCACTGCGAGGACTGCCGCCGCTCCAGCGGATCGGGTCATTCGTCCCATCTGGCCGTTCCAGAGTCGTCCGTGAGCCTCACGGGTGACGTGAAGGGCTATGTGCGCCCCTCCGACAGCGGCAATCCCGTGACCCGCGCCTTTTGCCCCAACTGCGGCGCTCCGGTCTTCTCCACGAACCCGGCCCTGCCCGGCATGCTGTTCCTCCGCGCGTCCAGCCTCGACGACCTCGAGGTCTTCAAGCCGCAGATGCACGTCTACGCGGCGAGCGCGGCGAGCTGGGACGCCCCGCGGCCCGGCCTGCCGGCGTTCGACAGGATGCCGCCCCAGATGTGAGGCGCCGCCGCCGTTGGGCCCCGCCGAAAAAATTGCGGCGGCGGGGCTTGCGGAGCTTCGGCGGCGCTCCAATCTCGGTCTTGCGGGACCGGGCCCCTCTGACGATCGTCTGTGATCGTGATGTCGGACCGCACAGGTGCGCCTGGGGTCCGGATCGGTTGCTCTCCCCCAGCTAGCCCCCCGTTCGGGTCCCGGGCGCGCCTCCAAACGGAGGAGCAACAATGAACCACCATCGCATCTGGCGCCTGCGTCATCGCCATCGGCAGCTCGAACAGCTGATCCGCAGGGAACAGGCCAAGCCGGCCCCCGACCAGCTCGCCATCCAGGACCTGAAACGGCGCAAGCTGCAGGTGAAGGACGAGCTGTTCCTGGCCGAGGCCGGGCTGGCGCCTGTCAGCGTCCGCATGAGCCACGCCTGAGGCCCTGGGGAGGCGCGCAGCCCGCGCCTCCCCGTCTCCTGGAAATCCGAGAATGACCGAATTTCTCACGGCGGCCGTGCTCGGCCAGCCGCTCTGGATGTGGCTGGCCTTCGCAGGGCTCGTGGTGGTGCTGCTCACCCTCGACCTTGGGGTGCTGCATCGCGATCAGCATGAGATCGGGGTGCGCGAGAGCCTGCTGCTGTCCGGCGGGTACATCGCCCTGGGCCTCGGCTTCGGGGCCTGGGTGTGGGCCGAGCTCGGCCGGCAGGCCGGGCTGGAATATGTGACCGGCTTCCTGATCGAGAAGAGCCTGGCGCTCGACAACGTGTTCGTCATCGCGACGATCTTCGCGGCCTTCGCCGTTCCCCGCGCCTACCAGCACCGGGTGCTGTTCTGGGGCGTGCTCGGCGTCATCGTGCTGCGCGGGATCATGATCGGCTTCGGCGCCGCCCTGGTGTCCAGCTTCGCCTGGCTGCTGTGGGTGTTCGCGGCGTTCCTGATCGTCATGGGCGTGAAGATGTTCTTTGCGGACGGCGCCCCGAAGGATCCGCACGACAGCACCGTCTATCGGTGGCTCGCACGCCGCATCCGGCTGACCCAGGGCTTCTATGGCCACTTCTTCTTCGTGAAGCAGCCGGACCGCAACGGGAAGCTGGTGTGGTTCGCCACGCCACTCTTCATGGCCCTGGTCATGGTGGAGATCGCCGACGTGATCTTCGCGGTGGACTCGGTGCCGGCGATCTTCTCCATCACCACCGACCCCTACATCGTCTACACGTCCAACATCTTCGCCATCCTGGGATTGCGGGCGCTGTACTTCGCCCTGGCCGCGGTGGTGGCGCGGTTCGCCTATCTGAAGCAGGCGCTCGCCGCGCTCCTGGTGTTCATCGGCGGCAAGGTGTTCTTCGCCGAGGCGATGGGCTGGGAGAAGTTCCCCGCGGCCTATTCGCTGGCGATCACCGCGGCGCTGCTGGCCGCAGGCGTGGGCTGGTCGCTGTGGAAGACGCGGGGCATGGCCCCGGCGGAGGCGCGCCTCGACTGAGGCGCGCCAGCCCAGCGACCCCCAGGATTCCTGAACGCGGAGCGAAGAGCGCTCACGGCTTGGGCAAAGAGATTCCCTGAGGGTTCGATCAGACTTTTCCGCGGGCGGCGGAACGGCGCGCCCCCTACATTGGCGCCATGGCGACGCCCGCAAAGAGTTCCCGTTTCGTCAGCGGCTTCGGCGTCCAGGTCCTGGCGGCGATGGTCGTCGGCCTGGCGCTGGGCTTCCTGGCCCGCCAGCTGGGCGTCGAGCCCGGCGAGCAGGGCCACGGCCTGGCCGAGACCCTGCGCATCCTCGGGGCCTCGTTCGTCCAGCTCCTGAAGGCGCTGGTTCCGCCGCTGGTGTTCACGGCCATCGTGGCCAGCATCGCCAATCTGGCCCAGCTGCAGAACGCCGCCGGCCTGGTCTGGCGCACCCTGCTGTGGTTCGCGATCACCGCCCTGATCGCCGTGGGTATCGGCATCGCGCTCGGGGTTCTGCTGCAGCCCGGCGTCCACGCCGGGGTGGCCGCGGAAGCGGCGAAGGCGCCCGCGACCACCGGGACCTGGCTGGACTTTCTGACCGGGCTGATCCCGGCCAACTTCCTCGGGCTCACCGCCTCGACCAAGCTTGCGGACGGCGCGGCGACGACCAGCGTGTCGTTCAACGTGCTGCAGATCCTGGTGATCTCGCTGGTGGTCGGGGCGGCCGCCCTGAAGGCCGGCGAGGCGGGCAAGCCGTTCCTGGCGTTCAACGCCTCGGCCCTGGTGGTGATCCGCAAGGTGCTGTGGTGGGTGATCCGCCTGACGCCGGTGGGCACGATCGGACTTCTCGGCACGGCGGTGGCCAAGTACGGCTGGGACGCCCTGGGCCAGCTCAGCCAGTTCGCCGTGGCGATCTACGTCGGCCTCTTCCTGGTGCTGCTGGTGGTCTATCCGGCCCTGCTGGCGGCGCATGGCCTGAACCCGCTCAGGTTCTTCCGGGCGGCGTGGCCGGCGATGCAGCTGGGGTTCGTCTCGCGCTCGTCGATCGGGACCCTGCCGGTCACCGAGGCGGTGACGGAGACCGGGCTGGGCGTGCCGCGGGCCTATGCCGCCTTCGCCGTGCCGCTGGGCGCGACCACAAAGATGGACGGCTGCGCGGCGATCTATCCGGCGATCTCGGCGATCTTTGTGGCGCAGTTCTACGGCGTGCCGCTGCAGTTGCAGGACTATCTGCTGATCGTCTTCGTGTCGGTCATCGGCTCGGCGGCGACCGCCGGCCTGACCGGTGCGACCGTGATGCTGACCCTGACCCTGTCGACCCTGGGCCTGCCGCTGGAGGGCGTGGGCCTGCTGCTGGCCATCGATCCGATCCTGGACATGGGCCGCACGGCGGTGAACGTCGCCGGCCAGGCGCTGGTCCCGACCCTGGTGGCCAAGCAGCAGGGCATCCTGGACCAGGCCGTCTACGACGGCCGGGCGGCGCCGGCGGAAGCCGCCGTCGCCTAGAGCCTTCCCCTTCAAATGGGACCATTTGAAGGGATCGGAAGGCTCTATCTCTTCGATCTGCGCGCAATCTCTTCGCCGAACCGGCATCCACTTCGGCGGATTGCGCTCTAGCCAACCCAGGAGCGCGGCGGCGCCACCTCGCCGCGAGCGATCCATGGACGAGGCCGCCTTGTCACTATAGCGTTACCGCCTGGGGGACGATGTCGGGGCGACCTCGAAGGCCGCGCCGCTCGTCGCAACAAGGGGACGGCGTGCGCGTGCGGGGTTTGACGCTTGAGAGGCCGCCCTCGCCCCCTGCCCCCGCCGGCTGCCGGACGGGCGGGACCGCGTGAGTTCGCCGCCCACTCCCGAACGACGGGCAGCCTCCGTCCGCGCCGCCCTGGCCCGCGGCGACCTCCTGGGCGCCTACGACGAGGTGGTGCGTCGAGGCGACACCCTGCACCCGGAGCTGAACTATCTTGAGGTGCTGACCCTGGCCCGCCTAGGCGACACCGAGCGCGGCCTGAAGCTCTATGACGACTACCGGCTGGCGGAGATCGGCGGGGTCGACCCCCTGTCGCTCAAGGCCCGGCTCCTGAAGGATCAGGCGTTCGACGCCGGGGCGCCCGATCGCGAGCGGTTGCTGGAGGCGTGCCTGCTGTACGCCCAGGTGTTCCGGCTCTCGAAGTCCAGCTACCCGGCGATCAACGCCGCCACCCTGGCCAAGATCGCCGGCCGCCCGCGGCTGGCCCGGATGCTGGCGCGGCATGTGGCGGCCGAGACCGCGCCGGAGCGCCGCTCAGGCTACTTTTCGCTGGCCACCCTGGCCGAGGCGCTGGCGGTGCTGGGCGACGTGGACGGCGCGCGCGAGGCCCTCGTGCGCGCCATGCAGGCGCCGGACGCCGACGTCGGCGCCCGGTCCACCACCGTGCTGCAGCTGCGCCGCCTGATCGCCGCCGAGGGCGACGGGCATGGGATGGACAGCCTGCTGGAGCTGATCGAGCCGCCGAAGGTGGCCATGTTCTGCGGCAACATCTTCGTCGGCTCCCCGGAGCTGGAGGCCGACCTGGCCGCCCGCATGCGCGAGGTGATCGCGCGCGAGGACGTGGGCTTCGGCTACGGCGCCCTGGCCGCCGGCAGCGACATCCTGATCGCCGAGCTGCTGCTGGAGCGCGGGGCGGAGGTGCACGTGGTGCTGCCGTTCGCCGAGCCCGACTTCCTGGAACAGTCGGTGGCGCCGGCCGGCGAAAGCTGGTTGGCACGCTACCACGCCATCAAGGACCGCGCCGCCTCGCTGACCTTCGCCAGCAACATGAGCTACATGGGCGAGATGGAGCAGTTCGCCTACGGCTCCAAGGTGACCATGGGCATGGCGCGCCTGCGGGCCCGCCAGCTCCACGCCGAGGCGATCCAGCTGGTGATCGTGGAGGAGCGCGGCGACCGTACGCTCAGCGGCTCGGACGTCACCGCCTGGCGCGCCACCGGCGGCCGGGCCGAGGTGGTCATCGCCCCCGCCCTCGTCCGCCCCGTCATGCCTCCGCCGCCGCCGAAGTCGGAGGTGGAGCGCGGCGTCTACGGGCTGATGTTCACCGACTACCCCGGGTTTTCGAAGCTGGACGAGCGCGCCCTTCCCCTCTTCTGGGAGGACGTGATGGTGCGGGCGGCCCGCACGCTGGAGGGCCACGGCGACGTGATCCGGCAGGGCAACACCTGGGGCGACGCCATCTTCGCCGTGTTCCAGGACGCGCCGACCGCCGCGGCGGCGGCGCTGGATCTCTGCGAGGAGCTGAAGAAGGTGGACTGCAAGGCGCTGGGCGTGCGCGAGGGCACGGCCATGCGGATCGCCCTGCACTATGGCCCCACCTATTCCGGCTACGATCCCGTCACCCGGCGGACCACCTACTACGGCAGCGAGGTCTCGCGCGCGGCGCGGATCGAGCCCGTGACGCCGTCGGGCGCGGTCTATGTCACCGAGCCGTTCGCGGCGGTGCTGGAGATGCAGACGGACCATCCGTTCGACTGCAACTACGTGGGCAAGATCGCCCTGCCCAAGGGCTACGGCGTCTATCCGCTGTATCGCCTGACCCGGAACCCGGCGGCGGACTGAGCGGCTCAGCCGCCTGCCGCGACGCGGGTCTTGCCGGCGGTCGTCAGGGCGCGGCATTCGCCCGCCATCTGCTTCGTGAAGCTGGCCTCCGCGCCCAGGGTGTCGCGCAGGATCTTCATGCCGGACGCGCAGTCGGTGCGGGCCTGTTCGATGCGGCCGGCGCGGGCCAGCACCTTGGCGCGGTTGACCAGCAGGTCGCCGTGGTTCGGGTGGAGCTTGCCATAGCTGGCGTCGTAGTTGCGCTTGGCGTCGTCCAGGGTGGCGAGGGCCTGGGCCGTGGCGCCGCGCTGGGACTCGATCAGCGCCAGGTACACCTCGGCGATGCCGATCAGGTAGTGCGGGCCGTCGAACGCCTCGCGATAGATGAAGACCGCCTCGCGCAACGACCGTTCCGCCTCGGCCATCTGGCCCAGGCCCTGGTAGATCTGGCCCTGCATCGAGAGAGTGTCGGCCAGGATCGGGTTGTCGCGATCCAGCACGCCGCGCTCGATGCGCAGGGCGTTGGCGATATGCGCCCGGGCCGTGCGCAGGTCGCCGGCGTTGAAGGCGTTCTGCGCCAGGGCGAACCAGGCCTTGCCCGTGTAGAGGTGGTTGGCCCCCAGCTCCTTGCTGAACAGGTCCAGGGATTCCTTCAGCGACGCCTCCGCCGCCGCGAACTGGCCGTCGTCCGACAGCAGGAGGCCGCGGTTGTTCAGCACGGTGGCCAGGGCCCCCTCCGGCGCATCGTCGGCGGCGCGGTAGTAGGCCAGCGCGCGGTCGAAGGCGGCGACGCCTTCCTTCACCTTCGAGGCCGAGGTCAGGATGCGGCCCTCGGTGAGCGCGGCCTGGGCGCGGAGGCTGGCGTTGGCCCTGGGGTCGGGACCCAGCAGCGCCTCGGCGTGGCGCACCGCCCCCAGGCCCTTCTCGAGCAGGCCCTGCTTCTCGTAGGTGGTGGCCAGGACCAGCATCGCCTCGGCGCCATCCGGCCCGGACCGGTTGATCACCGGCATCGCCTGTTCGAACGCCGTGCGCGCCTCGTTCAGCAGGCCCAGATTGTTGTAGGCCCGGCCCAGCGTGGCCAGCAGCCGGGCCTGGATCGCCGGCTGGCCCGCCAGTTCGCGGCGCGCCCGGTCGGCGCTGCGGCCGAGGATGGTGAGCGCCGTGATGGTCCGGGGGTTTTCGGTGGCGGGGTTCGACAGCTCGAAGGTGCCGACGAGGTAGTCCGAGGCCGCCCGCGCGGCGGCGGCTTCGTGCTGGGCGATGGTGCGTTGCTTGTTGGCTTCGATCCGCAGCGAGTTGGCGTAGAAGGCCAAGCCGCCGGTGACCACCATGCCCACCACCGCGCCCGCGGCGATGGTGGTCATCTGGGCGATCCGCCGCTGGGTGTCGCGCTGGACCAGTTCGTCGAGCTTGAGGCCCGTCAGGCCGGCGATCAGCTTCTGGACGGCGAGCCGCGGCCCGTCGGCCTCGCGCCGGACGTCGGCGGCGATGGGCTCGGCCGGAATGTCGGACAGCACGCCGTCGGCGCCGATGCGATAGCGCAGGGCCCGCGGGAAGCATTCCAGGTGGTCGCGGCCGGGTATGTCGGTGGCATTGGGCTCGCCGTCGGCGACGATGGCCAGCACCCGCGCATCGCCGTGGACGCGCTTGAACTGCAGGATCTCCTCGTTCACCCACCGCGAGCGGGCCGCGGCCGGCGAGCAGATCACCACCAGGAACATCGACTGGCGCAGCGCGCCGCTGAGCTCCGCCGTCAGGTCACCCGAGGCCGGCAATTCCTCGCGGTCGCGGAAGATCGGTCGCAGGCGCCGCGGCACCTTGCCGACACCGGTCTGCCGCCCGATGAGCTTCGACGGGATGCGATAGGACTCCACCTCGCGGTGGAGCCGCTGCGCCAGGTCCTTGTCCTTGTGGCTGTAGCTGATGAACGCCCGGTACGCGTAGGCTCCGTCCTGTCGGTCGTGAGAGTCCGCGTCGTGTGGCGTCATACCTTAGCTGTACGCCAGCACCCGCCGGCGCCGCAACGCCGCTCCGAGCAGGCCGAAGCCCAGGATCAGGGTCATCCAGGTCGCCGGTTCGGGCACCGCGCCCCCGCCGATGACCGTGGAGTTCACCCGGAACGGATCGATCAGCTGCGGATCGAACACGATGCCGGTGATGCCGTCGTAGGCCAGCTGGGTTCGCACGCCGCGGGCGGCCGCGAGCGAAACGCCGCCGCCCCGGCCGATGGGATCGCCGAAGCCGGAATAGGCGACGAGGCAGGTCACCGCGTCGTCCAGGCAGGCGGTGTTGGTCGAGGCGTAGGCGGTGGTGCGGTAGTAGAGGCTGGTCGACTGCCCGGTCTCGAGGATCTGGTTCAGGATGATCTCGATGTCGGTCTCGCCCCAGGCGTAGGCGAGAGCGAACGGATTGTCGTAGGCGGTGGTGAAGCCGTTGAGGCTGAGGCCCGCGGCCTCGATGTCGCCGCCCTGGATGACGTTGCCGACCTCATCGAAGCTCAGCGTCAGGTTGCCGGAGAGCGTGTAGAGCGCCTCGGCGTACGGGTTCTCGAGGTAGTCGTCGCCGTAGATGTCGAAGGTGAAGCCGGCGGTGGCGAAGGTCGCGCCCGCCAGATCCTCGGTGAACAGCGAGCCGAAGGACGAGTAGCCCGCCTGGCCGTAGCCCGTGAACGCATTGCCGCCGGTGGGGTCGCCCGTCCGGTCCTGCATGTAGAAGCCGAGGCCCGCCGGAATGATGGTCGAGCCCACCGAGTCGATGGAGACGAGGTTGTCGGAGTTGTTGAAGATCTCGACGTCCAGTCCGGAATGGGACTGGGCCGAGGCGTTCGGCCCCGAAACCGCGACGCCGCTCTCGAAGCTGGCGTAGGCGGGCGTCACCTTGACCTTGGTCTCGGTGCTGCCGCCGTAGGCCGCCCCCAGATCGTTGCCGAAGTCGGCGATCATGCCGTTCGCCCAGGGCGCGTTCATGGCCCCCAGCGTAATGTTGCCGGACTGCAGCCCGGTGATGTCGAGACTAACGGCCTGTGCGGACGTCCCGACCAGCAGGGCGCCACAGGCGATCGCATACGCAAGGCTTCGCATCAGCCCCCCCTTGAAAGATCAATGACAGTCCTGCGGAGGCAGAGCCGCCTTAACTCAATTTTCACCCTACCACACGCGCACTGGAGGGCGATTGGGTTCTTGTGTGAGTTGAAAACCGGAACCGGCGTTGCTCGCCCAGCGCGCCGATACACTTGCCGCCTTGCGTCGATCCGGGCTTTGCACGCGACCCCGGCGCCGCAACCCATAATGGGCAGGGGCGGGCTTCGGCTCGCGTGCCGCGTTATGTGAATCAGCCTAGGGTTCGCTGCGCATACGCAAAGGGGACTCGACGTCATGCGCGCCCGCATGTCGGATCGGACCGGCGCAGCGATCCGCAAGCTGCGGCTCTCGCGCGGCTGGAGCCTCGCCGCCCTCAGCGAGGAGAGCGGCGTACCCATCTCGACGTTGTCCCGGGTCGAACTGGGGCAGAACGCCCTCAATTACGAAAAGCTGATGCGACTGTGCCGCGCGCTCGAGGTGGACCTCGAGGGGCTGGTCACCCGCGAGGCGGAGGCCCAGCCCACGTCCTCCGGCCGCCGGTCGGTGATGCGCGCCGGCGAGGGGCCGCCGACGCGGGTGGCCGGGAATACCGGCCGTCGCGCCGCCGCGGACCTGCTGTCGAAGAGCCTGTCGCCGATCATCGTCGACGTCACGGCGCGCACGCTGGACGTCCACGGCCCGCTCGCGACCCATGGCGGCGAGGCCTATGCCCTGGTCCTGGACGGCGAGGTGGAGTTCCACAGCCATCTCTACGCGCCCCTGAGCCTGCGCGCGGGAGACGGGGTGTATTTCGACGCCGCCGCCGGCTACGCGCTGGTCGCGCCGACGGCCCCGGCGAAGGTGCTGCTCGTGGCATCCGGCGAAACGACCTTCGGCGCGCAGGTCTAGTCTCGGCCAAGGATCGGCCCGCCGAGCATTCGCAAGGTGTTGCGACGTCGTGCCGCAGGCATTCGGCGACCTTCGATCGCCAATCGGCCAAGGCAGTTCCCACAATTTACCAATAATCAAACCGCCCTTGGGATTGTCCGGATTGGCGGGGCCTCACCGGCGTCGTCAAGCCCTCACGGCAACGGCGAGATTCCCATGCGGTCGTTTCAGTCCCCCTACTGTCAGCTGCCGCACCTCGCCGTACGTCCATTGCACCCCTGGACGCCGTGAGGGCTGACCCCGCGCCGCCTCCTTGCCCCCGATCCGCCAGAACGCCGAGACCCCAATGAATCTCCTGAACAACCTGAACATCTCGAAGAAGCTCGTCGTGGGCTTCGCGGTCGTGGTGACCGTCGTGGCCGCCATGTGCGCGGCGGTGTTCGTCAGCCTGATGAGCATCAAGCAGGCGACCGAAGCGAACAACTCGAGCGTCCAGCAGCTGCGCCTGGCCGAAGAGGTGCTGATGGCGCGGGTCGAGCGCCAGAACGCCATCCGCGGCCTGGTGGCCAGCGGCGATCCGGAATTCCTCAAGGCGATCGAAAAGGCCGAGGAACGCTACAAGACCACGCTCGGGGAACTCGAGAAGGCCGCTCCCGAAGACGCCGCGCTGATCGCGAAGATCAAGCAGGCCGGCGCCAAGGTGGCGGCCGAGGAAGCGCCTCTGATCGCGGCGGGCCAGGACCCCACCCAGCAGGCGACGGCGATGATGCAGCTGGGCAGCACCGGCCGCCTGACGGACGTCCGCGCCGCGGTGCAGACCCTGATCGACCAGGAAACCACCCTGGGCAAGCAACGCGCCGCTGGCCAGTCGGCCGCGCAGGCCTTCGCCGTCACCCTGCTGGCCGTGGGCAGCCTGCTGGCCATCGCCCTGGCGGTGGTGATGGGCGCCCTGCTTTCGGCCGCGATCGCCAAGCCGGTGAGCGCGATGACCGCCGCCATGGGCAAGCTCGCCTCGGGCGACAACAACGTCGAGGTGCCGGCCCAGGGTCGCAAGGACGAGGTGGGCCGCATGGCCGCCGCCGTCCAGCACTTCAAGGAAGCCGCCATCGAGAAGGTGCGCCTTGAGGGCGAGGCCGGCGAGCAGCGCCGCGCCGCCGACGCCACCCGCGCCGCCAGCGAAGCCGAGCGCGCCGCCACCGCCGCCGAGCAGTCGAAGGTCGTGGAAGGCCTGGCCAAGGGCCTGGAGCGCCTGGCCGCCGGGGCCCTGACCTTCCGCCTGACGGAGGCTTTCCCGTCGCACTACGAACAGCTTCGCGCCGACTTCAATCGCGCCATGGACACCCTGCAGGACACCATGCGCGAGGTGGCCACCAACGCCACCGCGGTGCGGTCCGGCGCCGGCGAGATCACCCAGGCCTCCGACGACCTGTCGCGCCGCACCGAACAGCAGGCGGCCAGCCTGGAAGAGACCGCCGCGGCGCTCGACCAGATCACCGCCACGGTGCGCAAGACCGCCGAGGGCGCGGCCCAGTCCCGCGAAGCCGTGGGCGCCGCCAAGGGCGACGCCGAGCGCTCGGGCGTGGTCGTCCGCGACGCGGTCGCCGCCATGAGCGAGATCGAGAACTCCTCCAGCCAGATCAGCCAGATCATCGGCGTGATCGACGA
>NZ_LSJI01000109.1 GCF_001557235.1 Phenylobacterium sp. CCH9-H3 | reverse complement strand
AGGCGGCCGGACCGTGGGCTCGGGCGTGGTCTCCAAGATCATCAAGTAGGCCCAAGCCTACCCGACCACCAAACACCAGGGGCCGCCGGACACCATCCGGCGGCCCCTTTTGCTTGACGTCAGGCCTTGCGGCCGGCGCCGTCGGTCTGGTCGGCCCTGGCCTGGTTGGGGGCGGGCTGGTCGCGCCGATGTTCGCCGCTGGCGGGGTCGGTGTCCGTCTTGGGCGAGCGGGCCGAGCCTTCGGACCCGGCGGGTTCCTGGGCCATGCGGGGCGCGCCGGGCTTCTGGTCCTGGTCGCGGTTGTAGGCGGCGTCGTGGGAGCTGGGGGTCGGGGGCTGGGTCATGGCCCCGTAACGGCCAAGGCGCCGGTTTGCTCCGCGCAAGAGGCTTGAAAACGCGGGGCGCTTGCGTCATACGCCTGCGTCCTACCCGACATCGTGGAGTCTTCAGTTTTCTAGCCGCCGGAGCGCGGTTCACGGGCCTTCGCCCGGGACAGGAAACCAGGCGAGACGACCGGGGAGGGGTGCTGAAGGAGTGTAGCTCAGCTGGTAGAGCATCGGTCTCCAAAACCGAGGGCCGGGGGTTCGAGTCCCTCCACTCCTGCCACCACCTATATAATGCGTAGGATAAACCGGGGCGGGGCCTGAGGGCCGCCGTCCCAGATGAGAGTTTGAAGCGCCGCATGGCCAAGAAACCGGGACAGAGCCCGCAAGCGATCCGCGACCGCGCCGCCAAGACGGCCGCGGTCATGGCCACGCCCAGCGCGGTCGCGGCTCAAGCCCCCAAGAAGAAGACCAGCATCCCGCAGTTCTTCCGCGAGGTCCGCGCCGAGGCGCGCAAGATCACCTGGACGAGCCGCAAGGAGACCTGGATCACCTCCGTCATGGTGGCGATCATGGTGGTCATGGCCGCGCTGTTCTTCTGGCTCGTCAACTCCGTCCTCAACTTCGCCATCACCTGGCTGCTTCGCGTGGCCACCGGCGGGTAAGAAGAACAACATGTCTGAAGCTGCCGCCTCCGCCCCCAAGGGCAACCCCCGCCACAAGTGGTACATCGTCCACGCCTACTCGAACTTCGAGAAGAAGGTGGCCGAGAGCATCCGTGAGCAGGCCAAGAACCAGGGCCTGGAGGAGAACTTCTCCGAGATCCTGGTGCCCACCGAGGACGTGGTCGAGATCCGCCGCGGCCGGAAGGTCAACTCCGAGCGCAAGTTCTTCCCGGGCTACGTGCTCGTGAAGATGGAGCTGTCGGACGAGGCCTACCACCTGATCAAGAACACCCCCAAGGTGACGGGCTTCCTGGGCTCGGGCTCGAAGCCGATCCCGGTCTCGGAAAAGGAAGTCCAGCGCATCGTCGGCGCCATCGAAGAGGGCGTGGAGCGGCCGAAGCCGACCATCTCCTTCGAGATCGGCGAGACCGTGAAGGTGATCGACGGCCCGTTCGCCAGCTTCAACGGCTCGGTGGAACAGGTCGACGAGGAACGCGCCCGCCTGCGGGTCACCGTCTCCATCTTCGGCCGCGCCACCCCGGTCGAACTCGAATACGGCCAGGTCGAAAAGGCGAGCTAAGGCTTCGCGCTTGGTGGAGTCGTTCGAAAGAGGACCGCCAAGACGCCAAGAACGCCAAGAGCCTTCAGCGGCGGCGGATGTCGTGGCGCGGCAAATTGTCGATGCCGGTCTGAAAGTTCACCGAGCGCTTGGGCCCGGGCTTCTGGAATCTGTCTACGAGGCCTGCCTTGTCCACGAGTTGGGGCTGAGAGGCCTGGCCGTTCGCCGGCAAGTTCCGCAGCCTCTGCGGTATGAGGGGCTTCGCCTCGATGCGGGCTACCGGCTCGATCTTCTCGTCGAGGATCTCGTCATCGTCGAAGTGAAAGCCGTCGAGGCGCTCTCGCGCCTCCATGAGGCGCAACTGATCACCTACCTGAAGCTCTCGGGGCTAAGGCTCGGCTTGCTCGTCAACTTCAACGTCGTTCTCTTCAAGGACGGTGTGCGTCGCCTGCTCGGCTAACTTGGCGTTCTTGGCGTCTTGGCGGTGAATGCCGCAGTCCCGGCGGTTGTGCCTGGGCGGATTGCCTGATAAACGCGCCCGCTTCGCGGTTCGTCCGCGATTTCAAATCCGTGGGAGGGGGCGGCCACCGTGACCCCGCACCACGGCTCAACCGGCTCTGACGAGCCATGAGGAGCAAAGATGGCCAAGAAGATCTTGGGCTATATCAAGCTGCAGGTGCCCGCGGGCTCTGCGACCCCTTCGCCGCCCATCGGGCCGGCGCTGGGTCAGCGCGGCGTCAACATCATGGGCTTCTGCAAGGAGTTCAACGCCCGGACCGAGAAGGAAGCGAAGGGCACGCCCCTTCCGACCGTGATCACGGTCTACCAGGACAAGTCGTTCACGTTCGTCACCAAGACGCCGCCGGCGTCCTTCTACATCAAGCAGGCGGTCGGCCTGAAGTCGGGCTCCAAGGCGCCCGGCCGCGACAGCGCCGGCAAGATCACCCGCACCCAGCTGCGCGAGATCGCCGAGAAGAAGATGAAGGACCTGAACGCGAACGATCTCGAGCAGGCCGCCAAGATCATCGAGGGCTCCGCGCGCTCGATGGGCCTGCAGATCGAGGAGGCCTAAGACCATGGCAAAGCAAGCCAAGCGCATGAAGGCCTGGACCGGCGACACCACCGTCGCCCACCCGCTGGACGCCGCCGTGAAGCTGGTGAAGGCCAACGCCAACGCCAAGTTCGACGAAAGCATCGAGATCGCCGTCAACCTGGGCGTCGACCCTCGTCACGCCGACCAGCAGGTCCGTGGCGTCGTGGCCTTGCCGTCGGGCACGGGCCGTGACGTCCGCGTCGCCGTCATCGCCAAGGACGCCAAGGCGGCCGAGGCCACCGCGGCCGGCGCCGAAGTCGTCGGCGCCGAAGACCTGGTCGAGCGCATCCAGGGCGGCTTCATGGACTTCGACCGCGTGATCGCCACGCCGGACATGATGGCCCTGGTCGGCCGTCTCGGTAAGGTGCTGGGCCCCCGCGGCCTGATGCCGAACCCGCGCGTCGGCACCGTGACGCCGAACGTGGCCCAGGCCGTGAAGGACGCCAAGGGCGGCTCGATCGAGTTCCGCACCGAGAAGACCGGCATCATCCACGCCGGCATCGGCAAGGCCTCGTTCACCGAGGAAGCCCTGCAGGCCAACGTGAAGGCCCTGGTGGACGCGCTCAACAAGGCCAAGCCGTCGGGCGCCAAGGGCACCTACATCAAGAAGATCAGCCTGTCGTCGACGATGGGCCCGGGCTTCAAGGTGGAGGCCGGTTCGGTCGGCGTCTAAGCCGGACGGACATGCTAGAGACCAGAGGGAGCGGCAGCGATGCCGCTCCCTTTTTCGTTGGGGAAGGCCTCATGCCGAAGATCGAGCTGGAGCCGGCAGGCGAGCGGCGCGCGACGGTCGAGAACCTGTTCCAGCTCTATGTCCACGACTTCGCCGACTTCTGGGCGGAGCGGCGGGTGGAACTCCAGGAGGACGGCCGCTTTCCGCCCTATCCGCCGCTGGGGGCCTATTGGACGGAGCCGGGAGCCGAGCCGCTGCTGATCCGTGTGGATGCGCGGCTGGCGGGCTTTGCCCTCATCGACCGTCACAGCCACTCCGGCGCGCCGACCGATTTCAACATGGGGGAGTTCTTCGTCGCGCGGCACTACCGGCGCGAAGGGGTCGGGCGCGCGGCCGCGCGCCTCGCGATCCAGGACCGCCCTGGCCAGTGGGAGATCGCAGTGGCGCGCCGGAACGTGGGCGCGCTGGCGTTCTGGCGGGGGGTGGCGGAGACGGCGGCCATCGGCGGGGTGGAAGAGCGCGACCAGGACGACGACCGCTGGAACGGCGCGATCCTGCGCTTCGTCGTGGCATAGTGCGGCCATGGACCTGAAGACCCTCCGCTACGAGATCGCCGACGGGATCGCCGTGGTGACGCTCGCCCGCCCGAAGCGCCGCAATGCCTGGACCGGGCGGATGCACACCGAATACCGCTGGGTGCTGCGCGAGGCCGACCGAGATCCGGGCGTGCGGGTGATCGTGGTGACCGGCGATCCCGAGGGACAGGCGTTCTGCGCCGGCGCCGACCTGCAAGCGCTGGAGGGCCATTCGGCGAAGGGCGGCTACGATCCGGGGACGCCCGAGGACATCGCCGAGCCGGGCTATGGCGTCGACCCCGCCTTCGATGCGGCCTTCGCCTACCACTTCGGGGTGGGCAAGCCGATCATCGCGGCGATCAACGGCGCAGCGGCGGGCGTGGGGCTGGTGCTGGCCGCCTTCGCGGACCTGCGGTTCTGCGCGCCGGGGGTGAAGTTCACGGCGGCGCACGGGCGGTTCAACTTCCCGGCCGAGTACGGCCTGTCCTGGCTGCTGCCGAGGATCGTGGGGCTGACACACGCCAACGACATCCTCTTGTCCAGCCGGGTGTTCACGGCCGAGGAGGCCATGGCGATGGGGTTCCTGAACCGGATCGTGCCGGCGGAGCGCCTTATGGAGGAGGTGCTAGCCTATGCCCGCACGCTCGCCGCGTCGGTGGCGCCTGGATCCGCGCGCGAGACCAAGCGCCAGATCTACCGCGACCTGCACCGCGACGCGGCCACCTCGGTGAAGGCGGCCGAGGTGCTGCTGGCGCAGATGGCCCGCGAGCCCGACTACAAGGAGGGCGTGAAGGCGTGGATGGAGAAGCGCCCGGCGAACTGGACCGGCCAGGGATGACGCCGCCGGAGGTGGAGGCGCTGGTGGCCAGGCTGGCGCCCGACCTGGACGCCTTCGCCGCCCCCTGGAGCCTGATCGGCAGCGGGGCGCTCATCCTGCTGGGGGCGCCGCTCGACGCGGCGGCGGACCTGGATGTGGTCACCGGCGTCGACGGGGCAGGGCGCCTGGCCGCCGCCTGGGCCGGATGGCGGGACGAGAGTCCCGCCAAGGCGCCGGACGGGCCTTTCCGCTCGGAGCACTTCGCGCGCTACGTCACGCCGTGGGGTCCGGTGGAGGTGATGGGCGGCCTGCGGGTAAGGGGCCGGCCGTTGGAGGTCTCGGGACCGATCCCGGCGGGGGCCGAGCAGCTTCGCATCCTGCGCCTGTTCGGCCGGCCCAAGGACCTGGCCAAGGCCGCCGTTCTGGAGGCCTGGCTGGCGGCGGGTTGAATCGGCGGGACTTCTCGTGTAAACGCCCGCGCTTCGTCGGTCCCCGCGAGGGGAGCGGCGTGGACGGAAGGTCTTCGGACCGACCGATCCTGTCCAAGAACTATGAAGCCGCCGGGGCCACCGACGGCCGGAACGCGAGGAAGAGCCCTTCCTCGGTCATAGGGAGACGGGAAGATGAGGTTTCGCCGGTCATCCGCCAAGGATGAGCGCGAGGCTGCGGCTTCTCCGAACAGGACAGGTGCTTTGCGGCGTGCGCATCCGCGCGCGCGTCGAACCTGAGTATGGAGACCGCAATGGACCGCGCTCAAAAGCAGGAAGCCATCGAGACGCTCAAGGGCGTCTTCGCTGACGCCGGCGCCGTGGTCGTGACCCACTACATGGGTCTGACCGTTGCGGAAATGACCGATCTGCGGGGCCGTCTTCGCAACGAAGGCGCCCAGCTGCAGGTGGTGAAGAACACCCTCGCCACGAAGGCGCTCGGTGGCTCGATCGGCGACGAGGGCGACGCCCTCTTCAAGGGTCCGGTCGCCATCGCCTTCGCGTCCGATCCGGTGTCCGCCGCCAAGGTCGCGACCCAGTACGCCAAGGAGAACGACAAGTTCACCGTCGTTGGCGGCTTCATGGGTCAACAGGTGCTGGACAAGGCCTCGGTGACCGCTCTGGCCACCCTGCCGTCGCTGGATCAGCTCCGCGCCAAGATCGTCGGCCTTCTGCAAGCTCCCGCGACCAAGATCGCTGGCGTTCTGCAG